>NZ_JAAPBF010000159.1 GCF_022695985.1 Streptomyces sp. NP-1717 | reverse complement strand
AGATCGCCGCCGCGAGACGGGCCCTGGACACCATCGAGACCGAACTCGCCCACGCCCGCCCCGACGAGGACCGGCCGGAGGCTAGTACCTGTTCTTGTTGATGTTGATGTTGTTGTTGATGTCGCCGGTGGAGAAGTTGATCAGTCCGCCGCAGGCGAGCAGACAGAAGCCGGGGTTGGGGCCGGGCGGCGTCGGGGCGGACGTCACCTGGACGGTCGTGGTGTTGTTGGAGGCGTCGCACTCCGAGTTGCCGTTGTAGGCGGCGGTGATGGTGTGCGAACCGACCGTGCTGAACGTGGTGCTGTAGCTCGCCTGGCCGTTGGCGTTGACGGGCACGGTGTCGAGCTCGTCGCTGCCGTCGAAGAACGTCACGCCGAGTCCGCCCGTGGGGTCGGAGGGGCAGTCGACCGTGGCCGCCAGCAGCACGGAGGCGCCCACCTGGGCGGACTGCGGAGTGGCCGTCACCGTGGTGCTCGACGGTACGGCCCAGGCCGGCGAGGCCAGCCCCAGGACAGCGGCCAGGGCTGTGGCGACGACGAGTCTGCCTCTGCGTGGTGTGATGCGCACCGGTTCGGCTCCTTGTTCGGTTACCGGGCCCGCGGGGCGCGGGCGCCGTGGAGCTTCACGCTAGGGCGCTCTCCTCGGCCCTCCGGGGAGGCGGCGCCCACACATAGCCTGACTGGATCAGTGGCCCGGAACAGTTGTCGGCGACCGGCGGGGAAGTGGTCCGCGGGGCCGTACGAGGTAGGTGCGGCGGCTTCGTTCTCCGTCGTCCGCGTGTCAGATGCCGGGCGCGGCGACCCGGGTGTAGGTCAGGCCGGGGCTCGTGCCGCCCGCCGTGGTGACGGTCACGGTGACCGGGCCCGCGGCTCCGGCGGGTGCCACCGCCGTGATCTGTGTGTCCGACACGACCGTGAACGACACGGCCGTACCGCCGAAGGTGACGGCCGAGGCCGTGGCCAGATTCGTGCCGCTGAGGGTGACCACGGTGCCCGCGCTCGTCGGACCGCTGCTGGGCACCAGCGCGGTCAGGGTGGGCGCGGCGGCATAGGTGAAGGCGACGGGGTTGCTCGTACCGCCCGGGGTGATCACCGTGATCGGTGAACTCCCCGTCCCCGGAGGTGCGGTGGCGGTGATCTGGGTCGCCGACACCACGGTGAAGGAGGTGGCATTGGTGACGCCGAACCGTACGGCGGTGGCGTTGAGCAGACTGCTCCCGGTCAGGGTCACCACCGTGCCACCGGACGCCGGGCCCTGGGCGGGGGCGGCACTGTCGAGGACGGGAGGCGCGGCGTAGAAGAAGAAGGCGTCCGGGGCGCTGGTGCCGCCCGGTGTCGTGACGCTCACGACCGCGGCCCCGGTACTTCCCCCGGGTGTCACGGCGGTGATCTGGGTGGCCGAGTTCACCACGAACGAGGTCGCCGGGACTCCGGCGAAGGTGACCGCCGTGGCCCCGGTGAACCCGGTTCCGGTGAGGGTGACGCTCGTGCCGCCCGCCGTCGGACCGCTGCTGGGCGCGACACTCGTGATCGCCGGCACCGTCGCCACGACATAGGTGAATGTCACCGAGTTGCTGTTGCCGGTCGGGTGCACGACGATCACCGCCGCCGCGCCGGCGGCGCGGGGCGGGCTCACGGCGGTGATCTGGGTGGCCGAGTTGACCACGAAGGACGTGGCGTTGGTGCTGGCGAACCGTACGGCGGTGGACCCCGTCATCCCGGTGCCGGTGAGGGTGACGGTGGTACCCCCGGTGGTGGGTCCTTGCGAAGGACTGATGGTGCTGATCGTTGGCGGCATGAGGGTGCTCCTAAGGCAGCCTGGGCGAAGCCTGGGGTTGACGGCGAGAACCACCGCCGGGGAGGCGGTGGTCCAGGCAGGCTGCCGCCCGGCGGGGGGCCGGGCGGCAGCGGGGGCGGCGGTCAGATACCCGGAGGCGCGACGTAGGTGAACGCGCCGGCGGCCGTGTCGGAGCCGGCCGGGTTGGTCACGACCACGTCGACCGCGCCGGCGGCGCCCGGCGGGGTGACCGCCGAGATCGTGGTGGAGCTCACCAGGGTGAACGGTGCGGGGTTGCCGTCGAAGGTGACCGACTCGGTGGTGCCGAGGTTGGTCCCGGTGATGGTCACACCGGTACCGCCGGACGTCGGCCCGGAGGTGGGCGTGACGGCGGTGACGGTGGGAACGTCCACGTAGGTGTAGGACAGACCGTTGTTCGTTCCGCCCGCGGTGGTCACGCTCACTCCGACGGGGCCGGCCACCGCGCCCGCGGGCACGGCGACGGTGAGCTGGGTGTCGGAGATGACCGTCGGCGTCGCGCTGTTGGCGCCGAACGACACACTGGTCGCCGTCGCCAGCCCGACACCGTTGATGGTGACCGTGTTGCCGCCCGCCAGAGGACCGGAGGTCGGCCCGAGCGAGGACTTGAACGGGGCACCGACGTAGAAGAACGGGATCGGGTTGCTCGTGCCACCCGGGGTGGTCACGGTCACCCCGACGCTCCCGGCGCCCGAGGGCGACACGGCCGTGACCTGGGTCGGCGAGACGTTGGTGACGCCGGTGGCCGACTTCGTGCCGAAGTGGACGGCGGAGGTACCGGACAGGTTCGTCCCGGTGATGGTCACCAGCGTGCCACCGCCGGTGGAACCCTGGTTCGGAGAAATAGGCATGGAGAGACTCCTCGCTGACAGGCGTGGGACAGAAGGACGCAGCAAAGGCTGGGGAGACCGCCGGGCCGCCCTGCGCGGAGGGCCCTCACGGAGGGCGGGCGGCTGAACCGTGCCGCCTGCTCGGAGGAGTTCCCCTGTAGGCAGACAGAGGAAGAACCGGCAGGTGCCGCCCTTTACCGTGATCCCCGGTCTGGGATGGGCGGCCCACCGGTTCGCTGTCTCAAGTACCCCACAGGGAGCCAATGCTGACAAGGTGTCATACGCGGCATTTTTGAACGCGGTACGGGAGCGCCCGTGTACCACCGGCGTGCGCCGTCGGCCTCCGCCAACACCGCCGTCGCGGCACAAAAAAACCAGTCGGCACCGCGCGAGCGGTACCGACTGGCGATCCAACCCCCTCGGGGTGCCCATCGCGACCCCGGCGTACCCGCGCCCTCCCCACGTGTGGAGGACGACGGCCAACTCCGGCGCCACGCTTCCCGAGTGGTACGGGCTGCCCATTGGTTGGAATGCGTCCAGTAACGCAGGATCCGGGCATATGCCACAAGTGCTGGGTTGCCGCATCACCCGATTGGCGTAGCGTGCGCTCCTCATCCCGTTCTACGCCAATTGGTGCTCAAGTGCCCCAACCGCGCCTCGGGAGTGGGGTGTTGGTGTACAGGTCGACGCCCCGTCAGATCCGGGGCATCAGATCGGCCAGGTCCAGGACCCGCCCGTCCCGGGTGCGGATGCTCCCGGCGTCCGGGCCCGCGCCGGCGCCGTACACGGCGTCGCCGTGGAGTTCCAGCCGGCGGCCGATCTCGCGCAGCCGCTCCTGTGCCGGGGCGGGTACGTCGCCGGACTGTGTCGGGCCGACGTTCAGCAGCAGGTTGGAGTCCGCGGCCACGCACCGCAGCAAGGTGTCGATGATCCGGTCCGGGTCCTTGTAGGCCGTGTCGTGCGGTACGTAGCCCCAACTGCTGTTCATCGTCAGGCAGGTCTCGCGCGGTACCGCGAGCAGCGCGCCGGGGTTGAGACCCGAGGTGTTCTCCCCGGGGAGGTCGTTCTCGAAGCCCTGGACGTCCTCGCCCGGCTGAAGGCCGTCTTTGCGGTTGTTGAGGAGTACGGCGTCCGGCTGGAGACGGTGGACGAGGTCGTACAGCTCGGGATAGCGCCACTGCCGGCCGGTCGTGAACCAGCCGGGATGTTCGCGCGGCACGGGCGAGTTGGGCCAGTCGCCGTCGAACCAGATCTGCGCCACCTCCCCGTACTGCGTGCACAACTCCTCGACCTGCCCGAAGAGGAAGGCGAGATAGTCCTCCCAGCCCGCGGCGTCGAGATAGCCGGGGTGGTGCCAGTCCACGAGGGAGACGTAGAAGCCCAGCTCGACGGTGCCGGACTCCCGGCAGGCTTCGGCGAGTTCGGCGATCGGGTCGCGGCCGAACGGAGACCGGGTGATCTTGAAGTCGGACAGCGCGGTGTCGTACATCGAGAAGCCGTCGTGATGGCGGCTGGTGATGGTGAGGTAGCGCTGACCGGCCGCCTCCGCCAGGGCCACGAGCTCTCTGGCGTCGAAGGCGGCGGGGTTGAAGAGCCTGGCCAGCGGCGCGTACTCGGCCGCCGGAATCCGGGCGAGGACCTGCTCCCACTCGCCGCGGCCGATCATCGAGTACAGGCCCCAGTGGACGAACATGCCGAACCGGGCGTCGCGGTAGCGGTCGAGCCCCCGGGGGCTGGCCTGCAGAGTCATCGGGTCACCTCGCACCTCGTACGGGCCGCCGTTCGGCGCCTTCCACGGTCCCCAGGCCCTGTCCGGCGGACAGGACCCAACCCTATGCCCCGCGGAATCGGGCATCGCGCCCACTGTGTCGGCCGTACGTACCGCGAGGAAACGGCGGCATCGGGCCGGGTGCGGGCGGGTCCGCCACCGGGCTGCGCGGCTACGGTCTGCGGGCGGCGACGGCGCGGCGGATCGTGAAGGCGGCGGCTCCGGCCGCCAGGACGGCGGCGCCCGGGACGACCGACGTCAGGGGCAGGGCGAAGGCGAGCACCAGACAGCCGGCCAGCCCGAGAGCGGGGACGAGGCGCGCGGGGCGCCCCTCGTCCGGGGTGAGGGTCCGGGCGGAGGCGTTGGCGACGGCGTAGTAGACCAGCACCCCGAAGGACGAGAAGCCGATCGCCCCGCGCAGGTCCGCCGTCGCGGCGACGACCGCCACCACGGCACCGACCGCGAGTTCGGCCCGGTGCGGCACCTTGAAGCGCGGGTGCACGGCGGCCAGGGCGTGCGGCAGGTGCCGGTCGCGGGCCATCGCGAGTGTGGTGCGGGAGACGCCGAGGATCAGCGCGAGCAGTGAGCCGAGCGCGGCGACCGCCGCCCCGGCCGTCACCACCGGCACCAGCCACTCGGCTCCCGCCGCCCGGACCGCGTCCGACAGCGGCGCGTCCGCGTCCGACAGCCTCTCCGGGCCCAGGACCGTCAGGGCGGCGACGGCGATGACGGCGTAGACGGCGAGCGTGATGCCGAGCGCGATCGGTACCGCCCTGGGGATGGTCCGGGCCGGATCGCGGACCTCCTCGCCGAGGGTGGCGATACGCGCGTACCCGGCGAAGGCGAAGAACAGCAGCCCCGCCGCCTGGAGCACCCCGCCCGCGGTGGCGTCGTCACCGATGACCAGCCGGCCCGCGTCCGGGGCGCCGGAGGTGAACACGGCGACGGCCACCGCCGCGAGCACCGCGAGGACGACGCCCACGATCACTCGGGTCAGCAGCGCGGACTTCCGCACCCCCGCGTAGTTCACCGCGGTCAGCGCCACCACCGCGGCGACCGCCACCGCCCGGGCCTGGTCCGGCCACACGTACGAGCCGACGGTGAGCGCCATGGCCGCGCAGGAGGCGGTCTTGCCGACGACGAAACTCCATCCGGCCAGATGGCCCCAGAAGTCGCCGAGCCGCTCGCGCCCGTACACGTAGGTGCCGCCCGATGCCGGGTAACGGGCGGCGAGCCGGGCGGAGGAGGTGGCGTTGCAGTACGCCACCACCGCGGCCAGGACCAGGCCGAGCAGCAGCCCGGAGCCGGCGGCGCGCGCCGCCGGAGCCAGGGCGGCGAAGATCCCCGCGCCGATCATCGCGCCCAGCCCGATCGTCACGGCGTCGGACAGCCCCAGCCGCCGCTCCAGCTCTCCCGGCGTCTCCGCGTCCGCCGGTGGCCCGCCCATCAGCTCACCCCTCGCGGCCCCGAGGGACCATCAGAGGGTTTTCCCGGGTGCCGCCGAACATGCCCCCACACCTTCGCTGTCGCAATCCATGCGAAATGGGACACTTCCGCCGCATGGCCGGTTCGAGGACGAGAACGGCGCACCGCCTCGTCCGGGAAGGGCCGGCCGGCAACTGCCGGGCCTCCGGCGTGCCGCCGGCATCCGGCGGCACCGGACGAGTGGGGGAACATGACACAAGGGAACGAGCCGGCCGAGTCACGCCACCCGAACACGGGGGAGAGGATCGCCGGCTGGGCCGCCGTCCGCCTCGGCCGGCGCGGCCCCGGTACGAGCCTGCTGCGCCGGGTCTTCCCCGACCACTGGTCCTTCCTGCTCGCGGAGATCGCGCTCTGCGCCTTCATCGTCCTGCTCCTCACCGGCGTGTACCTCTCCCTGTACTTCCACCCCTCGTCGGACCTGACCGTCTACGACGGCAGCTACGCCCCGCTGCGCGGCCGGACGGTGTCGGAGGCGTTCAGCTCCACCCTGGACATCTCCTTCGACGTCCGCGGTGGCCTGCTCATCCGCCAGGTACACCACTGGGCGGCCCTGATCCTCGCCGCGAGCCTGCTCGCCAACCTGATGCGGGTCTTCTTCACCGGCGCCTTCCGCAAGCCCCGCGAACTCCACTGGGCCTGCGCCTTCCTGCTCCTGATCCTGGCCATGTTCGCCGGTCTGACCGGGTACGACCTGCCGGACGACGGACTGTCCGGAACCGGACTCGCCATCGTCAACGGCACGATCCTCTCCACGCCGGTCATCGGCACCTACCTGTCGATGTTCCTCTTCGGCGGGGAGTTCCCGGGCGACGACCTCGTGGCACGCTTCAACACCATCCACATCCTGATCATCCCAGGCCTCATGGCGGCACTCTTCGCCGCCGCGGTGTTCCTGTCCTTCCGCCACCGGCGCCCGCAGTACCCCGGCCCCGGACGCACGAACGACAACGTCGTCGGCCTCCCCTTCCCCGTGTACGCGGTGAAGGCGGCGGGTCTCCTCGCCATGGTCGTCGGCCTGCTCTTCGTCCTCGGGGCCGTCGCCCAGATCAACCCCGTCTGGCTGTACGGGCCCTACCACCCGAACCAGGTCGGGGCGGGTGCGCAACCGGACTGGTACATGGGCGTCGCCGACGGCCTGCTCCGCGTCATGCCGGGCTGGGAGATCAACTACTGGGGCCACACCCTCGCCCTGGACAACTTCCTCCCGCTCCTGGTCGGCGTCGCCTTCTACCTGGCCCTCGGTCTCTACCCGGTACTCGAAGCCTGGGTCACCGGCGACCACCGCGAACACCATCTCCTGGACAGGCCCCGCAACCGCCCGGTGCGCACCGCCCTCGGAGCCGCGTGGCTCAGCGTGTACGCGGTGGCCCTGGCCGGCTGGGCGAACGACCTGATCGCCACTCACTTCCATCTGTCGCTCAACGTGGTGACCTGGGCGGTGCGCTTCGGCCTGTTCGCCGCACCCGTCGTCGTGTACGTCGTGACGAAGCGGGCGGCGCTCGGCCTCCAGCGGCGGGACCGCGACAAGGTCCTGCACGGCCGCGAGACGGGCACCCTCACCCGCCTCATCCACGGCGAGTACGCCGAGGCCCACGAACCCCTCAGCCAGGCGCGGTTGTACACCCTCACCGGGCACGAGCAGTACACCCCCCTGCCCCCGGCGGAACTCGGCGACGGCGCCACACCCACCCGCACGCAGTCGCTGCGAGCGAGGCTGAGCCGCGGCTTCTACGGCGAAGCGACGCAGATCCCCAAGCCGACGGCACGGGAGTACCGGGAGATCACGGACCGGAACCATCCGTGACGACGTGCTCCTGGGCCCCTCGCGCACCCGACGGCTCATCGCGGGATTCGCGAACCGAGGGGGCCCGCGCACCGGACGCGCGCCTCGACGCCCTCACCGGCCGTGAACGCGGGGTCATGCGGTTGGTCGCGGCCGGCGGACAGAGGGCCGGTCCGCGCGTCACGGTGTGGCGTGGCCCTCCGGAGAGGCCATCGTGGCCGGGGTGAAGCAGGTGTTGTCGGCCGGTGCCCCCTCGTGCTCCTTGCCGTCGTCGTCCCGGTACCGCCAGGTGAAGCGCAGGCCGCGGGCGGAGGTGATGTCGGCGCTGTCCATGAGCTGGAAGTGCACGTGCGGTTCCGAGGAGTTTCCCGAGTTGCCGCATTCGGCCAGTGTCTGGCCCTCCGTCACCCGGTCGCCCACGGCCACCTTCGACGAGCGGCGCCGCAGGTGCGCGAGGACCGCGTAGGCCCCGTCCCCCAGGTCGAGGACGATGTGGTTGCCCAGCAGGTGGCGGGGCGCGCCGAGCGAGCGGATGAACGTCTCGGCCATGACGTAGAACAGTCCGCCCAGAGAGGTCCGTGAGAGATGGTCACGCTGGGAGTCGGAGACCGCCACGACGCGGGCTTCCGCGGGGGCGTGCACCGGTTCACCGAACGACGGGTAGGACTCGGGGCGCAGGGCCACCGGCCAGAGCCACACGGGCTCCGGCGCCGGGCGCCGGGCGAGGTCGATGGCGTAGGTCTGGGCCAGGTTGTGGGTGTGGCTGGGGACCTTGGTCGTGGGCCCGTTGCGTGCCATCCAGCGGCCGGTGACCGGGACGGAGAGGGCTCGCGGCGGGGGCTCCTCGCCGGACGGCCGTTGCCCGAGAGTCATCGCGCGGCGCATCAGGACGCCGATGACCAGCAGGGCGACCCCGGTGAACCACAGCGGCCCCACGCCCCGCCCGTTGACGAGGACGCACACGGCGCCCGCGGCCACCACGAGACCGTGGCGCTTCCAGAGAGTCTGCAACATCGCGCCTTTCACGAGATGAGCTGTGCGACAGGACCTCAGCATTCCAGATCCTGGCCCAACTCTCATCAGTTCTTACGTACTTGCGCAATCGCGTAGATCGGTTTTAGTGTCTGCGACCACGAAGCCTCGACACGGTGGGAGCGCAGATGGGCGCCGAGGGCACGTTCCGCACGAGCACGCCGTCGGTCGCGATCGATGCCGTCGGCCGGTACCTTCCGGACCGCACCCGGTCCGTCGCCGAGCTGCCCGAACTCGCGGACCTGGCCGAGGCGGACCGTCTCACCTGCCTCCGGCTCGGTATCGACACCGTGGCGGTGGCGGAGGACCTCACCGCCGCCGACCTGGCGGAGCGTGCCGCGGGCGCCGCGCTGGAGTCCGCCGGGGTACCGGCCGCCGCCCTCGGCGCGCTGATCCTGGTCGAGCCGCGCGCTCCGCAGACCCTGATCAGCTCGGAGGCGACCAGACTCCAGCACGTGCTCGGTGCCGAGAACGCGCTCACCTTCTCGGTCGGCGGCCTCGGCTGTGTCTCTTCAACTCCCGCGCTGCTGGCGGCACGTGGCCTGCTGGCCGCCGACCCCGGGCTCGGCCCCGTCCTCGTCGTCCACGGCAGCAAACCCGCCGGCGAGCACCGCTACCGGCACCCGGTGACCGTCAACGGCGACAGCGGCCTGGCGCTGCTGCTCCGGCGCCCCCACGACGCGGCGCCGCTGCGGATCCTCGACATCGCGCAGCACACCAACGGCCGGTACTGGAACCTCTTCGGCCTGGAGTACCGCGACCGGCCCACCGCGCAGTGGCGCGAGGAGTGCACGGACCTGCCCGGATACTCCTTCCGGCTCGCCATGGAGAGCAGACAGCGCCTCGCCGCCCTGGTGGCCGATCTGCTGGCACGCAACGGGCTCACCCGGACCGACATCGCCGGTTACGTCAGCCAGAACCTCTCGGCCGGCGGCATGGCGTTCACCGAGGAAATCCTGGACATCACCCTGCTGCCCTCCTGCCGCGACAACCTCCGCGGCCTCGGACACCAGGGCCCCAACGACACGTTTCTCAACCTCCGTACCGCCCTGGCCCGCAAGGAGCTGGCCGAGGGAGACCTGGCCGTGCTCATCAACGTGAGTCCGGTGGCGGCGTGGAGCGTCCTGCTGGTCGAGACAGGTCCGCAGAACGGACCGGGGAGCTTCGCATGACTCATGGACCCGAGGAGACGACCAAGGAGATCACCCGGTTCCTGACCGACGCGCTGCGCCGCCCCATCGGTCCCGACGACGACTACTTCGCGCTCGGGCTGGTCGACTCGCTGTTCGCGCTGGAGCTGGTCACCTATGTCGAGGAACGGTTCGCGCTGACCGTCGAGGTGGAGGACCTCGACCTGGACAGCTTCCGCACCGCGCACCGCCTCACCGCCTTCGTCCTCGGCAAGACCGGCGGCGACGAGACAGGCGACGAGACCGGCCCGGCGACGGGCGGCGGCGCGACCGGCGGCGACGAGCCCGCCCGGATCCACGCCGGTGACTGAGACCGTGGGCCTGACCGCGACATCCGCACTGGTCGAGGCCGCCGCCGAACTGGCCGCCGGTGTCCGGACAGCGGCGGGGGAGTGGGACACCGACGGCAAGGTCCCGCCGGACGTCCTGCGGAGCCTCGCGCGGACGGGACTGCTCGCCGCCGACCTGCCCGCCCACTACGGCGGCGGAGATCTGACACCCGGTCAACTGGGCGAGGTCGCCGCCCATCTGGGCGGGGTGTGCAGCGCCCTGCGGGGCCTGCTCACCGTGCAGTCGATGGTCGCCGCCGCGCTGCTGCGCTGGGGGACCCGCGAACAACGTGCCCACTGGCTCCCGCAGTTGGCCGAGGGGACCCTGACGGCCGGCTTCGCGGCCACCGAGGACGGCGCGGGCAGCGCGCTCGGCGAGGTGCGCACGGAGATCGAGGAGTCGGGGGACGGTGCCACGCTCACCGTCACGGGCCGCAAGAAGTGGATCACGTTCGGGCAGTCCGCGGACATCCTCCTCGTACTCGGCCGCTGCGACGGCAGGCCCACCACCGTCCTGGTGGAGACCGACCGCCCGGGTGTGCGCCGGGAGCCCGTCCGGGGACAGCTCGGCATGCGCGCGGCCGGGATCGCCCATGTCACCCTGGACGCCGTCCGGGTGCCCGCCGACCACCGCATCGGACCGCCGGGAGTCGGCCTGTCGCACATCGCGGCGACAGCGCTCGACCACGGCCGCTACACGGTCGCCTGGGGTTGCGTCGGCATGGCCGAGGCGTGCGTCGCCGACGCCGCCGCGCACGCCGCCGGCCGCCGGCAGGGCGACACGCCCCTCGGCCGGCACCAGTCCGTCGGCGCGTTGCTGGCCCGCACCGCCGTACGGGCCGCCGGCGCGCGCGAACTCTGCGCCGCGGCCGGCCGCGCGCGGGCCGGGGGACCGGGCCACGGCGTCACCGAGACGATCATGGCGAAGTACGCCGCTGCCGCCGCCTGTGCCGCCGCCGGACGCGACGGCGTGCAGATCCTCGGCGCCGCAGGGTGCGCCCCGGACAGCCGCGTCGGGCGTCACTACCGGGACGCCAAGGTCATGGAGATCATCGAAGGAGCCCAGGAAGTGGCCGAATCCCACATAGCCGCACACCTCTTGCGCCGGTTCGGAGCGGTCGCGTGACGGCCCCGGGGAGCAGGCCCACCGTCAAGTGCCTGGTCTGGGACCTCGACGACACCCTGTGGGACGGCGTCGTACTGGAGGGCGACGACCCGCGGCCCTTCCCGCACGTCCCGGCGGCCCTGAGCACCCTGGACTCCCGCGGCATCCTGCACGCGGCCGTCAGCCGCGGCGACCACGACGTGGCCACCGCCCACCTCGACGCCTGCGGACTCGCCGACTGGTTCTGCGCGGTGCGCATCGGCTGGGGCGACAAGGCCGCCGAGGTCCGCCACATCGCCGAAACGCTCAACATCGGTCTCGACACCGTCGCGTTCATCGACAACGACCCCGCCGAACGCGCCCAGGTCAACGCCGAACTGCCCATGGTCCGCTGCTACTCCGCCGAATTCGCGGGACGCCTCGCCGCACGCCCCGAGTTCAGCCCCGTCCACGTGACGGCGGAGGCCGCCGGGCGGCGTCAGCTCTACCGCACGGAGTGGCGCCGCCGGCAGGCCGAGGAGGAGTCGGGCGCCGACCGGGGTGAGTTCCTCGCGTCCCTCGAACTCGTCATGGAGATATCCCCGGCCACCGAGAACGATCTCGCCCGCGCCAGCGAACTCACCGTACGCACCAACCAGCTCAACAGCACCGGCCTGATCTACACCGAGGACGAACTGCGCCGGCTCAGCGCCTCGCCCGACCACGAGATCCTGCTGGCCCGGCTCAAGGACCGTTTCGGCGACTACGGCATCGTCGGCCTCTCCGTCACGGAACTCACCCCGGACGAGTCGGTGCTGCGGCTGATGCTGATGTCCTGCCGCGTCGCCTCACGCGGCGCGAGCGGACTGATGCTGGCGCACCTCATCCGGCGGGCCCGCGACGGGGGCCGCAGACCGGTGACGCACTTCGTACCGACCGCCGTGAACCGCAACATGCTGGTCACGCTGCGCTTCGCCGGATACGCACCGGCCGGCTCGGATCCCGGAGGCACGGGGCCCACGGTCCTCGAAGTGCCCGCCGACCACCCGGTCCCGGAGCCCGGCGGCCATGTCCGCCTGCTCGTCCGGAACGCGTGAGGAGGCCGCAGTGACGACCACCCGGCCCGAGCCGCTGCTGGACGCGTTCCTCGCCCAGGTCTCCCGCGCCCCCTCGGCCACCGCGCTCCTCGTCGGCGACACGTCGCTCTCCTACCGCGAGCTCGCCGACGCCTCCGCCGGTCTCGCCGGACTGCTGCGCGAAGCCGGTGCCCGTACCGGCAGCACCGTGTGCGTCCGCCTGGAACAGAGCGCCCTCGCCGTCGTCGCCGTGCTCGCGGCCCTGCGGGTGGGCGCCGCCTGGGCCGCGCTGGAGCCGGACCTGCCGGTGGCCCGGCTGCGCGCCCTCCTGAACGACACCGACTGCGCCGTGGTCATCGGCACCCGCGACGACCGGGACCTGGCCCGGCTCCCGGACACACCGCCGCTGCTGGCCGCCGAGGACCTCGACCTCTCCGCCCTGGCCGAGGCCGGAGCCGGTGTCGCCGAGAACCCGGCCCCGGCGGTTCTGGAGACCGCGCCCGCCTATCTCATCTACACCTCGGGCTCCAGCGGCCCGCCCAAGGGCGTCCTGGTGAGCCGCGGTCAGCTCGCCGACTCCGTCCGCCCGCGCGGCGCCGTCTACGGCACCGAACCGTCGGTGTTCCTCATGGCGATGCGCCTGTCCTTCGACGGCATGCTCGCCGGTATGTTCTGGTCGTTCTCCCAGGGCCACACCGTGCTGCTGCCCACCGCGCGCGAACTGCGTCTGGCACCCGAGTTCGTCCTGCTCGCCGGCCGGCACCGGGTCACCCACCTCGTCGTCGTGCCCTCCTACTACCGGCTGCTGCTGGCGGACCCGGGCCGGCTCCCCGACACCCTGCGGGTGGTGGTCGTCGCCGGAGAGGTCTGCACACCCGAACTGGTCGCGAGCCACCGCGCGCGGCTGCCCGGCGCCCGGCTGGCCAACGAGTACGGGCCCACCGAGACCGTCGTCTCCTGCACGGTGGAGGACCGGCCCGACCCGGCGGCGGAGCGCGTCCCCATCGGACACCCGTGGCCCGGCGCCACCGCCCACGTACTGGACGACGAACTGCGCGAGGTGGCCGACGGGGAGACCGGCGAGCTGTACATCGGCGGCGCCTTCGTCGCCCTCGGCTACGCCCGCGCACCCGGCGCCACCGCCGAACGCTTCGTCGCCTCCCCCTTCGGCCCCGCCGGAGCCCGCCTCTACCGCACCGGCGACCTCGCCCGCCGCGACGGCAACGGCGCCCTGCACTACCACGGCCGGACGGACCAGCAGGTGAAGATCCGCGGCGCCCGCGTCGAACTGGGGGACATCGAGGCCGCGATCGAGACGCACCCGGCGGTCGACCAGGCCGTCGTGGTCTGTACGCGGCCCACGGCCGACGCGCCGACGCTGACCGCGTTCCTCTCCGCCGCGCCGGGGCGGACGCTCCCGGACCCGCGGGAACTGCGCAGGCACTGCCGGCTCCAGCTCGTCGAACAGGCCCTGCCGACCGGCTTCGTGCCGACCGACCGGATGCCGCTCACCTCCACCGGCAAGGTGGACCGGACGGCGCTGGCCGCTCTGGTGCCCGCCGCCGGGGGACAGGTGCCCGGGCCGGAGAACGACGACGGCTGGACCGACCTCCAGCACACCCTCAGGACGGTGTGGGCCGACGTACTGGGGCACCCGGACACGGGCGTGGACGAGAACTTCTTCGGCGTCGGCGGCAATTCGCTCAAGGTGCTGGAGCTGTACAGCGCGCTCGAGGAGCGGTGGCCCGGAACGGTGCGCGCCGGAGAGCTGTTCGACCTCACCACCATCGCGGCCCAGGCCCGCGCCATCGGGGAGCGCGTCCAGGGCGGTTCCGGCGACGCCGCAGAGCAGGCCCCGCAGACGGTCCGCCGCCCCGCCCCGGTCGCCTACGAGCTGTGATGAAGGAGCAGTCCGCGTGAACGTGCAGACAACTGGTGCCGCCACGGCCGACATCGCGGTCATCGGTATCGCGACCCGGCTGCCCGAGGCCGCCGATCTCGACACGCTGCGCGCGAACCTGCGCGCCGGCCGGGACTCCGTACGGCCCGCGCCTCCCGGGCGCGTCGCCGCCACCGGCCTCGACGCGTCGCTCGACTACCCGGACATGGGCTACCTGGACCGGATCGACCTCTTCGACCACGAACTCTTCGGTCTCTCCCGGTACGAGGCCGAGGTGACCGACCCCCAGCACCGGCTGGCACTGCATCTGACCCAGGAGGCGCTGGAGAACGCCGGATACACCCCCGCCGCACTGCGCGACAGCCGGACGGCGGTGATCTTCAGCTCGCCCGGCAACGGATACCTGCCGTTCGTGAGCGAACCGGGCACCCTCAGCCTCATGGGCAACATGCCCTTCGCCCTGCCGGCCCGTATCTCCCACCTCTTCGCGTTGACCGGCCCCTGCTACGGCGTGGACACCGGGTGCAACGGATCGCTCGTGGCCGTGCACCAGGGCTGTCGCGAACTCAGGGACGGCGAGGCGGACCACGCCGTGGTCGGCGGCGTGAGCCTGCGTCACTTCGTCGCCCCGGCGGCGGCCGTCGACGACTTCCCCGGCATCGCCTCACCGACCGCCCGCTCCCGGGCCTTCGACGAGGCGGCGGACGGCGCGGGCGCGGGGGAGGGCGGCGCGGTACTGCTGCTCACGACCCTCGAACGGGCCCTGGACGAGGGCGCGTTCGTCCACGCGGTGATCCGGGGCACCGCCACCGCGCACAACGGCCGCCACTCCGCCACCATCGCCACGCCCAGCGCCCGCGCGCAGGCCGACGTCATCGCACGGGCCTGGGACCGGGCCGGACTCGACATCCGTACGGCCGGATACCTGGAGGCGCACGGCTCCGGCACCCGGCTCGGCGACGCCGTCGAGGTGGAAGGGCTGGCGCTCGCCCGGCGGGGGAAGCGCGAACCGCTCGCCATCGGCTCCCTCAAGACCAACCTCGGCCACCTCGACCACGCGGCCGGCATCTCCGGGCTGGTCAAGGCGATCCTCAGCGTGCGGCACGGAGAGCTGTACCCGTCCCTGCACTTCCGGCAGGCCGCGGCGGAGGTCGACCTCGTCGGGGCCGAGCTGGAGGTGGTGACCGCGCTGCGGCCGTGGCGGACCGAGGGCGTACGCCGGGCGGGCGTCAGCTCGTTCAGCCTCGGCGGCGTCAACGCCCACTGCGTCGTCGAGCAACCGCCCGCGCGGCCCGTCGCCGAGCCGGACGGGGCACCGCGCGTGGTCGGGGTCTCGGGACGTACCGAGGCCGATCTGTACGCGCTGTGCGAGCGCCTCTCGGTGGAGCTGCGCACCAGCCCGCTCCCGTTCGGGGACATCGCCTGGACCCTGAACACCGGACGGGAGCACCACCCCTTCCGCGTGGGTGTGGTGGCCGACGGGACACGGAACCTCGCCACCGAGCTGGCCGCGGCGGTCACCTGGGGCAGACTCGCCCCCGCCGCCACGCCGCCCGCCCGGCCCCGCGTCGTCCTCCTGCTCTCCGGCGACGCGCGACCGCCCGCCGCGACCGGTGACTCCGCTGAGCCCGCCCCGCTCCCCGAGACGCTGCGGCTCCCGGCCGCGCACGCCGACGCCGTACGCGGACAACTGGCCGCCCACGCCGACCTCGTCCGGGCCGGGATCGCGCCGGACGGGCTGATCAGCTCCGGGGTCTCCCGCTACGCGGTCCGCCACCTGGGCGGCACCCTCACCGAGGAGGACATCAGGGATCTCGCGAACGGCGACATCACCGTCTCACCCGTGGACCCCGGCCGGCTGCGGGCCGCCGCCGACGAGCAACTGGCCCTCGGACCGGTCGCTTTCGTGGAACTGGGCAGCGGCGGGGAGCTGAGCGATCTCCTCGCGGACCACCTCGCCGGCCGCCCCGACGCCCATGTGCTCACCGCGGGACCCGGGACGGGCGGGGTGCCCGGCATGCTGGCGCGGCTCTACGAACTGGGGCACGACCTCGACTGGGCCGCGCAGACCCCGGCGGCGCGCCGCGTACCGCTGCCGGGCCCGCCGTTCCGGGGCGTACCCTGCTGGGCGCGACGGACCGGCGAGACCCCCGCGGCCTCCGCCTCCGCCGCGCCGCCGGACACCGCGCTCGTCCCCCGGGCACCCGCGGTACC
>NZ_JAAPBF010000158.1 GCF_022695985.1 Streptomyces sp. NP-1717 | reverse complement strand
TTCGGTTCGTGGGGCGTGTGCCCGGGGGAGGGGCCGTCAGTCGTGCGGGGGTTCGACCGGGGCGGCGGAGTGGCCGGTTCCGTACCCCTACCGAGCGGTGGGGTCACCCTCGGTGGCCGGTCCCGCGTACGACGCCCGTGAGCGGGCCCTGGCGCCGCCAGCCCAGCGACGTGTACAGACCCAGGCCGTCCCGGGTGGCGGCGAGGACGCCGGTGGCGGCTCCCGCTTCGGCGGCCGCCGTTTCGAGCGTACGCATCACCAGCCGGCCGAGTCCGCGCCTGCGGTGGTTCTCCCAGGTCTCGACCTGGTCGACGACCGCCGTCGCGCCGTGGTCCGCCCCGCCGTGGCCCGTCGCGGCGATCTGCCCACGGGCGGCGGGGGAGCCGTCGGGGGCCGTCACCCGCACGCGGAAGACACCGTCGCGCGTCTGCGTTCCCACGGTGTAGCCGGCCGGCGCGGGCGGCGGGGCGGAGCGGCGCAGCGCGTGGAACATCAGATGGCCGGGGTCGTCCGGCACCGTCCAGTCCGGTGTGATCCACTCGGCCACCCGCTCCGGCGGTGCGAGCACTTTCAGCCAGGCGCCGGGCTCGGTGACGGTCTCGCAGAGCTTCCTCACGGAGGGCTCGTCGGGCTCGGGAAGGACATGCCGGAACACATGGCCGGACAGCCCGACGTCGATGCGGTAGCCCCACGGCTCCACGACCGGCGGCGGTACCGAGCGGTTGACGGCCCATCCCGCGACCCAGGCGGAAGTAATGGTCATACTGTCCATGGGGTTATTACATCGCATGCTTCCACCGGTGCGCGAGTGCTTTCCGCCGGGGCGGGATCCGGGGTGCTCGCCGGGGTCGTGGGGGGCCGTACTCGGGCGGGCCCGGCCCGCGATCGCTCAGAGCGAACACCCTCCCCCGGTATCCGGGGAACAACGGCAGGCTCACAAGCATTGAGTCGGCATAGCTCAAGTTTTACTGCCGAAGGGGAGACCATGGCTGCCACGTCCACACCGCTCACCCTGCCCGTGCTGCCGCTCGACGACGAGGTCGTGCTGCCCGGGATGGTGGTGCCGCTGGACCTGTCCGACACCGAAGTACGTGCCGCCGTGGAGGCCGCCCAGGCGGCCGCGAACGACGGCTCCGACGGGGGAAAGCCCAAGGTGCTGCTCGTGCCGCGCCTCGACGGGGCATACGCGGGGACCGGCGTCCTCGGGACCGTAGAGCAGGTCGGCAGGCTCTCCGACGGCGACCCCGGCGCACTGATCCGCGGCAGGGGCCGCGTCAGGATCGGCGCCGGTACGACCGGGCCCGGCCGGGCCCTGTGGGTCGAGGGGCTGCGTGTCGAGGAGACCGTGCCCGACCCGCTGCCCGGGTCCGTCACCGAACTGATCAAGGAGTACAAGGCCCTCGCCACCGACTGGCTGAAGAAGCGCGGCGCCTGGCAGGTCGTGGACCGGGTCCAGCAGATCGACGACGTCTCGCAGCTCGCCGACAACGCCGGGTACTCGCCGTTCCTCAGCACGGCCCAGAAGGTCGAGCTGCTGGAGACGGCCGACCCGGTCGCCCGCCTGAAGACCGCGACCGACCAGCTCCGTGAGCACTTCGCCGAGCAGGACGTCGCGGAGTCCATCGCCAAGGACGTCCAGGAGGGCGTCGACAAGCAGCAGCGCGAGTTCCTGCTGCGGCGCCAGCTCGACGCCGTACGCAGGGAGCTGTCCGAGCTCAACGGCGACTCCGAGGACGAGTCCGGCGACTACCGGTCCCGCGTGGAGGCCGCCGACCTGCCCGAGCACGTCCGGGAGGCCGCGCTCAAGGAGGTCGACAAGCTGGAGCGGTCCAACGACCAGAGCCCTGAGGGCTCGTGGATCCGCACCTGGCTGGACACCGTCCTCGAACTGCCGTGGAACGAGCGGTCGAAGGACGCGTACGACATCCGGGGCGCCCAGCGTGTCCTCGACGCCGAGCACGCGGGCCTTCAGGACGTGAAGGAACGCATCACGGAGTACCTGGCCGTCCGCAAGCGGCGCGACGACCGCGGGCTCGGTGTGGTCGGAGGCCGCCGCGGCGGCGCCGTCCTCGCCCTCGTCGGCCCGCCCGGCGTCGGCAAGACCTCGCTCGGCGAGTCCGTCGCGCACGCCATGGGGCGCTCCTTCGTCCGTGTCGCGCTCGGCGGTGTCCGGGACGAGGCGGAGATCCGGGGCCACCGGCGTACGTACGTGGGCGCGCTTCCGGGCCGTATCGTCCGGGCGATCAAGGAGGCCGGCTCGATGAACCCGGTCGTCCTGCTCGACGAGATCGACAAGGTCGGCTCCGACTACCGGGGCGACCCGGCCGCCGCCCTCCTCGAAGTCCTCGACCCGGCGCAGAACCACACCTTCCGCGACCACTACCTGGAGGTCGAGCTCGACCTCTCCGACGTGGTCTTCCTCGCCACCGCGAACGTCCTGGAATCCATCCCTGAGGCGCTGCTCGACCGGATGGAGCTGGTGCGTCTCGACGGCTACACCGAGGACGAGAAGGTCGTCATCGCCCGCGACCACCTGCTGCCGAGGCAGCTGGAGCGGGCCGGTCTGGAGACCGGCGAGGTGACGCTGGAGGACGAGGCGCTGCGCAAGCTGGCGGGTGAGTACACCCGCGAGGCGGGCGTACGGAACCTCGAACGGTCCATCGCCAGACTGCTCCGCAAGGTCGCCGCACAGCACGAGCTGGGCGAGCGCGAACTGCCGTTCTCCGTGGGGGAGGGCGAGCTGCGCGGGCTGATCGGCCGGCCGCACCACGTGCCCGAGTCCGCCCAGGACCCGGCCGAGCGCCGCACTGCGGTGCCCGGTGTGGCCACCGGTCTCGCCGTCACCGGCGCGGGCGGGGACGTCCTCTTCGTGGAGGCGTCGCTGGCCGACCCGGAGACGGGCGGTTCAGGGCTCACCCTGACCGGACAGCTCGGCGACGTCATGAAGGAGTCCGCGCAGATCGCGCTCTCCTTCCTGCGCTCGCACGGCGCCGAACTGGAGCTGCCGGTGGCCGACCTGAAGGACCGGGGCGTGCACATCCACTTCCCGGCGGGCGCGGTGCCCAAGGACGGCCCCAGCGCGGGCATCACGATGACGACGGCGCTCGCCTCGCTGCTGAGCGGACGCCAGGCCCGTACGGATGTCGCCATGACCGGTGAGGTCTCGCTGACCGGACGGGTGTTGCCCATCGGCGGCCTGAAGCAGAAGCTGCTGGCCGCGCACCGGGCGGGCATCACCACGGTCGTGATCCCGAAGCGGAACGAGGCGGACCTGGACGACGTACCCGCCGAGATCCTGGACAAGCTGGAGGTCCACCCGGTGACGGACGTACGCCAGGTCCTGGAGATCGCGCTCTCGTCGGCGACGGCGACGGCGGCCACGGAGATCCCGGTCGCCGCGTAACGCGCGCGACGCGGCGCCGCGCGGTCGCGGCGGACGGGCCCCCGGCACTTCGGTGCCGGGGGCCCGTCCCGTGCGCCTGCGGCCCGGCCCGCCACCGCCGGTACAAACCTGCGAAATAATGTCGGAGCTGCGGCAATGGGCCTCGGAGACGGAACTCTTTCAGGATCGGGAAAGCGCGCGATGGGTGTGGTGGGTGCTGACGGGCACGGAGACGGTACGGCCAATGAACCCGAACCGGCAGGGAAAAGTGAGGTGGACCGCGAATTCCTGGCGCTGGAACGCGAGTTGGCGGTCTTTCTGCGACGCGCCAGAGCCAATTCCGGCGAAATGGCCCGCGAGGTCCACCCCGAACTCGAGCCCGCCGCCTACGGACTTCTCGTACGGCTGGAGGAGACCGGCCATCAGCGGGCGACCGATCTCGCCGTCTATTTCGGGGTCGGCAAGGCGACGATGAGCCGTCAACTGCACGCGCTGGAAGGGCTCGGACTCGTCACGCGCGAGCCCGACCCTGCCGACGGGCGCGCCTCGCTGGTCCGGCTCACCGCCGAGGGTGTCGCGCGCTTCCGCCGGGTGCGGGACGCGCGGCGGGAGCGGTACGTACGCAAGCTCGCCGACTGGGACCGGTCCGAGGTCGCCGAACTGGCGCGACTGCTGCACCAGTTGAACGCGCGCGCGGCGAGCTGAACCGGCCGCCGGGGCGGCGTGACACCCCCTGGGGGGTGTCCGCGAAGTAGCGCCGTCCGCCCGCAGGGCGGGGCCCGCGGTGGCTGGTGCGGTGCATCGCAGGGCGGAGGATCGGCGTGTGGTGGATGGACCGGGCGTACTCGGCCGAGTACGACAACGCGGCGGGGCGCCGTGCCAGGCGGGACTCTGCGGACAGGCCCTACGGCTCCACGTACACGACCGTCGCGTCGTCGTACGGCTTGCCGCGCCGGAAGGCCACCCCGTCAGGGTCGGCGGACTCCGCCGCCCGCACCCGGTCGATCAGCTCCTGCGGTCCGCTCTTCCTGACGAGCGCCAGACAGTCCGCCCAGTCGCCCTCCCGGAACACCTCGACCCAGCGCGCGGCGCCGTCGGTGAGCGCCACGGCGGTACGCACCTGGGAGGCCGGTGTCCGGCCCGTCACGGCCTTCGCCGCCACGTCCGGGTCGACAGCAGCGGTGAAGAAGCCGCCCTCCGCGTTGCGCAGGGCGTCCGTCGCGGCGGCCTGCCGGCGGACCGAGCGCGGGACGCGGTCCAGCCGGTCGTCCACGACGGCCCGCACCGCACCGTCCGGCGACTCCAGGAGGAGGGTGGAGTCCGAGAGGACGAGGTGCTCGACCGTGTCCGTGTCCCAGCGCACCATCACGACGGTTGCCTGGGGCGTACGGGGGTGAGAAAGGTCACACGTGTCACGGTGGGCGTCGGCCGTACGCCGGATCGACTCCGCGAGGGCGTCGGCGAGGGACATCTCCCGCCGGGAGGCGGACAGTTCGGTCAGCGCCCCGCCCAGCCGGGCGGTGAACCACGGGACGCCGTGCACACAGCCGTCACCGTCCGGCGGAGGCGTCACCCCGTCGAGCGCGATCAGCGTCCCGCCGCTGCCCGCAGAGGGCGCTGCCACGGCGGTCCAGTCCTCGTTCGGGCGGGGATGGCTGCCGGGGGCGGTGGCGATGTCGATGCGCATGGACCCCAGTCTGCCGGACCGGTGGGCCGCCCCCACCGGACGCCCCGGCCGCGCCGGCGGGTGTGCGGCCGCCGCCGCGCGGGCCCGCCGCTCCGCACGTCGTCGGAGCCACCGCGCCCACGATCGGAATGACCGGCTCCGCGCCGATGCGACCGGGCATCTTGCCAAAGCTCAGGCGTAACTTCCAACCGCCCCACCGCGCGCACCGGGACGCGCGCCCGCGCGAGTTGTTCGCCAACTCCTCCTTGATGTTCACTCGTTCAGGTGGCGGAGCAGCCGAAACGTGCCCCCTCCGAGAAACGCTGGAATGGTCGGAAGCCGTACCAGGGGTGGAGGGGTTGTCCGGTGTGACCGGACGTCACCTCTGCTTCATGGGCGGACGAGTCAAGAATGCGAGCACCGGTGCAGAAGAAGCGGCCTCGGGGCAAGGGCGGCACGCGCGGCGGGTCCCAGGGCTCGGCAGAGCCCCGTAAGGCGGGGACGGCCGGTTCCGCCGACGTCCCCGAGGTTCCGGCCGGGCGGCCCGTACGGGTACGCAGCCGGCTCGTCGCGGCGGTCGCCGTCGTCGGCGTCACCGTCGTGGCGGCGGGTTTGCCCGCGGTCCTCGCCACATCGGCCGAACTGACCGACGCCCAGCGCCTGGTCACCCTCGCCGAGCTGAACCGGCAGACCGCCGTCCTCGCCCACTCCCTCGCCGACGAGCGCGACGAGGTCGTCGTCCATATCGCCGGGGGTCGCGAGGACACCGGCACCGGCGACGGCGACAAGGACGAGGTGGACGGCGACGGGGCCGACGGCGCCCCCGGCGGCGACCCGGCCACCCGCGTCGACCGGCAGATCGACGAGATCGACGAGTCCGCCTCGCCGGAGCTGCGCAGGGACCTCTCCACCGTCCCGTCCATCCGCCGCACCGCCCTCACCGGCAAGGGCACCGCCCTGGAGGCGTACCAGGCGTACACGGACGTCATCGCCAAACTCCACGCGGTCGGCGACGAGGTCGCCGAGAAGACGCCTCCGGAGGCCGCCGACGGCACCCGTGCCCCCGCCGCGCTCGGCCGCGCCGCCGAGCAGGCGTCGGCCACCCGCGGCCTGCTGCTGGCCGCGCTCGCCGTCCCGGAGCCGAAGAGCTCCGCGCCGCGGTTCGACCCCGTCACCGGCCTCCCCGTCCAGCCCGACGACGGCGGGGACACCGCAGAGAGCGACCGCACCCGCGACGCGCTCAGCGCGGCGGCCCAGCAGGCCCGCGTCCATGAACTCGTCTCGCTCGCCGACTTCGACCAGTCGGCGGGCACCAAGGCCCGCGACTCCCTCGCCACGACCGTCACCGGACCCGAGGTGACGGCGGCGGAGAAGTACCTGACCCGCCTGACCGACAGCCCCGAACTCTCCGACAGCGACCGCGACGCCGACCAGGAGAAGGTCGAGGCGTCGCTGTCCAGCCGTATCGAGCAGATGCGCGGCGTCGAGTCGGGCATCGGTTCCAGCCAGCTCAAGCGGCTGGAGCAGCTCCGCGACGACGGGGTCACCTCGCTGGAGCTGGGCATCGCGCTCCTCGGCGGTCTGCTGATCGTCTCGATCGGCGTGTCCACCGCCATCGCCCGTACGCTCACCAGGCCGCTCGCCGTCGTCCGTATCGGAGCGGCCCGCCTGGCCGCCGAGCCGGCGACCGCGGAACCGGTCCGCTTCACCGGCCGCAACGACGAGTTCGGCCAGGTCGTACGGTCGCTCAACAGCCTGCACGCCAAGTTCCTCGACGTCTCCGCCCGCGTCGAGAAGCTCAACGCCGAGCGCACCGGACTGATCGGCGCCCGGCAGGCGATGGCCGACCAGCGCACCGAACTCCAGCAGCGGGCGGCCGACATCACCGAGCGGCTCGAAGGGCTGCGGCAGACCGTCCGCCACACCTTCGTCGACCTCTCGCTGCGCAACCTCGGTCTCGTGGAGCGCCAGCTCGGCGTCATCGAGAGCCTGGAGGAGCGCGAGCAGGACCCGGACCGGCTCGGCGTCCTCTTCCAGATCGACCACATGGCCACGGTCATGCGCCGGCACAGCGAGAACCTGCTGATGTTCGCCGGGCACGAGTACGGCGGGAGCTACGCCGGCCCCGTGCCGCTCGTCGACGTCCTGCGCGCGGCGGTCAGCGAGATCGAGAAGTACGAGCGGGTCACCATCCAGTCGCTGCCCCCGCACGCGCAGCTGGCCGGGTTCGCCGCCGACGACATCAGCCACCTCGTCGCCGAACTCCTGGAGAACGCCACGTCGTTCTCGCCGCCCGACGCGCGGGTCGAACTCTCGGGCTGGCTGCTGGAGAGCGGTGACGCGATGCTCTCCGTGCAGGACCGGGGCATCGGTATGTCGGCGGCGCGGATCGCCGAACTCAACGCGCGGCTGGCCGACCCGGGCGCGCACGAGTCGCCCGGGTCGGAGTCGAAGCCTAAGTCGAAGTCGAAAAAGCAGCCGGAGCCGGAGTCGGAGCAGCCGCGGAAGACGAAGCGGGGGAAGCGGCCCGCCGCCACCGACGGTGAAGGGGACGGGCTCGGTCTGCGCGTCGCCGCGCTGCTCGCCACACGCCACGGCGTGGAGATCACGCTGCGTGAGCACCAGCAGGGCGGCATCGCGGCCGTCGTCGTGCTGCCGCAGGCCCTGCTGCCCACGGCCCGGCCGACCGCCGCCCCGCACCGGGTGACGCCGGCGGGCGCGGCGCCGGTGCTCAATCTGCCGGGATCGGTGGCGGAGGCCAACTCCAACGTGCTGCCGGGCCGTTCGGACCGGGACGCGCCGGCGGCGGCGCCCGGGGAGCCGGCCGGGGACCCGTACGCCATCGGACCCGACGCGCACGAGCGGGTCGCCGACGCGGCGGACGACGCCACGGACGGGATCGCGGACGACGCCGCTGACGGGATCGCGGACGACGCCACCGACGTGGCCGACGTCCCGGCCGTCTCAGTCCCTGAGACGGAAGAGGCGAATCGGGCGGACGAGACAGGCGGGACGGACGAGACGGAGCAGCCCGCCGAGTCGTCAACGGAGCCGGTCACCGACGCCGTCACGGACGCCGTCACGGACAAGGGACTGCCCAAGCGCACCCCGAAAGCGGTCAAGCCGACCTCCACGACGGCCGATCGGACGGGTAGCGTCGACGCGGACGCGCTGCGCCGCAGGCTCGGTGGCTTTCACCGGGGAGCCAAGGCCGGCAAGCGCGACGCCGACGCCGAGCTCTTGGAGCAGACCGAAGTGCAGAAGCAGACCAGTTCAGTACCGCGGCAGAAGGAAGCGGCGGAAGGGGCCGACGCGCGTACGAATGAGACGGGGGAGACTGTCGAGGAGGCACGCAGTTGACGGCGACCGGCACATTCGGACTGAGTAGCGAAGCCCGCAATCTCCAGTGGCTGTTGACGAATCTCGTCGATGAGGTGCGGGGGGCACGCTCCGTCGCGGTCGTCTCGTCCGACGGGCTCCTGCTGCTCTCCTCGGACCCCGCGCAGCACGACGCGGCCGACAGCGCGGAGGGGAGCGAGAGCCCGCGCGGCTCCAGCGCCGACCTCGCCACCATCATCTCCGGCATCAGCAGCCTCACCCTCGGCGCCGCCGAACTCCTGGACACCGGCGGCGTCAAACACACGATGGTCGCCATGGCGGAGGGCACCGTCTTCGTCATGTCGATCAGCGACGGTTCGCTGCTCGGCCTGCACGCCGGCGCCGACTGCGACATGCACGTCGTCGCGTACCACATGACGATGTTCGTCGGGCGCGCCGGACACGTACTCACCCCCGAACTCCGCAGCGAACTGCGCAAGTCGATGGAGAGCGCCCAATGACATCGCTGTCGGCGTCGGTGTCGGGGCCGGGGGCGGCGTCTTCGTCCGGGCCCGTCCGGGGGCCGGGTGCCCGCGGGCTTCCGTCGCGCGGCACGGACCGCCGCGTCGGGCGCGTCCGCCCGTACTCCCTGACGGCCGGCAGGACGCGCTTCGGGCATGTGCTGCTGGTCGAGACGTTCGTCGCCGCGCTCGAAGCTCCCGAGGAGCGCAAGGAGTTGACGAACGGCGGCGGGCCCGCGTCACGCGTCATGCCGGAGATGCGCGCCATAGTCGAGCTGTGCCGGCGGATGCGGACCGTCGCCGAGATCTCGGCGCTGCTCAAGATTCCGCTTGGAGTCGTCCGGGTCCTGCTCAGCGATCTGGCCGACCAGGGAAAGATCCGGGTGTACGGGACCGGTCACGGCAGCGACCACCCGGACCGGGCGTTGCTGGAAAGGGTGCTGGGTGGACTCCGCCGTCTCTGACACGCCGGAGGTGTGGGACGCCTGGGAAGAAGCCCCGCACGCCTGGCAGTTGGACCGCACCAGAGCACCCATAGCGACCAAGATCGTGGTCGCCGGCGGCTTCGGTGTCGGCAAGACGACCTTCGTCGGATCGGTCTCCGAGGTCAGGCCGCTGCGTACCGAGGCCGTGATGACGAGCGCCGGTGAGTGGACCGACGATCTCACCGCCACCCCCGAGAAGACCACCACGACCGTCGCGATGGACTTCGGCCGCGTCACCCTCGACGACGATCTCGTGCTGTACGTCTTCGGCACCCCCGGCCAGCAGCGTTTCTGGTTCATGTGGGACGACCTGGTGCGCGGCGCGATCGGCGCCGTCGTCCTGGCCGACACCCGCCGGCTCGCAGACTGCTTCCCCGCGCTCGACTACTTCGAGGGCCGGGGACTGCCGTACGTGGTGGCCGTCAACCACTTCGAGGGCACGGAGTCGTTCGAGGTCCGGGACGTCCGGGAGGCGCTGTCGGTACCGGCGCGCGTACCCGTGACGGTCATGGACGCGCGCAAACGGATCACGGTCGTCGAATCGCTGCTGACCCTGGTGGGCCACGCCGTCGAAGCGGTGGACGAGCAGGACACGACCTGACACGCGGCGGGCAGCGGCAACTGCCGGCAGCGGGAGCGACAACCAACAGGAAGCGGACAAACGGAGAACCCGCCATGCGGAAGATACTCGTCGTCGGAGCCGGTCAGTCCGGCCTCCAGCTCGCCCTCGGACTTCAGTCGCACGGCTACGAGATCACTCTGATGTCCAATCGCACGGCGGACGAGATCCGGTGCGGCCGGGTCATGTCGACGCAGTGCATGTTCCACACCGCCCTCCAGCACGAGCGCGATCTCCAGCTCGGCTTCTGGGAGTCCCAGGCCCCGCGTGTCGAAGGGCTCGGCGTCTCGGTCGCCGCGCCCGACTCCTCCCGCCCGGTCGACTGGGTGGGCATGCTGGACGGGATCGCCCAGTCCGTCGACCAGCGGGTCAAGATGGCCGGCTGGATGGAGACGTTCGCCCAGCGCGGCGGCCAACTCGTCATCCACGGCGCGGCCGTGTCGGATCTCGACTACTTCTCGCGCGCCTACGACCTCGTCCTCGTCTCGGCCGGCAAGGGCGAACTGGTCGCCATGTTCGCCAGGGACGCCTCCCGCTCCCCGTACGGCACGCCCCAGCGGGCGCTCTCCGTCGCGTACGTCCACGGTCTGGGCCCGCGCCCCGAACACCCGGAGTTCGACGCCGTGCGCTGCAACCTCGTGCCCGGCGTCGGCGAGCTGTTCGTGATGCCGACGCTGACCTTCACCGGCCGCGCGGACATCCTGTTCTGGGAAGGCGTACCGGGCGGACCGGTCGACGTCTTCGAGGGCATCAGGGACCCCGGCGACCATCTGTCGCTGACGCTGGAGCTGATGGAGCGTTACACACCCTGGGAGTACTCCCGCGCCACCAAGGTCGAACTGACCGACGCGAACGCCACGTTGGCCGGCCGCTACACGCCCACGGTCCGCCACCCCATCGGACGGCTGCCGGGCGGCGGGCTCGTCCTCGGGGTCGCCGACGTCGTCGTCGCGAACGATCCCGTCACCGGCCAGGGTTCCAACTCCGCCTCGAAGTGCGCCGCTTCGTATCTGGAATCGATCCTGGCGCACGGCGACCGGGAGTTCGACGAGGCGTGGATGCAGGCCACGTTCGACCGGCACTGGGAGAGCGCGCGGCACGCCACGAAGTGGACGAACGCGATGCTCGCCCCGCCGCCGGAGCATGTCCTGAGGATGTTCGGGGCGGCGTCCCGGCTCCAGCCCGTCGCCGACCGGTTCGCGAACGGCTTCGACGATCCCTCGGACTTCGAGAACTTCTTCTACGACGCCGAGAGGACCGACGCGTATCTCGCGGCGGTCGGCGAGTCCTCGGCCGACTGAGCGCCCCTGCCGAGGAGTTCAGCTCGCGGGCGCCGACTGCGAGTCGTTGCCCGTGTCGTCGCCCGCGGTGGCGCCCGGCGGCAGCTCCGGCGGCACGTACGACGCCGCGTCGAGCGAATCGGCGTCCGGGTCCGGCCGTACGGCGCCGAGCAGCGGGTTCGACGCGAGGGGGGAGACCTTGACCCGGGCCCCCGGACGCGGGGCGTGCACCACCTTCCCGCCACCGAGGTACATCGCCACATGCGTGGCCTTCGGGAAGTACACCACCAGATCACCCGGGCGCAGCTCGCTCAGCTCCACCCTCGTGAGCTCGGCCCACTGCTCCTGGCTCGTACGGGGCACGCCCACCCCGGCGCGCGTCCAGGCCCGCGAGGTCAGCCCCGAGCAGTCGTACGCGTCCGGCCCCTCCGCGCCCCACAGGTACGGCTTGCCGATCTGTTCGACGGCGTACGTCAGCGCCTCCTCGCCCGCGGCCGACGGCGCCCGGGTGCTCCCGCCGGGGCCCATGCCCCCCTCGGCCGCCTCACCGAGCGCGCCGGAGGTGATCAGCTTCTCCTGCGCCTCGTCCGTGTCGGCGTCCTCGCGTTCGGCGATCGCGGCGATCTGTTCGGTGGTGAGCGAGGCGAGCATCTTCTCGACGTCCGTCAGCTTCGCCCTGACCGTGTCGCGCCGCTTCCGCTGTTCCGCGGCGAGCGCATTCTGCTCGTCCAGCGCCTTCCGGGACTGCGCGGCGAGGGCGTCGGCCTGCTTCTCCCCGTTCGTCAGCCGCGCGATGGTCGACAGCCGTTCGCGCTGCGCGCGGTCCATCAGATGCTTCTGGTCGAGGGCGCGTTGAGGGTCGTCGGTGAGCAGGAGCTGGACGTAGGAGGAGAGTTCCGAGGTGCCCCGGTACTGCTGGCGGGCCAGCTGTCCCGCCTGGGCGCGGCCGCGGACCAGCGCCGCGCGGGCGTCGCTGAGACCGGCGCCGACCTTCTTCGCCCGGGCCCGCTGCGCGGTGAGCTTCACCTCGGTGGCGTTGTACGCCTCGGTGGCCTCCTCGGCCTGCTGGTACAGCTTCCGCATCTCGGTGAGCAGTTCGGAGACACCGCGCGGCGTGCCGTCTCCGAGGGAGGCGCTCCCGGCGGTCTCGGGGGCTCCCTCGGAGACATCGCCGGAGACATCGCCGGACACGTCACCGGAGTCGTCTTCGGGGGCGGTGACGGGAGGGGGTTCGGCGCCGGCCGGCGCCGCGCACGGCACCGCCGCGAGGACGGCGAGCGCCGCCGTACAGACGGACCGCAGAAGCCTGCCCGACACACCATCACCTCCGTTTGCGGGACGGTCCGTCCGGCCCCAAGGCGATGATGCGGCGTCCCTTGTGCCGCTCTCGTATGCTCAGCCCACAATTGGGCGATACGGCGGCATGCCGTCACCCCCGGCGGGCCGATGCGACGGCCCCCGGCGCGGCGGCTTGTGCGGACCGGGCCCCGCGGGCGTCCCGGACCTCCCGGGTCAGTCGACCGGCAGCGCGTAGAAGGTGCCTCCGCGCCGGATCACCGCGGTCCTCCCGGCCATCAGGGGCTGGTACGCGGGCGCCGCCACGGCCGCGCCGTCGGCGGCGGGGGAGGGCGCGGGCCCGCCCGCGTTCTGGAACTTCCAGAGCCGCCTGCCGTCCTTCGCCCCGAACGCGGTCACCTGGAGCCCGTCGGCGGACAGCACCGTCCGGCCGCTCTCGCTCAGCGTGATCCGGGGGACACCGTTCCAGGCCGGGCCCTCGGTCGTGCCCTTCCAGCGCTCCGCACCGGACTCGGGGTCGATCGCGTACACCTCCTGGTAGCGGTTGGCGATGTACAGCGTGGAGCCGAGGAGCGTTCCGGTGCCGAAGGCGAAGGAGTTCTCGCCGGGCAGCCTGGGCGCGCCGGACCTGCGCCACAACTGCTTGGCGTCGGCGGTGTCGTACGCGTAGAGCTGGTCGGCCGCCGCCGCGAACAGCCGGCCCTTCGCGTCGCCCGCCGAACCACCCGTGGGCGGCACCGCGCCGAACGACTTCGACCAGGTCAGCTTGCCGTCGGCGCGGCCGAAGCAGTGGTAGACCGACCTGCCCTTGCCCGCCTTGACCTGAGCCGGCAGCAGCGACTTGGCGTCCTGGCGCACCACGATGTCCGCCTCGCGCACGGCGATCAGCTGGTACACGGGGGTCAACGGGGCGCGGCCGTTGGAGATCGCGGAGCGCCACAGCTCCTTACGGGTCGTCAGATCGAAGGCGAAGAGATGGGTGCGGACCGTGGCCGTCTTCCCCGTACCCTCCCGGTGCGATCCGGTGAACCAGACCTGGCCGTCACTGGTCCCGGCGATGCCCGCGACGGTGAGCCCCGGCGCGTCGGCGACGCCGTCCGCGTAGTCGATCCGGTGCCTGACCTCGCCCGAGGCGGCCGAGAACCAGAGCAGGCCGGTCGTCCCGGCGGCGAAGACGAGTCCGCCGGAGGCGGGCAGCGCCTGGTGGAGGGCCGCGGCACCGGCGTTCCGCCACAGCCGCTTGCCGGTGCGCACGTCCACACCGGTCGCCTCCGACTCCGTGGTCAGGACGAGGGTCCGGCCGCCGATGACGGCGCAGTTCAGGACCTCGTCGGCCGCCACCTTCTGTTCGTACGCCCACAGCGCCTCGGGCGGCAGTCCCGTGAGGCCCTTGCGGGTGTCCTTGCCGGGCTTGCCGTCGGTGTCGCCGGACGGCTCGTCGTCCGCCAGCGCGAGAACGCCACCGCCGCCGATCACCAGACCGGCCGCGCCGGCGGCCAGGCCTGTGATGAGCGCGCGCCGTCCGAGGGGCTGCGCGAGCGGTCCGCGCCGCAGCGCGGCCAGCCGGCCCGAACCGGACCCTGTGCCGGCGGCCGGGACGGGAGCCGGCGTCGGCCCCGGCGGCAGCGCGGGCGGTCCCGGCGGCCCCGCCGGTCCCTGCGGGAGCGGCTGGGACTGCTGCGGCACCGGGGCGGCGGCCGGGGGCAGCGGCAGCGCCGTCGGCTCGGGCCGGGCACGGGGCACCGACAGGGCGGCGGTCGGCCGGTCGACGACACCGCTCTCACTGCCGGAAGCCGTCCGGGGACGGCCGATGCGGGTGGTGCGGCCGTCGGGCTCGGGAACGGCGTCGGCCGGCGCCCCGGGAACGGCGTCCGCCGGCCCCTCCGGCGTCCGGTCCCGCGCCACCCTGTCCGCCGGGCTCTCCAGAGGGGCGTGCAGGGCGTCGACCCGGGCGGCCTGTTCGGCGATCGAGGCCGACAGCACGTCCGGCAGCCAGCCGCCCGGCACCGCGGTCGCCGCGGCCGCGGCGCCCTCCAGCGCCAGCTCCGCGGCGACGGCCCCGGCCGTCGGCCGCCCGCCCGGCTCCTTCGCCAGACAGCGCGCGACGACCGGCCGCAACTCCTGCGGCACACCGTCGAGTTCGGCCGCCCCGTGCGCGATGCGTTCGGCCGCCGCGTCGGGCGGCCCCTCGGCGAGAGGCGTCGTACCGGTGGCCGCGTACGCGAGCAGCAGACCCAGTACGAAGATGTCGGACGGCGGCCCCGGCACCTCGCCGTCCAGCTGCTCCGGGGTCAGATATCCCAGCCGTACGGACAGCCGCCCGCCCTCGGCCGCCTCCGCCGAGGCCGCCGCGCCCAGTGCCCCGAAGGCGGTGAGGCGCGGCCCGTCGGCGGCGAGGGTCACGGTGTCGGGCGTGAGCCCGTGCAGCACGGCGCCGGTCGCGTGGACCCGCGACAGCGTCTCGGCGAGCGCGGCGCCCAGTATCCGCACGGCCCGCTCGGGCAGCGGACCGGCGACGGCGACGGCCTCGCCGAGGGTGAGCGCGGGGATGTAGTCGCTCGCCGTCCAGAGCAGGTCCGTCCCGGCCGCGTCCGTACGGGCGTCGAGCAGCGGCTGCACCCACCCGCCGGCCAGCCGCTCGGCGGTGCGTGCCTCGGCCTGGAAGCGCCGCTGGAAGGCGGGCAGGGCGGCGAGGGCCGGGCGGGCGACGGAGACGACGGCGGTGGCGCCGTTGGGGCCGTACGCCAGATAGCGCACGGCGCTCGCCGACTCCCGGTGCCGCGCCAGCACGGTGTAAGGGCCGACAAGGCGTGGGTCGTCGTGCCGCAGCGGTTCCATCACGCGAAAAGCCCCCTGGTCGCTCTGCCGGGAGGTCGTCTCCGGCCTGGTCGATCCTAGATGGTGCCCGACAAATCGCGCCTGCCGCGCGATATGTGACCGTGTGTGGCCAACGAGTTCGCGATCCTGCCCCGAACCGCCGAACGCTCAGCCGCGGCCGGGCTTGGACCAGGGCCACTTCAGCGTGCGCCGCTCGCGCCCTTCGGGGACGTACTCGTACTTCCAGCCGCGCTGGATCCCGAGCCGCTTGGTGTACCCGGCGGGCACACGCCGGTACGCGAACACGGTGGGCGGCCCGCCGCCGGCGTCCGGCACGGGCACCTCGTACCACTTCGGCGGCTGCCCGGTCGGCCCGGTCAGCACGGGCAGTACGCGACCGTCGAGCGGCCCACCGACAAAGACGGTCTCTTCGCTTCTCACGCCGCCAGTGTCGCGCAGTGCCCTGCCGGGGCGGACGCCGGTCACCCCCGCGGCGTACGGCCGCGTCCCTGTCGCGCGTCCCCGTTCCACCTCCGCGACCAGCGGCTTAGCGCTCCGCGCTGAGCTGTTCGACGGAACACGGCTCCGCGCCCCGGCGCGCCGCTTGACGGTGTGTCTGCCTTTCATGAAGGCCACGGCCCGGTTTCCGAGCGGGTGGCAGAAGCCCGCACCGTGCCAAGGAAGCGGAGATCCCCACCATGCGCCCTGTTCGCATCCTCACCACCGCTGCCCTGTCCTCCCTGGCCCTGGGCATGGGTGCGGCGACGGTCCATGCCGACACCCAGCCGATCCTCACGGTCAGCCCGAACCCGGCGACCGCGGGCTCCTCGGTCTCGCTCGCGCTCAAGGGCGGCTGCGACGCCAGCACGGTGACCGCCTCGTCCGGGGCCTTCACGGGCTCGGTCGTGCTGACCGCGGGCTCGAACGGCACGTACCGGGGCACCGGCACCGTCCGCCGTGACGCCCGCGCGGGCAGCCACACCATCTCGATCGCCTGCCCGAACGGCAGCCCCTCCTCGTTCACCTTCACGGTCCGCGCCGCGTCGAGCCCCAGCCCGAGCCCGAATCCGTCCATGGGTGCCCGAGGTGGTCTGGGCGGCAGCGTCACGGAGATGGACAGCACGAAGATCTGGGCGGGCGCGGCGCTGGTGACGGTGGCGGCAGCGGGGACCACGC
>NZ_JAAPBF010000157.1 GCF_022695985.1 Streptomyces sp. NP-1717 | reverse complement strand
GACGACGTCCCGAAGGCGCGGTCGACCGAGGTGCGCAACTCGTGGGCCAGCAGTACGTGGGCCAGTTTGTCGTCGACGAACTCCGCGTCGCGCAGCGCCAGCCGGATGCCGTGCAGCGCGTCGTCCGCGAGCCTGCGCGCCTCGGCGAGCGAGGTGCCGGTCGCCGTGAGCGGGTTCCAGGAGCCCGACGCGGCGTCGGCGTCCCGGTCCTCCACGGCGTCCAGCAGATGCGCGAGCCGCCCGAAGAGCCGGCCCGCCTCGGCGAGCGGCGCCATGTTGCCGGGCCGGCCCGCGAGTACGGCGGTGTGCGCGAACGCGGCGGCCGTCGCCGTCTCGGTCGGCTCGGTGACGGTGAGCAGCGAGGTGCCCGGTCCGGCGAGCGCCTCGATGCCGGTCTGCCGGTCGACGGCGTCGACGAGTACCGCCGTGTCGAAGCCCAGCTCCGCGCCGGTACGCGCGCCGGCGCGGTCCCAGCCGCCGGCTATCCGGCGCGCGGCGACCGCCACCGGACGGCGCTTCAACACCCCGTCCCCGTCGGCCACGTGGTCCCGCACCTTGGCCGAGGCGAGCACCAGCGAGACGGCCGCGGCGAGACGCGCTCCCTCACCTTTCGCCACCGGAGCGGTTCGCATGCCGCGAAGTGGGCAGGGGCCAGCTGTGCGGCGCCATCCGGTGGCACGCTCGGACTGAGCCTCCGTCAGAACGGAGACAATCAGGCCGTCGTAGTTGGTGACGATGCGGGAGAACTGTCCGTGATCCGAGCGAAGTGCCAGGCAGAGACCGCACAGATGAGCCATCCACTCGGTCTTGAGCCCCTCCGAGAGCCGGTGGCTGCAGGGCCTGACAATTCCGAACACGACGGTTCCCCCAGGAGTCGTACGACGGTGCGTCAGGCATCGTATCGAGCCATCGGTTTCACCCGAACGTCCCCACCGTCACCCGTCTGGCCGGACTTTCATATTTTCGGTACGTCAGGGCCCGTACACAGGAAGAAACCTGACGAATCACCATATCTTCTGCACCAGTACCGTCACGAACCCCCTGCGCGGCGACAATCCACTTGGCGCGCAATCCGCATCATGGACAACCATAGGGATGCGGAACCACAAGCGACCGCGGTGAAAGGAGGCGTCCATGGGATCGGTGCGCAAGGCGAGTGCCTGGCTGGGCCTCGTTGAGGACAACGACGAGCGTTACTACGACGACGATTACTCCGAGGGTGCCGAGAACAACGACACCTGGAAGACCGATCCGCGTGTGCGGATCGCCGCCGAGGCCGCTCCGGAACAGGAGCGCAGGATCGCCACCGTCTCCCCGGAGAGCTTCCGGGACGCGCGTGGCATCGGCGAACTCTTCCGCGAGGGCGTCCCCGTCATCCTGAACCTCACCGCGATGGAGCCCGCCGACGCCAAGCGTGTCGTCGACTTCGCCGCCGGACTGATCTTCGGTCTCCGCGGCTCGATCGACCGTGTCGCCACCCGGGTGTTCCTGCTGACCCCCGCCCACACCGAGATCGTCAGCGGGGAGTCGCAGGCACACCAGCGGGACGGCTTCTTCAACCAGAGCTGAGCGGGGCGCTCACCGGGTCACCCCGGTCACCGGAAGGCATCGAGACCGGTGAGTGCCTTGCCCAGCACCAGCTGGTGCATCTCGACGGTGCCCTCGTAGGTGAGCACCGACTCCAGATTCGTCGCGTGCCGCATCACGGGATATTCGAGGGAGATCCCGTTGGCCCCGAGGATCGTGCGCGAGGTACGGCAGATCTCGATCGCCTCCCGCACATTGTTGAGCTTCCCGAAGCTGACCTGCTCGGGAAGGAGCTTCCCCGCGTCCAGCCGCCGGCCGAGATGGTGCGCGAGCAGGATGCCCTTGTGGAGTTCGACCGCCATGTCGGCGAGCTTGGCCTGGGTGAGCTGGAAGCCGCCGATCGGCCTGCCGAACTGTTCCCGGCTCTTCGCGTACTCCACCGCCGATTCGAAACTGGCGCGCGCCGCGCCCATCGAGCCCCAGACGATCCCGTAGCGGGCGTGGCTCAGACAGCTGAGGGGCCCGCGCAGGCCGGTGACCTCGGGGAGTACGGCGTCGGCCGGGAGCCGTACCCCGTCCATGACCAGTTCGCTGGTGACCGAGGCCCGCAGCGACCACTTGTGCCTGATCTCGGGCGCCGAGAAGCCGGGGCTGCCTGCCGGGACGAGAAAGCCCCGGATTCCGTCGTCCGTCCGGGCCCAGACGACGGCGACGCCCGCGACCGAGCCGTTGGTGATCCACATCTTGCGGCCGGTGAGCACCCAGTCGGTGCCCTCGCGCTTGGCGTACGTGCGCATCCCGGCCGGGTCGGAGCCGTGGTCGGGCTCGGTGAGACCGAAGCAGCCGATGATCTCGCCGGCCGCCATGCCCGGGAGCCAGCGCCGCTTCTGCTCCTCGGAGCCGAACCGGTGGATCGCGTACATGGCGAGCGAGCCCTGGACGGAGACGAGCGAGCGGATCCCGGAGTCGGCGGCCTCCAGCTCCAGACAGGCGAGTCCGTACTGGACGGCGGTAGCGCCCGCGCAGCCGTAGCCCTGGAGCGACATGCCGAGCGCGCCGATGGAGCCCAGCTCACGGCTCAGCTCGCGGATGCCGGGCAGCTCACCGCGCTCGTACCACTCGGCGATGTGCGGCATGACCCGGTCGGTGGCCCATGAGCGCATCGTGTCGCGGACGGCCAGGTCCTCGGGGTCCAGCAGATCGTCGAGGCCGAGAGGATCGCGCGGGTCGAAGGGCGGACGTTTCGAGGAGGACGGCTTCGAGGCTGAGGGTGCGGACATGGGGCTGCCTCCGGCGGCTCGCGGATGTCGGTGCGCGGTGTCGGGTTCGCGGTTGGCGGTGCGTGGTCGTCGGTGCGTGGTCGTCGGTGCGCCGATCCAGTAAAACTAGCAGCGCTAGTTAGACTCGGCGCCGACATTACGGCGCAGGGCCGCCGCCCGTCCAGACCCGCCGTGGTGCGCGTGGCTCCGGCCCGCCGGGGCGCCGGCACCGACCGCCGTGCCGTCGCGCGGCGCCGGTATGTCCGCGGCCTCGCCGCGGGGCGGCGCTCCGCAGTCCATCACCCGGGGCAGCCGCAGCGCGGCCACCGCGCCGAGCAGCAGCAGCCCCGCGCTGACCAGGAGCGTCACATGCAGTCCGTGCACGAAGGAGTGACGTGCCGCGATCCGCAGGGCCTCCCCCGCCGGACCACCCAGCTGGGCGGCCACCTGGTACGCCTCCCCCAGCGAGTTGGCCGCCGCGGCTCCCGCGGCTTCCGGGACCCCGTCGACCGAGCCCGACGACAGGGCGGGCGCGTAGGCCGCGTTCATGACGCTGCCAAGCAGCGCGATCCCCATCCCCGCGCCGAGCTGGTAGGACGTCTCACCGATGGCGGCGGCGCCCCCGGCCTGCTCGGGCGGCGCCTCGCTGAGCATCGACTCGTACGCCCCGAAGAGCGTGGACTGCAGACCGAGGCCGAGCAGTACGAAGGCGGTCGTCAGCAGCGCCGGCCGGTCGTGCTGGCCCATCATCACCAGCAGCAGCACGGCGCCCGCGGTGAGGACGAACCCGCAGGCGACCATCCGGCGCGGGCCGAACCTGCGCAGCGTGTACGAGCCGGTGGCCCCCGCAGCTATGGCCGCGAAGGTGAGGGGCAGCAGCCGCAGTCCGGTCTCCAGAGGGCCGAGGCCGAGCACGAGCTGGAGGTACTGGACGGCGATCAGCTGGAGGCCGACCAGCGCGAGCATGGCGAGCACGATGCAGCCCACGGAGGTCGAGAAGGTCGGCCGCGCGAACATCGAGACGTCTATGAGGGGATGTTTCCGGCGTTTCTGCCGCCGTACGAAGAAGGCCAGCAGGACCGCGCCGAGCAGCAGCGGCCCGAAGGTCTTGACGTCGAGCATCGAGGCGCCCGCGCCGAGGCGCTTCACCCCCAGCACGACGCCGAGCACACCGGCCGCGGCCATCAGGGCGCCGGCCACGTCCCACGGGCCGTCGCAGCCGCCCTTCGACTCGGGCAGCAGGAAACGGCCGACGGGGAGGATCAGCGCCATCAGCGGCACGTTGATCAGGAAGACCGAGCCCCACCAGAAGTGCTCGACGAGGAACCCGCCGAGCACCGGTCCGGTCGCGGCGCCGACGGCGGCGACCGCCGTCCAGATGCCGATCGCCATGGCGCGCTCGCGCCGGTCGGGGAAGACCGTACGGAGGATGGAGAGCGTCGCGGGCATGATCATCGCACCGCCGATGCCCAGCAGGGCGCGCGCGGCGATCAGTATCCCGGGTGAGCCTGCGAAGGCCGCGGCGACCGAGGCCAGCCCGAAGATCCCGTAGCCCATGAGCAGGACCCGCCGCCGGCCGATCCGGTCGCCGAGCGTGCCGAAGAGGATCAGCAGCGCGGCGCAGACCAGCGGGTAGGCGTCCACGATCCACAGCAGTTCGACGCCGCTCGGCCGCAGGTCCTCGGTGACGGAGGGGACGGCGACGTGCAGCACGGTCGCGTCGAGCGCGACGAGCAGCAGACTGACGCAGAGGACGACCAGGACGGCCCAGCGGTTGACGTCACCATGGGCACCGCCGCCGACGGCGGCACGCAGCCGCGCTCCGGCCGTGGTGGTCCCGGACATCTGCCTACCTCCCAGTGAAGACCCTCGCGCTCGGCGGGCCGGCGGGACTCTGACGACATGTCCCGGGGCGGCCCGGCATCGACGGGCGAGTGAGCGGACAGCGTACGCGAGTTCGTCCGCCCGGAGCGTGGCCCATCTCACCTCGCCGAACGTCGAAGTGTGGCCTACGCCGGCGGACGGCGTACGCCCGGGGGGTCACCCCGGTGCGGTCAAGCCTCGGTCAAGCGGTCGGAAAATTCCGTGCGACGCCACGGTGAACTAATTCTGTTGCGCACAAAGACACTTACCGGCGTCGCGCCACGAGCAATAGGGCACAAGGTCACTTGAAATTGCGGAACGGCCTCGGATAAACAGCGATCCGAGACACACTCCACATCACATCGTCATCACAAAGAGACTGGAACGACCGAGTCGGCCGTTCACTCGCTGTAACGTCGATTGGGTGCGTACCGACATCTTCGCCCGACTGGACCGGGAGCCGGAGCCGCCGAAGATAGAGATCCCGCGGATGAGCCGTACCCGCGCGACCCTCTTCGGCGGGACTCTGGTGTTCTATCTCGCCGTCGTGGTCGCCGTTCTCGTCTCGTCCTGGCTGGTGACACTCGACTGGAAGATCATGCTCTTCCGGCCGTACCAGCAGTGGCAGCAACTGCACGCGTTCCTGGACTACTTCGTGGTGCTCGGCCAGCGCGGCCCCACGGCCGTGATGATCGCCGCCTGGCTGGGCTGGCGGTCCTGGCGCCAGCACACGCTGCGTCCGCTGCTGGTCCTCGGGACCGCGCTGCTGCTGCTCAACGTGACCGTGGGGGCGGTGAAGCTCGGCCTCGGCCGGCTCGGCCCGCACTACGCGACGCAGATCGGATCGGCCGAACTCTTCGCGGGCGGCGACATATTCCCCTCCGGCCACACCGCGAACGCCGTGGTGACGTGGGGCATCCTGGCCTATCTGGCCACCACGCCGCGGGCCAGGCGCTATCTGTCGATCGGCTCGTCCGTGGTCGCACTCGGCGTCGGCGCGACGACCGTCTATCTGGGCACGCACTGGCTGAGCGACGTGCTGCTCGGCTGGGTCGCCGGTCTGCTGATCCTGCTCGCCCTGCCGTGGTTCGAGCCGACCATCGCCCGTACCGAGGCGGCGGTCTTCGCCGTCCGCGAGCAGTGGCGCGCACGCCGCAGGGCGGCCGTCGCGCCGGTACCGGCCGACAGTCCCTGGCCCGTGATAGTCCCTCAGCTCCCGGCGAAGGACGGTGAGGACACCGGCCGCTCGACGGTCGGCACGGCCCACTCGGGACGCGGTACGAGCGGCCGGAACAGCACCGCGCAGCTCACCCAGTCCCGGCCGCACACCACGGCGCGTTCCGAACGGACCCCGATCACCCCGGCGGGCAGCCGCCGTCCGCCGCGATCGAGGCCGATGGCGGGCGGCTGACCGGCGGGAAGAGCAGGCAGGGGAGGGCCCCGGCGCGGGTGCGCCGGGGCCCTCCCCTGTGATGACAAGTACGCCTGAACGCGCGGACGTCGCCCGTCCAACCGGGTCAACCCAGCCAGCAGCGAATGACGGTGTCGTTCTCGACCTCGAAGTTCAGCCGCCCCTGAAGGTACTCCAGGGTGATGACGGCGCCCGGCGGCAGCGCCCTGACGGTGGTCCAGCCGCGCTCGCGGGCGATCCGCTCGGCCTCGGGGGCGGTGAGGCCCACATAGGAGTCGGGTGCGTCGTCGGGCTGTGCCGGAGGTGTCGGTATCGATGCCATACGACTCAGCCTAGGCGTTCCGGGCCGTCCCGGCCCGGTCTGCGGGTGACGGCGGACGGTGACGGAACGGCGGCCTCCGGCGGCTCGCCGGTCACCGTCCCCACGCACTTGCGCACCACGGCGGTCACACTTGTGTCACAGGATCACGACACTTGTTCGGGTACTCCCACTTGCCTTCGGACCACTGTTCAAACATCGGCCGTAAGTAAGCGATAAGCAATTCGGCCGACTCGAAGATCACCCTATTTTCCACGCCCCGAATTCCTCCGTCCGACCGTCCTCCGGTATTCGGCGCGCCGTGCGGAATTCACCTCTCCCTCGCACGGTCATCGGCGGTACGACACCTTCCGGATGACCGCGGACCGGGCCGCTCCGCTGTTACGGAGCGTCGCCCAGCGCGCGGGAAAGGCGGTCCCGCGCCGTCCTCATGTGCTCGGTCAGCTCCACGGGCTCGACCACTTCGAAGTCGATACCGAGGAGCATCACGTGGACCACCATCACGTCGAGACCGCCCGCCCCGGTGCGCAGCAGGCAGCTGTGCTCGTCGACCGGCTCCAGCACACCGGCGGACGGTGACACCGCCTGCGCCGCCTCCTCCGCCGAGGCGTGGAGCCGGATCACCGCGGAAGAGGCGTAGACGCGGGTGGAGACGCCCTCGGAGACATAGGCGGCCAGATCGTCCGCGGGCGGTTCACGGGGCGGGAAGCGCGGTCCGTGCGGCGGCCTGGGGGTGATGCGGTCCGCCCGGAACGTACGCCAGTCGGCGCGGTCCAGGTCCCAGGCGACCAGGTACCAGCGGCGCTCGGTGCACACCAGGCGGTGCGGCTCCACGGTGCGGCGGCTGGCGGAGCCGCCGTGGTCGAGGTAGTCGAAGCGCAGCCGCTCGCCGTCCCGGCAGAGGTTCGCCAGCTCGGTGAGGACGCTCGCGTCCACCGTCGGGCCGGGTCCGCGGAGCATGGGGACGGTGAAGGCGTTGAGCGCGCCGACCCGGCGGCGCAGCCGGCCCGGCAGGACCTGCTCCAGCTTGGCGAGCGCGCGGACGGACGTCTCGCCGATGCCGTCGATACCGTTGCCCGCCGCCGTACGCAGCCCGACGGCCACGGCGACGGCCTCCTCGTCGTCCAGCAGGAGCGGCGGCAGCTCGGCACCGGCGCCGAGCTGGTAGCCGCCGCCGGTGCCGGGACTGGCGTTCACCGGGTAGCCCAGCTCGCGCAGCCGGTCCACGTCGCGCCGCACGGTGCGCGGCGTCACCCCGAGGCGCTCGGCCAGATCGGGGCCGGACCATTCACGGTGGGCCTGCAACAGGGAGAGCAGGCGGAGCAGTCGGGCCGAGGTATCCAGCATGCGTCGATTCTGGCAGCCGTCGAGGACAGGTACTGTCCGCGACGGGAGTTCCCGGCGACGGAACCGTCAGCAGCGCCGCCAGTCCGCCGGGTCCGGCCGTACGCGGCGCCGTGCCGCTCTCGCGGGAGCCCGTAACGCACCGCGCGGCCGCGGCCGCCGCGCCGTGACCCGGCTCGGCGCCGTACAGCACGCCCCGCACGGTCATGGCGCCGTCCGCGAGGTGGCGCCGCGTACGGCGGGGCCCGCCGGGTCCAGCCGTACGCGGAGGTTGTTGTCGCCCGAGTAGCAGGGGGCGGCCAGCCAGCCGTCCGCCCGGTGCGCCGGGTACACGTAGACGTTCCCGCGGTCCCAGACGTCGTCGAGGATCCGTGCGAGCCGGACGGCGGGGGCGCCGGGCGAGGGCAGCAGCCACAGGTCCCAGAACTGCCGCGCCGTCACGGGCCGCCCGGCGAGCGCCGCGTACGGCAGGGTGAAGCCGAAGCCGCCGCCCGGGCCGCCGGTGAGGGGGACCCGGTGCGTACGGGGCGCCGTGCCGCTCTCGCGGGAGCCCGTACCGCACCGCGCCTCGGCCGCCGCGCCGTGGCCCGGCTCGGCGCCGTACAGCACACCCCGCACGGTCATGGCGCCGTCCGCGAGGTGGATGGCCCCGGCCTCCGCGTGCGGTGAGCGGACCCAGGAGCGCACCGCGAGGCGGCCGTCGGCCGTCGGGTACGGGACTCGGACGGTGACGGGCCCGTCGCCCGGGACCCGGTCGACCAGCGCGCGCACGTCCCTGGCGCCGGGCCGGACGGGCTGTCCCTCACGGTCGCCGTGCTCCGCGACATGGACGATGTCCCAGCGGCCCTCGGCGACCGGGGTGCCGTGGTCCAGTACGGCGCGCCGTCCGGTCAGCCGCAGCCGCACCTCGTCCGCCGGTGTCCTGCCGCCGCGCCGGCGCAGCACCAGCTCCGAGGCGGCTCCGGGGTCGCCGGGGTCGCCAGCGAGGTCGAGGACGATGTTTCCCGCCGCGTCGGCGGCGCAGTGCGCGGTGGGGGCGCTCACCCGGCTCTCCCCCTGCGGACCGCCGCGGCGGCCAGTTCGCGCACGGTCCGCGTCCCGCCGACGAAAAGGCCGCGGCCGCGCCGTACGGTGCCCAGCACCGCCCCGCGCGGCCCCGCCTGCCGGCGGCCGCGGTCGACCAGCGCGGCGAACAGTTCCTCGTGGCGTTCGGCGATCCGTGCCGGGTCGAAGCGGGCGGACGACGCGATGGCCGCCAGCCCCGTACGCCGCCGCAGTTCGTCGTCCTCGATCAGCGCGAGGAGCCCGTCGGCGATGGCGTCCACGTCCCCGACCGGCACCAGCCGGCCGTCGACCCCGTCCTCGATGATCTCGCCGGGCCCGTGCGGGCAGTCGGTGGAGACGACGGGGACGCCGCAGCGCATGGCCTCGACGATGGTCATCCCGAACGATTCGAGGCTCGAAGTGACGGCGGCGATCGAGCCCTTGACCCACTCCGGCTCCAACGGGTTGGCCGTGCCCATCAGATGGACGTGGTTGTAGAGCTCGCGCTCGTCGATCAGGGCGCGCAGCGCGGCCCGTTCGTCGCCGGTCGCGTCGCCCGCGCCGTAGATCCGCAGCCGCCAGTCCGGCCGTGCGGCCACCACCTTGGAGAAGGCACTGATCAGCAGGTCGTACCGCTTGACGGGGGTGAGCCTGCCCGCCGCCACGACGCATCTGCCGGTGGAGTCGGCGGGGGCGACGCCGGGCGCGGGCACGCTGTTGGGGACCGCGTCGATCCGTACGCCGGGCAGCCGCAGCCGGGAGCGGTAGGCGCGCGCGTCGGCCTCGGTGACGGTGGTGACGGCGTCGAGCAGCGTGTACCGGTGGGCGATCTCGCGGCGCAGCCGGTGGCTGTGACTGTCCAGGGTCAGGTGTTCCTGGCCCACCCGGACCGTGCCGCGCCGGGTCTGGCGGGCGATGTGGCAGTTGAGGCCGGGGCGGGTGCCGACGACGACGTCGGCCGTCAGCGACCGCAGGTGCTCGGCGATGCGGGTGTCGGTGAGACGGCTGTACTGCTTGTGCCGGCCGTCGCCGCGCGGGAAGACCGCGGCGGGGCGGCCGATGTCGGGGTGCGCGCCGTCGTAACCGCCGCTGTCGCGGCGCAGATCGACGAGATGGCGGAGCAGGACGCCCTCGGGCGCGCCGAGCGTGGGTTCGTCGCGGTGGCGGAAGACCGAGACGATCTCGACGTCGTGCCGCTCGGCGAGCGCCCGCGCGAGGTTGAACGTGGTCCGGATCGTTCCGCCGACCCCGAACGCGTTGTGGAGCAGGAAAGAGATGTGCATGGGTCGAGGTGTCTTTCTGGTTCGTCCCTGGTTGTCCCGGGTTCTCCCTGGTCGGCCTGGGGGGACTGTAGGCGCGGAATCCGCCCCTCCCGCCGCACCCGCGACGTGCGCCGGGGGCCCGCGTCGGGGCACTTGGCGCCGCCACGCCCGCGCGCGCCCGGGGCGGAAACCACCGGCCGGGCAGCCGCCGGGCGGCCGGAAGCTTCACCCGTACGTGCGAGGGGCAGCGGCGGTGCGATTCGTCCCGCTTCGCGCGTGACCCCGGCTACGGCTCGCCCGTTGTCTCTTTGCGGGCCGGGAACAGCCCGGCCCACGCACCGAGTTCGAGGAGCCAACCGTGCCGCGCATGCTCGACGTCAGCGAGGACGTACGCGCCGAGATCGGCGACGAAGAAGCCGATCGCCTGCTCGTCGGCGACAACTCCCCGGGCAGCTACGACTGCACCTCGTGCCGTACCCCGGGCGACTCCGAAACCGAGCGCACCAGCACGGTGCTGTTCATCGGCGAGGAGACCGCCGTCCTGGCGTTCGCCCACGCCACCTGCATCCCCTCCCAGGTCGTCAAGGTGGCGGAGGACCAGCTCCAGGGAGCCGTCCGCAGCATCACCGGCGGGGATCCCCAGGCGCGGTCCGGCGGCGGCGAGCAGGCCGTCCTCGGTGTCACCAGCGGTCTGGTCCTGATCGACAACCAGCTGCACCCCGCCCTCGTCGTGGAACCGACCGGTCCCATCGCCAGACCCGGTTCGGCCGGCCCGCAGGACGAGTTCCTGCCGCTCCTCGCGGAGCAGGGCTTCCGGCCGGTCGCCGATCTGAGCCGGGTCCCGGCGACGCTGTCCGGCTGGTCGGTGCTGCTCGCCATGGGCCAGCTGCACGCGGTCCTCCAGCCCGGCACCGGCGGCGGCACCCCCGTCGCCTGGTGGCAGGCGCACCAGCCGCTCCAGGTCACCGGCGACTGGCGGGCCGCCGCGAACAAGTGGCGGAACGTCCTGGTCTTCGCCGCCCCGGTCGGCTCCATCGGCCAGCAGCCGCGCGAGGACCTGCTGCGCGACGCGCTGGACAAGGCCGCGGCCAACGGGCGTCTGGTGGCGGCGGCGATGCCGCTGGCCGGCACGTGACGGACGACGGGCACCCGGGCGGGGACGACCGCCGGGCCGGGGAGCGGTATGTGACCGGGCACCGCGGCGGTGAACACCGCAGTGGCGAGCACCGCGTCGGCGAGGGCCCCGACGGCGGGCGCCCCGGCGGGCAGCACCGGGGGGAGGAACACCGCGACGAGGAGCGGGACCACGCGGGGGACCCGGCACGTACCTCCGCCGGTTCGGTCCCGCACCCGTCGCGACCAGCATTTTCGCGGGTCAGGCCGCATCCGACGGACGACGGGGTCGTTGGCACCTACGTGCACTCATACGACCGTCCACGCCAGCAGTACCAGCCCCAGGTTCCCGCCATGCGCCCCGCCCAGGACCCCCCGGCCGGGTACTCCTCAGGAGCTTCGGCCACGCCGATCTACGACGCGCTGTACTCCGAGTACCTGCGGTCGTTCAGGACGCTGCCGGGCGACCGCAGCGGTGAGGAGAACCTGGGCTTCACCGCCTTCGGTACGGGGATGCACGGTTCGTCCTCGGGCCGGCAGGCCCCGTTCAGCGGTTCGTGGCAGAGCACGCACTACGCGCCGGGCCGCGCGCAGGCCGCCCTGCCGCCGGCGCCCCGCCGGGGTCTGTGACCTCCGCCCGGCCGTACGGGACATGCCGGTGGGCCCGGCGCGGAGATCGTCCGCGCCGGGCCCACCGGCATGTTCCGTCAGCTGTCGCGCGTCACTTCTTGCGGCCGCGCTTCTCCCTCACCCGCACCGAGATGTGGATCGGCGTGCCCTCGAAGCCGAACTCCTCGCGGAGCCTGCGTTCCACGAACCGCCGGTAGCCCGCCTCGATGAAGCCGGACGCGAAGAGGACGAACCGGGGCGGCCGGGTGCCCGCCTGCGTGCCGAACAGGATGCGCGGCTGCTTGCCGCCGCGGATGGGGTGCGGGTGCGCGGCGACGAGTTCGCCGAGGAAGGCGTTGAGCCTGCCGGTCGGCACGCGCGTCTCCCAGCCTTCGAGAGCCGTCTCGATCGCCGGGACCAGGCGCTCCATGTGGCGTCCGGTGCGCGCCGAGACGTTGACGCGGGGCGCCCACGCGATCTGCCCCAGCTCGGTCTCGATCTCGCGTTCCAGGTAGTAGCGGCGCTCCTCGTCGAGGGTGTCCCACTTGTTGAACGCGACGACCAGGGCCCGGCCCGCGTCGACGGCCATCGTGATGATGCGCTGGTCCTGGACGCTGATGGACTCGCTGGTGTCGATCAGGACGACGGCGACCTCGGCCTTCTCCACGGCCGCCGCCGTACGGAGCGAGGCGTAGTAGTCGGCGCCCTCCTGGAGGTGGACGCGGCGCCGGATACCGGCCGTGTCCACGAACTTCCAGACCTTGCCGCCGAGTTCGATGAGTTCGTCGACCGGGTCACGGGTGGTGCCCGCGATCTCGTTGACGACGACGCGCTCCTCGCCCGCGACCTTGTTCAGCAGCGAGGACTTGCCGACGTTCGGGCGGCCGATCAGCGCGATCCGGCGCGGGCCGCCGATGGCGGTGCCGAAGGTCTGCTCCGGGGCCTCGGGCAGCGCTTCGAGTACGGCGTCGAGCATGTCGCCCGTACCGCGGCCGTGCAGCGAGGACACCGGGTGGGGCTCGCCGAGACCCAGCGACCACAGCGCCGTCGCGTCGGCCTCGCCGCTCTGGCCGTCGACCTTGTTGGCGCACAGCACGACGGGCTTGCCCGCGCGGCGCAGCAGCTTGACCACGGCCTCGTCGGTGTCGGTGGCGCCGACCGTGGAGTCCACGACGAAGACGACCGCGTCGGCGGCCTCGATCGCGTACTCGGCCTGGGCGGCGACGGCCGCGTCGAGACCGAGGACGTCCTGCTCCCAGCCGCCGGTGTCGACGACCTTGAAGCGGCGCCCGGCCCATTCGGCCTCGTAGGTGACGCGGTCCCGCGTGACGCCGGGCTTGTCCTGGACGACGGCCTCACGGCGGCCGATGATGCGGTTCACGAGGGTCGACTTGCCGACATTGGGGCGGCCGACGACCGCGAGGACGGGCAGCGGGCCGTGACCGGCCTCGTCGATCGCGCCCTCGATCTCCTCGGGGTCGAATCCCTCGTGGGTGGCGAGCTCCATGAACTCCGAGTACTCGGCGTCGCCAAGCTCTCCGTGCTCGTCGCCGGAGGAGGAGTCGATCTGGTCGTTCATGAAGTCCGTACCTCGTTCATCGTGATCGGTGCGCCGCGACTGCGCGGTGCACTACTCAAGTCCTGCCCGGCGCCCGGTGAGGCGCCTGGCGTTGTCCAGATGGGCGGTCAGCCGCTTCTGGATCCGCAGCGTGGCGTCGTCCATCGCCCGCCGCGTGCGCCGGCTGCTTCCGCCCTCCCGTCGCCCACCACCACCCTTGGCCGAGCTTCGCACCCTTTCCTGCGCGTCGAACGCGTCCCCGAAGACGACGTCGACACGGCTGCGCAGCGGCGGCAGCGCGGATATCAGCCGGCCGCGGCGGTCCGTGCTCCCCAGCACCGCCACCGGGACGATCGGCGCCCCGGTCCGTACGGCGAAGTACGCGAGCCCCGACCGCAGTGAGGCGAAGTCACCCTCGCCCCTGCTGCCCTCGGGGAAGATCCCGAGGACCCCGCCGCCCTGGAGCACCCCGAGCGCGTCGGTGACGGCGGCGCGGTCCGTGGTCTCACGGTCCACCTTCAGCTGCCCGATGGACAGCAGGAACGGGTCGAGCGGACCGATGAAGGCTTCTTTCTTGATCAGGAAGTGCACGGGCCGGGGTGCGGTGCCCATGAGCATCGGGCCGTCGATGTTGTGCGAGTGGTTGACGGCCAGGATCACCGGGCCGGCCGCGGGGACCCGCCAGGCACCGAGCACCCGCGGCTTCCACAGGCCGTACATGAGCCCGATGCCGATGCCGCGGCCGACCGCCGCGCCCTTCCGGGACGGCGCGCCCTTCCGGGAGGGTCCGTTCACCGGGCCGCCCGCTTCTCCTCGACGAGGGTGACGACGCACTCGATGACCTGCTGGAGCGTGAGGTCGGTGGTGTCCACCTCGACCGCGTCGGCCGCCTTGGCCAGCGGGGACGTCTTGCGGCCGGAGTCGATCGCGTCCCGCTTGATCAGCGCTTCCCGGGTGGCGGCGAGGTCCGCCGCCTCCTTGCCCTTCAGTTCGCCGCTGCGGCGCGCGGCGCGCGCCTCGGGCGAGGCGGTGAGGAAGACCTTCAGGTCGGCGTCGGGCAGCACGGTGGTGCCGATGTCGCGGCCCTCGACGACGATGCCGTTGCCGGCGCCGGCGGCGATGGAGCGCTGGAGTTCGGTGATGACGGCCCGTACCTCGGGGACGGCGCTGACCGCGCTGACCCGGGCCGTGACCTCCTGGGTGCGGATGGGGCCGGATGCGTCCACGCCGTCGACGGTGATCGTCGGGTTCGACGCGTCGGTGCCGGAGACGATCACCGGCTTGTCGGCGGCCGTGGCGACGGCCGAGGCGTCCTGGACGTCGATACCGTTGCTGATCATCCACCAGGTGATCGCCCGGTACTGCGCGCCGGTGTCCAGGTAGCTCAGACCGAGCTGGGTGGCCACGGACCGGGACGTGCTCGACTTGCCGGTGCCCGCGGGCCCGTCGATGGCGACGATCACGGCGGCCGGGGCGGTCCTGGCGTCGGTTGCAGCGGTTTCCACGGGGGCGGACACCTTCCTGGTTCACGGGGCGCGGAGTCGTAACGCGAAGTGGTTCGCGGATGAGTCTCGGGACGTTCGGGGGTCGTTTCCGGACGCCCAGACGTCAGTACGCCCCCGCACAAGGTTACCGAGTGCTGGGACCGCGCCTTACACCCCCGCGAAAGCCCGCCCGCGCAGCCGCCGACGGCGTGTCCCGGACACCGGCGCCCCGCACGGCCGTCCCGCCGTCACCAGCGGATCGACCAGCCCCGGTCGCGCAGGGACGCGCTCAGGACGGGCGCCGACGACGGCTCCACCATCAGCTGCACCAGACCCGCCTCCTGTCCGGTCGCGTGCTCGATCCGCACGTCCTCGACGTTGACCCCGGCGCTCCCGGCGTCCGCGAAGATCCGGGCCAGCTCGCCCGGCCGGTCGCTGATCAGGACGGCCACCGTCTCGTACGACGCCGGGGCCGCGCCGTGCTTGCCGGGCACCCGTACCCGGCCCGCGTTGCCGCGCCGCAGGACGTCCTCGATGCCCCGGGTGCCGCCGCGCCGCTCGGTCTCGTCGGCGGACTGGAGCGCCCGCAGCGCCTCGACGGTCTCGCCGAGGTCGGCGGCCACGCCCGCGAGGACGTCGGCGACCGGCCCCGGGTTCGCCGAGAGGATCTCGACCCACATGCGGGGGTCGGAGGCCGCGATGCGGGTGACGTCGCGGATGCCCTGGCCACAGAGCCGTACGGCGGTCTCGTCGGCCTCCTCCAGCCGGGCGGCGACCATCGAGGAGATCAGCTGGGGTGTGTGGGAGACGAGGGCGACGGCCCGGTCGTGGGCGTCGGCGTCCATGACCACCGGCACCGCGCGGCAGAGCGCGACGAGTTCGAGGGCGAGGTTCAGCACCTCGGTGTCGGTGACGGCCGTGGGGGTCAGCACCCAGGGGCGGCCCTCGAAGAGGTCGGCGGTCGCCGCGAGCGGGCCCGAGCTCTCCTTGCCGGCCATCGGATGCGTACCGATGTACGTGCTCAGGTCGAGGCCCAGTGCCTCCAGCTCGCGCCGGGGGCCGCCCTTGACGCTGGCGACGTCCAGGTAGCCGCGCGCGCTGCCGGCGCGCATCGCGGCGGCGACGGCCGTGGCGGTGTGCGCGGGCGGCACGGCGATGACGGCGAGGTCGACGGGGCCGGCGGGGGGCTCCTCGGTGCCGGCGCCGAGCGCCGCCGCGGTCCGTGCTCTGGCCGGGTCGTGGTCCACGAGGTGGACGGCGACACCGCGCTCGGCGAGGGTCAGGGCGGCCGAGGTGCCGATCAGGCCGGCTCCGATGACGAGGGCGGTTCTCACTGGGCGATGTCCTTGCGGAGGGCTGCCGCGGCCCCGAGGTAGACGTGCGCGATCTCGGACCGGGGGAGGTCGGACTCGATGTGGGCGAGGATGCGGACCACTCGGGGCATGGCGCCCTCTATGTCCAGCTCCTGCGCGCATATCAGCGGGACGTCGACGATACCGATGCCGCGCGCGGCGGCGGCCGGGAAGTCGCAGTGCAGGTCGGGGGTGGCGGTGAACCAGATGCTGATCAGGTCGTCCGCCCCCAGGCTGTTGCGCTCCAGGATGGCGGAGAGCAGCAGGGACACCTGCTCGTCCATGTGCCGCGGCTCGTCCCGCTCCAGCTGGACGGCCCCTCGGACAGCTCGTACCGGCACGTCGTACTCCTCGTCCCGCTCAGTGATCGTGTACCGCGTCCAGGTTAGACAGGTGATCGACAGTACGGACCGGGCGACCGTTGCGCGAGACGGCC
>NZ_JAAPBF010000156.1 GCF_022695985.1 Streptomyces sp. NP-1717 | reverse complement strand
CTCCCCGCATGTCACCGGCCAAGAAGCGCAAGCAGCGTGGTTACGACGTCGACAAGACCCGTGCCGCCGTCCTCACCCAGTTCGCGCACGTGCGCGACGCTGTCCTCGTTCTCACACCCGAGCAACTCGCCCGGCCCGCCGGGCTCGGGGACTGGACCGTGCGGGAGCTGATCGCGCACCTGAGCATGGGGGTCGAGAGCGTCAGCCGCGCGCTGGAGCAGCCCGCCCCGCCCGTGGTGGAGGTCGGCCTGCCCGGCTGGGCGTTCACCACCGCCGCCGTGGCCGCGCCCATCTCGGACGACGTCAAGGCGTACGCCGCCTCCGCCGAACCCGCCGAGCTGTTCGAGCGCACCGCCGGGCGGATCACCGCGCTGCTGCCGGACGCCGCGGCCGACCGGCTGATCGGCGTCCGGGTCGGCGCGATGCGGCTCGGCGACTTCCTGGTCACCCGCACCGTCGAACTCGTCGTCCACACCGACGATCTGAACCGCGCCGCAGGGCTCGACATCCCCTTCGACCGGCAGGCACTCGCCACCTGCACCCGGCTGCTCGCCGACGCGCTCGCGGAGAAGGCGCCCGGCGCGTCGACGGAGGTGCGGATCCCGCCGTACGCCGTCGTTCAGTGCGTGCAGGGCCCCCGGCACACCCGCGGCACCCCGCCGAATGTCGTCGAGACGGACCCCCTCACCTGGCTGCGGCTGGCCACGGGACGTACGACCTGGGCCCAGGCGCTGGCATCGGCGCAGGTCAGCGCCAGCGGCGAGCGCGCGGATCTCGCCGCCCTGCTGCCGGTCATGAGCTGACAGGGAACCGGACCCGTGGCTGTCTCGTCCCACCGGTATGCGGAAACAGCCAGTGACCATCGTCACCGCCCTCACGACCCTGTCCCTCCTCGCCCTCGCCGGGTGCGGCACGGAATCCGGCAGAGAGTCCGAGGGGGCGGCCGAGGCCGGCAGCGCGGTGCAGTCCGATCTGCCCCTGACCGACGTGCGCTGGAGCATCGAGAGCCTCAGCGTCGACGGCAAGAAGACCGCGGCGCCCGCCGGGGCCAGCGTGGAGATCGACTCCAAGGGCAAGGTCGACGCCCGGACCGGGTGCAACTCCATCGGCGCCAAGGCGACCATCGACGGTGACACGATCACTCTCGGTGAGAAGCGGACGACGCTCATCGCCTGCCCCGAGGAGCTCGCCGCTTTCGAGAAGGCGCTCAACGGCGCCTTCGAGGGCAAGCTCAAGGCCAAGGTCGAGGACAAGAAGCTCACCCTCACCAGCGCCGCGGGCGACACCATCGCCATGTCCGCCGAGAAGCCGGCCCCGCTCGTGGGTACGGGGTGGAGCGTCACCAGCCTCGTGTCCGACGGGACGGCCGGCTCACTGCCCAAGGACAAGAAGGGCGAGACCGGGAAGGCGACGCTCACCTTCGCCAAGGACGGCACCGTGAGCGGCAGCCTCGGCTGCAACACGTTCTCGGCGACCGCGAAGACCACGGACTCCACGATCACCTTCGGGCCCCTCAAGTCCACCAAGAGGCTGTGCCCGGAGCCGGGAATGTCCCTGGAGCGCGAGCTCATGAAGGTGCTCGACGGGAAGGTGACGTATGAGGTGCACCACCGTGAGCTGACCCTCAAGACGGCCGACGGCACCGGTTTCGGCGCCGCCGCCGGCACCCCCGCGAAGTAGTACCGGCGCGTTCCCCCTGGTGAGCGGGGGCCCGTCAGTCCGGGCCGGTGGCGACACGCCGCCGGCCCGCTTCGCCGTCCACCTCACGGCCCACTTCCGTACCGCATTCGGACCAGCGCTCGATCTCGCCTACACTCGGTGGCGTGCCTCGTGGTGATGGACGACTCAACCACGACCTCCTCCCTGGCGAGAAGGGCCCTCAGGACGCCTGCGGCGTCTTCGGAGTCTGGGCCCCCGGTGAAGAGGTCGCCAAGCTCACCTACTTCGGACTGTATGCACTGCAACACCGTGGACAGGAGTCCGCGGGCATCGCAGTGAGCAACGGCTCCCAGATCCTTGTGTTCAAGGACATGGGCCTTGTCTCACAGGTCTTCGACGAAACTTCCCTCGGCTCCCTCCAGGGCCATATCGCCGTGGGTCACGCCCGGTACTCCACCACCGGAGCCTCGGTGTGGGAGAACGCGCAGCCGACCTTCCGGGCGACCGCGCACGGCTCCATCGCGCTCGGCCACAACGGCAACCTGGTCAATACGGCCGAGCTGGCCGAGCTGGTCGCCGACCTCCCCAAGGAGAACGGCCGCACGACCCGCGTCGCCGCCACCAACGACACCGATCTGATCACGGCGCTCCTCGCCGGACAGACGGACGACGACGGCAAGCCCCTCACCGTCGAACAGGCCGCCCCGCAGGTCCTGCGGAACGCCAAGGGCGCCTTCTCGCTCGTCTTCATGGACGAGCACACCCTGTACGCGGCCCGCGACCCGCAGGGCATCCGCCCGCTGGTCCTCGGCAGGCTGGAGCGCGGCTGGGTCGTGGCGTCCGAGAGCGCGGCGCTCGACATCTGCGGCGCCTCCTACGTCCGGGAGATCGAGCCCGGCGAGCTGATCGCCATCGACGAGAACGGCCTGCGCACCTCGCGATTCGCTGAAGCGAAGCCCAAGGGCTGTGTCTTCGAGTACGTGTACCTGGCCCGCCCCGACACCGACATCGCCGGCCGGAACGTCTACCTCTCCCGGGTGGAGATGGGCCGCAAACTCGCGCAGGAAGCGCCCGCCGACGCCGATCTCGTCATAGCGACGCCGGAGTCCGGTACGCCCGCCGCGATCGGCTACGCCGAGGAGAGCGGCATCCCGTACGGCTCGGGACTCGTGAAGAACGCGTACGTGGGCAGGACCTTCATCCAGCCCTCCCAGACGATCCGCCAACTGGGCATCCGTCTGAAGCTCAATCCTCTTAAAGAGGTCATCAGGGGCAAGCGCCTGGTGGTCGTCGACGACTCGATCGTCCGCGGCAACACCCAGCGCGCCCTGGTCAAGATGCTCCGCGAGGCCGGCGCGGCCGAGGTCCACATCCGGATCTCGTCCCCGCCCGTGAAGTGGCCGTGCTTCTTCGGCATCGACTTCGCGACCCGCGCGGAGCTGATCGCCAACGGCATGTCCATCGAGGAGATCGGCACGTCACTGGGCGCCGACTCGCTCGCGTACATCTCCATCGACGGCATGATCGAGGCGACGACCATCGCCAAGCCGAACCTCTGCCGCGCCTGCTTCGACGGCGAGTACCCGATGGACCTGCCCGATCCGGAACTCCTCGGCAAGCAGCTGCTGGAGACCGAGCTGGCGGGCGGCGCCGATGCCGCCGACGCGCTCAGGCGGCCCTGACACCGGCCGTGAGCGCCCGGGAACGTGCCCGTACGGCCCGCCGCGACCCTCCTATCGGTCGCGGCGGCCCGAAGTCACGTCCCGACCCCAAGGACCCGACCGAATCTCCGCAGCAATGACACGAAAGCTCCCCGCCATGCCAGCTGAATCCTCCGGTGCCTCCTACGCCGCCGCGGGCGTCGACATCGAGGCCGGCGACCGCGCCGTCGAGCTGATGAAGGAGTGGGTGAAGAAGACCCAGCGCCCCGAGACCGTCGGCGGCCTCGGCGGCTTCGCCGGCCTCTTCGACGCCTCCGCGCTCAAGCGCTACGAGCGCCCGCTGCTCGCCTCCGCCACCGACGGCGTGGGGACGAAGGTCGACCTGGCGCGCAAGATGGGCGTCTACGACACGATCGGCCACGACCTCGTGGGCATGGTCGTCGACGACCTGGTGGTCTGCGGCGCCGAACCGCTGTTCATGACCGACTACATCTGCGTCGGCAAGGTCTTCCCCGAGCGGGTCGCGGCCATCGTCAAGGGCATCGCCGAGGGCTGTGTACTGGCCGGCTGTGCCCTCGTGGGCGGCGAGACCGCCGAGCACCCCGGCCTCCTCGGCGAGGACGACTTCGACGTCGCCGGCGCCGGTACGGGTGTGGTCGAGGCCGACCGGCTGCTGGGCGCGGATCGTATCCGTACGGGTGACGTCGTGATCGCGATGGCGTCCTCCGGGCTTCACTCCAACGGGTACTCACTTGTCCGGCACGTCGTGTTCGACCGGCTCGGCTGGTCGCTGGAGCGCGAGGTCGAGGAGTTCGGCCGCACGCTCGGCGCGGAGCTGCTGGAGCCCACCAAGATCTACTCGCTGGACTGCCTGGCCCTGACCAGGACCGCCGAGGTGCACGCTTTCAGCCACATCACGGGCGGCGGTCTTGCCAACAACCTGGCGCGGGTCGTCCCCGACCATCTGCACGCGACGGTGGACCGTTCGACGTGGGCGCCGGGCGCCGTCTTCGACCTGATCGGCTCGGCGGGTCAGGTGGAGCGCACGGAGCTGGAGAAGACGCTCAACATGGGCGTCGGCATGATCGCCGTCGTCCCCGAGGAGTCGGTGGACACGGCGCTCACCACGCTCGCCGACCGGGGCGTGGACGCCTGGGTGGCCGGCGGCATCGTGGACCGGCAGAGCGGCACGTCCACGGGCGCGGCGCTGACCGGGGACTATGCGAGCTAGCGAGTGCACGGTGCCGACGGGGCACCGATGTCATGGTGAAACCCGGTCCGGGGGTCCCGGACCGGGTCACATGAGTGATTTCTTTTTGAGGTGTACGTACGTCAAGCGCCGCGACGCTGTTGTGACGACGGGCCGGACTCCTCGTCCTCGTCGTCGTCGTTGTACAGCTCCGCGTACTGTGCGTACGGGTCATCTTCCTCGTCGTCATCCTCGAACGGCTCAGCGTTCGGCGGTTGACTCGAAGGCGATGCGCCCAGCTCGTTGGCCAGACGCGACAGGTCTGTCCCGCCGCTGTTGTACTTCAGCTGGCGGGCGACCTTTGTCTGCTTGGCCTTGGCCCGGCCGCGCCCCATGGCTCGACCCCCTCGGTGACGGGGCTCCACGGCCCCAGAGTCTTGACACGCGTTCATGTTTCAGAACGAGCTCTCCGCAGAGAGACCCGTCCTTAGGACTTCAACGGTACCTGCTTCCGCGGCCATACGGTACGCCGCCCGCATGACGCGCCTCGGCGCGGGACCGGCGGGAACGGGTGTCCCCGCTGGTCAGCTGCGATTTTAACCTCTTCTGGAGGGGCGACCCGCCGACCGGGGTGAGTCTCGTCTCCCCCGGGGCCGCGCGGTGGCTCCGCGCGGCCGGCCGCCCCCGCCGGACGTCAGCGGAGGCGGGCCTCCGAGATGCGCTGCTCGGCGATCCTGTCGGCGGCGGCGGCCGGCGGAATCCCGTCGTCCTTCGCACGTGCGAATATTGAAAGCGTGGTGTCGTAGATCTTCGCGGCCTTCGCCCGGCACCGCTCGAAGTCGAATCCGTGCAGTTCGTCGGCGACCTGGATCACCCCGCCCGCGTTCACCACGTAGTCCGGCGCGTAGAGGATGCCGCGGTCGGCGAGATCCTTCTCGACACCGGGGTGCGAGAGCTGGTTGTTGGCCGCCCCGCACACCACCTTCGCGGTCATGACCGGCACGGAGTCGTCGTTCAGCGCCCCGCCGAGCGCGCACGGCGCGTAGACGTCCAGGCCCTCGGAGCGGATCAGCGCGTCGGTGTCGGCGGCCACGGCGACCTCGGGGTGCCGCTCGGTGATCCGGAGCACGGACTCGTCCCGTACGTCGGTGATCACGACGGAGGCGCCGTCCTGGAGCAGGTGCTCGACCAGGTGGCGCCCGACCTTGCCGACGCCCGCGATACCGACCTTGCGGCCGCGCAGCGACGGGTCGCCCCACAGGTGCCGGGCACTGGCGCGCATCCCCTGGTAGACACCGAAGGCCGTCAGTACGGAGGAGTCGCCGGCGCCGCCGTTCTCGGGCGAGCGGCCGGTCGTCCAGCGGCACTCACGGGCGACGACGTCCATGTCGGCGACGTACGTACCGACGTCGCAGGCCGTCACGTAGCGGCCACCGAGGGAGGCCACGAACCGGCCGTACGCCAGCAGCAGCTCGTCCGACTTGATCTGCTCGGGGTCGCCGATGATCACGGCCTTGCCGCCGCCGTGGTCGAGACCGGCCATGGCGTTCTTGTACGACATCCCCCGCGACAGGTTCAGCGCGTCGGCGACGGCTTCCTCCTCGGAGGCGTACGGGTAGAAACGGGTGCCGCCCAGGGCGGGGCCCAGGGCGGTGGAGTGCAGGGCGATGACTGCCTTGAGCCCGCTGGCGCGGTCCTGGCAGAGCACGACCTGTTCGTGGCCACCCTGCTCGGAGTGGAACAGGGTGTGCAGTACATCTGCGGTTGCGACAGGGGCTCCGGTCACATCGGTCACGGTGGTGACTCCCAAGTACGAAGCGGTGAGTAGACCCTCCTGGGGGTGGGGAGGGACTGTTTGCGCATGAGGGTAAGTCCTACCGCGACGTAGATCCGACGCAGTGCCGAGGATCACCCTCCCGAGGGGTACGGGCATGGGACGATTCGGCGCATGCCAGCGGTGTCCGCACTCCTTGTCCCTTACGCCTCCTACCTGCGCGTGTACGAGCCCCTGGCGGCTTTTCCCGAGCCGGAGAGAAGCCACTGGGCGCGTTACGCCGCCCGGGAGCGTACGCCCACCGCGCAGGACGAACTCCGGCGCTCCCTGGCCGACTTGCTGCCCACGCCGCCCGTCCCGGTGCCCGTCCACGAGAGCGCCGACGCGTTCGTCACGGAGGTCGACGGCATCGTGTGCGTCTGCCCGTGGCGCACCCGGCTGCGCGGCTGGCTGGCCCTGGAGTCACTGGTCGACACCCTGCCGGAGCCGCTGCTCGACGCGGTGCTGCCGCCGGTGGTGCGCGGTCAGGCGGCGGCGGACTTCGAACAGTGGCGCGAGCGCAATCCGGACGCCCGGCCGTGGATCAGGACGGCGGTCTGGCAGGTGCCCGTGCGCTGGTTCACGCTCTTCGCCGACGACGAGCGCGAGTACCGGGCGCAGGAGACCGACGGCACGGCGCCCGCCCTGCGCTACCGGACCCCGATGGTGCAGGCGCGCCGCCGGCTGGCGCGGGCGCTGAAGGCACTGCGGGAGTCGGTCGACGAGGGGCCGCTCATCGAGGGCCTCATAGACGTGGGGCGGTGGCTGGAGGAGTTCCACCCCCGCTCGCTGGTCGAGCTGGACTACGGGGGGCTGGTGCACGCGCTGACCGGACCGCAGCTCGCCGACGACCGCTCGGCGGCGGACGTGGCGGCCGGGATCGCCGCGCTGCGGGCCGGCGACGGCGAGGCGGCGGGCGAGGCGTACGAACGGCTGGCGGAGCGCTGGCGGGCGGTCAGGGACCGTCAGTTCGCCAACTGAGGGCGGACCCGGGCCACCTGAGATGATCACCGTACGGACCGCGCGTTCCGCGTCGTGGGACCAAGGCCTCTATCCGGTCGCTAAGCCTTAAGGGTGACGGACCGCACTTACGGGGCTCTTGCGCCCATCACCCACCCTCGTGTCAAAATAGGACAAGGAGTCCGGAGAGGGCTCCTTCCGTCCGAGTGTGGGCGGAATGCTCGTCATTGCGCTCTATAGGGGGTCTGGTGACTCCTGATTGCTCCTGTGACTGATCGTCACTGCGGCGTAACTGTCCGCTATGGCATGGTCCATCGGCTTCCGTCGTTGATGAACACCTGAGAGGGCAATTCCATCGGTTTGGCCGACGAGGCTGGACGGATGGTGTAGTTGTAGTGCCGAGGACAAGCCGTTCGTCCTATAACCGACTCGGCCCGCGTCTGCCATTTCGGGCAACGTGGGTCAAGGTGCAGAATTTAGAGGAAAGAACCGAGATGGTTCGGTTCTCCCGAGGAGGCCGCTCATGACCGCTCGCACCCCTGATGCCGAGCCGCTGCTGACGCCGGCTGAGGTTGCCACGATGTTCCGCGTGGACCCGAAGACGGTCACACGCTGGGCAAAGGCGGGCAAGCTCACGTCCATCCGCACGCTCGGTGGGCATCGCCGGTATCGCGAGGCAGAGGTCCGCGCACTGCTCGCGGGTATTCCGCAGCAGCGCAGCGAGGCCTGAAAGCCTCGCCAGGGCACAACTGGCAACCAATCAACCCAACTGGACACCCGGGTCCCCAATCCGGTCGTCCCGCTTCATAGCTCCACATTGATCCACATAGCTTCATAACGTTCCACACGACGGGCACCTGCCCCAACAGGTCCCACGCCCCCGCGACATGGGGCAAGTCACTTCGATCGCGCTGGACTCCGCCGGGTCCAGCGCGATCTTTTTTGTGCTGTGGAGGGGGAGTTGGGGTGATGTCGGGCCGGTGTGGGCACGGGTCCCGCGGTCGAGGGGGAGTGCTTACGGAGAGGTGCAATTGCACATACTAAATTCGCGCCTTGTATGTGAGGTGTAAGCGCAGCCGTTCCGGAAATGTGAGCGGTGACACCCGTCACAGTGCGAACCACTTGCCAACTCCCGCCGCAGCGCCTATTGGGGGTCGGTGTCCGCCTCCGGTGTGCTGTTCGGCACGGAGCCGTCGCTCGTCCCCCCGGCCCCGCCGGCGTCCGCGGCCGCGGGTGCCACAGGCTCCATGGCGAGCCGCTGGAGGCGATGACAGACCGCACAGTGCCGTGTGAGATGCCGATAGCCCGTCGCGGCCGCCAGATGGGCGCGCAGGAGTGCGCGGGTCTCGTGTTTCGCCACCGATGCCGCCATGCGCGCCACCCCCCGGTACGGGGCCCCGCTCTGCCAAGGAAGGGCCCCTCCTGATGGCTTACCCGCGCCGCGGAGGACCGTCAACCCAACACGCGGCAATGGGGCCCGTGTCGGGGCACAACGACGAAACCCGCATCCGGGGGATGCGGGTTTCGTACATGCGGTCCTGACGGGATTTGCTGTGCCCGATCGCGGCTCCGCCGCGGGCGCGGCCTCGGACCGTCGGCCCGGCACAACGACGAAACCCGCATCCGAGGGATGCGGGCTCCGTTACTGCTGTGCGGTCCTGACGGGATTTGAACCCGCGGCCTCCACCTTGACAGGGTGGCGAGCACTCCAAACTGCTCCACAGGACCAGAATTCGCTGCTCCGGTGCGGTTTCCACCGGCGGCTGCGAAGTCAGACTGTACAGCAGGTCGGAGGGTGCGGTCGAACCGGATCGATGCCCCCGGGGGGCTACGGCACCGCCGCGTCGATCGCCTTCACGATCCGCTTGTCGGACACCGGCTGTGCCGTGCCCAGCGCGTGCGCGAAGTAGCTCACCCGCAGCTCCTCGATCAGCCAGCGGATGTCCAGCGCCTGCCGGGGCACCGGCAGCCCGCGCGGGAACTGTTCGAGCAGCCACGCGTACTCGTCGCGCATCTCGTTGACCTTCTCCATGCGCGTGGTGTCGCGCTGGACGTTCGTCGGCATCTGCTGCAGCCTGCGGTCCGCCGCGACCAGGTAGCGCATCAGGTCGGGCAGTCTGCGCAGACCGGTACGGGTCACGAAGCCCGCCGGCATCAGCTCCGCGAGCTGGTCCTTCACGTCCTGGACGTTGTTGATCAGGACCAGGCTGTTCGTCGTCTTCAGACGCCGCTCACAGGCCTGCCAGGCGGCCAGGATCTGCTCGACCTGCCCGATGGTGCGCACGGTCACATCGACCAGGTCGGCGCGGACCAGCTCGTACAGCTTGCGGAACGACTCCTCGTCCCACGCCGGTCCTCCGTGCTCGGCGATCAGCCGGTCCGCCGCGGCCGTGGCGCAGTCCTCGAACAGCGCCTGGACCGAGCCGTGCGGATTACGGGACAGGGCCAGCTTCTGCTTGTTGGTGAGGGTGTCCGAGGCGAACTTCGCCGGATTGACGGGGATGTTGAGCAGGATCAGCCGCCGGGTCCCCTGCCACATCGCCTGCTGCTGCTCGGCCTCCGTGTCGTAGAGCCGTACGGCCACGGTCGCGCCCTGGTCGACCAGCGCCGGGTACGCCTTGACCGGCTGGCCGGCCCGCCGGGTCTCGAAGGTGCGGACAAGCGTGCCGATCGTCCAGCCGGTGAGGCCGGAGCGCTCCACCGACTCGCCCGTGGGCCCCGCGACCGCCGCCGCGGCCTGCGAGAGCGCCTTGCGGGCCTTGGGCCGCAGCGCGATCCGCAGCGCCTCCAGGTCCTTGTCCTCGGCGATCTTGCGGCGCCGCTCGTCGACGATCCGGAAGGTGATCTTGAGATGGTCCGGCACCCGGCCGGGATCGAAGTCGTCCGCCGTGACGGGCACACCCACCATCCGCTGGAGCTCGCGCGCCAGCGTCACGGGCAGCGGCTCCTGAAGAGGCACCGCCCGCTCCAGGAACTTGCCCGCGTAGTTCGGCGCCGGGACGTAGTGGCGGCGGATCGGCTTCGGCAGGGAGCGGATCAGCTCCACCACCACCTCCTCGCGCAGCCCCGGGATCTGCCAGTCGAACCCCTCGGACGTGACCTGGTTGAGCACCTGGAGCGGTACGTGCACGGTCACGCCGTCCGCGTCGGCCCCCGGCTCGAACTGGTACGTCACCCGGAACTTGAGCCGTCCCTGGCGCCAGGAGTCCGGATAGTCGTCCTTCGTGACGGCGCCCGCCGCCTCGTTGATGAGCATCGAGCGCTCGAAGTCGAGGAGTTCGGGCTCCTCCTTGCGCTTGTGCTTCCACCACGAGTCGAAGTGCGCGCCCGAGACCACATGGTCGGGCACCCGGCCGTCGTAGAAGTCGAACAGCGTCTCGTCGTCCACGAGGATGTCGCGGCGCCGCGCACGGTGCTCCAACTCCTCGACCTCGCCAAGAAGTTTGCGATTGTCATGGAAAAACTGATGGTGCGTCCGCCAGTCGCCCTCGACGAGCGCGTTGCGGATGAACAGGTCGCGCGAGGCCTCCGCGTCGATCCGGCCGAAGTTCACCTTGCGCCGCTCGACGATCGGTACGCCGTACAGCGTGACCTTCTCGTACGCCATCACGGCCGCCTGGTCCTTCTCCCAGTGCGGCTCGCTGTACGTGCGCTTGATCAGGTGCCCGGCCAGCGGTTCGATCCACTCGGGGTCGATCTTCGCGTTGACCCGCGCCCACAGCCGGGACGTCTCCACCAGCTCGGCGGACATGATGACGCGCGGCGGCTTCTTGAAGAGGGCGGAGCCCGGGAAGACCGCGAACTTCGCGTTGCGCGCGCCCACGTACTCGTTCTTCGCGCCCTCCTTCACGTCCTTCAGCCCGATGTGCGACAGCAGCCCGGAGAGCAGCGAGATGTGCACGGACTGGTCGGGGGCGGGGACGTCGTCGTGCTCGTCGCGCTCGTCGACCTTGATGCCCATCTGCTTGGCGACCGTGCGCAGTTGGGAGTAGATGTCCTGCCACTCACGGATCCGCAGGAAGTTCAGGTACTCCGCCTTGCACATCCGGCGGAAGGCGGAGGAGCCGCGCGCCTTCTGCTGCTCGCGGATGTAGCGCCACAGGTTCAGGAAGGCCAGGAAGTCGGAGGTCTCGTCCCGGAACCGGGCGTGCTGCTGGTCGGCCTGGGTCTGTTTCTCCGAGGGGCGCTCGCGCGGGTCCTGGATGGACAGCGCGGCGGCGATCACCATGACCTCGCGTACACAGCCGTTGCGCTCGGCCTCGATGACCATGCGCGCCAGGCGGGGGTCCACCGGCAACTGGGAGAGCTTGCGGCCGAGTTGGGTGAGCTGCTTGCGCGGGTCCTTCTGGGTGGCGTCGAACGCGCCCAGTTCCTGGAGGAGTTGGACACCGTCACGGATGTTGCGGTGGTCCGGCGGGTCGATGAAGGGGAACTTCTCGATCTCGCCGAGGCCGGCCGACGTCATCTGGAGGATGACGGAGGCCAGGTTCGTACGGAGGATCTCGGCGTCCGTGAACTCGGGCCGCGCCTCGAAGTCGTCCTCCGCGTACAGCCGGATGCAGATGCCGTCCGACGTACGGCCGCAGCGGCCCTTGCGCTGGTTGGCGCTGGCCTGCGAGATCCGCTCGATCGGCAGCCGCTGGACCTTGGTGCGGTGGGAGTAGCGGGAGATACGGGCGGTGCCGGGGTCGATCACGTACTTGATGCCCGGCACGGTCAGCGAGGTCTCGGCCACGTTCGTCGCCAGCACGATTCTGCGGGTCGCGCCGCCGCCGGGTCTCTGGAAGACACGGTGCTGCTCCGCGTGCGAGAGGCGGGCGTACAGGGGAAGCACCTCGGTGTGCCGGAGCTTGCGTTTGTCGAGCGCGTCGGCGGTGTCCCGGATCTCGCGCTCGCCGGAGAGGAAGACCAGGACGTCGCCGGGGCCCTCCGACTGGAGTTCGTCGACGGCGTCGCAGATCGCGGTGATCTGGTCGCGGTCGCCCTCGGCGCTGTCATCACTGTCCTCCAGGAGCGGGCGGTAGCGGACCTCGACCGGGAACGTACGGCCGGAGACCTCCACGATCGGGGCGTCGCCGAAGTGACGGGAGAAGCGCTCGGGGTCGATCGTCGCCGAGGTGATGACGACCTTCAGATCCGGGCGCCGGGGCAGGAGCTGGGCGAGATAGCCGAGCAGGAAGTCGATGTTGAGACTGCGCTCGTGGGCCTCGTCGATGATGATCGTGTCGTACGCGCGCAGATCGCGGTCCGACTGGATCTCGGCGAGCAGGATGCCGTCCGTCATGATCTTCACGAAGGTCGCATCCTGGTTCACCTGGTCGGTGAAGCGGACCTTCCAGCCGACGGCCTCGCCGAGCGGGGTCCTCAGCTCGTCCGCGACACGCTCGGCGACGGTACGGGCGGCGATCCGGCGGGGCTGCGTATGGCCGATCATGCCCCGGACGCCCCGGCCGAGTTCCATGCACATCTTGGGGATCTGGGTGGTCTTGCCCGAGCCCGTCTCACCGGCGACGATCACGACCTGGTGGTCGCGTATCGCCGACAGGATCACGTCCTTCTTCTGGCTGACGGGCAGTTGCTCCGGGTACGTGATCGCCGGCATCCGGGCCGCGCGGGCGCGCACACGCTCGGCCGACCTGCCGGCCTCGACCGCGATCTCGTCGAGAACGGCCTGCCGGGCTTCTGGCTTACGGATGCGCCGGACGCCTTCGAGGCGGCGGCCGAGGCGCTGCGAGTCGCGCAGCGACACCTCGGCAAGCAGGGACTGAAGGTCGGCGAGGGAAGTAGACATACCGAGCCCAGGGTCTCACCCTGGCCCGGCGAGTGGCGAACCTATTTCGCGGGTGGATCCCCCGGATAAGCCGAATCCCCTGCCGAAGTACTCGACAGGGGCGTCCGTGCGGAAGAAGAAGAGTGGCTGGGGCCGGGATCGAACCGGCGACCTATCGCTTTTCAGGCGATCGCTCGTACCAACTGAGCTACCCAGCCACGCGGCTCTCGCGAGCCACAGCGGTCCTGACGGGATTTGAACCCGCGGCCTCCACCTTGACAGGGTGGCGAGCACTCCAAACTGCTCCACAGGACCAAGCAATGTGCGAGACGAGTCTCGCACACGGTGTTGCGTGCCCCCAACGGGATTCGAACCCGTGCTACCGCCTTGAAAGGGCGGCGTCCTGGGCCACTAGACGATGAGGGCTAAGGGCCCGCCTGGGCGCTTGGCAGCGCGTCGGGGACGTGAGAAGCATATGGGATGCGGGGACCTATCGCCAAAACGGTTTACCGGAACGGCTTACCGGCCGGTTCACCGGTCGGGGGAGGGGCCCGCCGGGGCGGTCGGGGAGCGTGAACCGGACGCGGGCGCGGACGGTTCGTCCGAGCGGGATCCCGGAGGCGGTCCGGTCGGTGATCCGGTCGGTGATCCCGACGGCGCTCCGGAGGGCGACGGGTCCGTACCCGGTACGCCCGCCTCCTCCGGAAGATGGCGGCTGACCTCCGCCGTCGTCAGCCCCAGACCGCCCAGCGTGATCTCGTCCCACGCCTGGAGCCGCTTCGTCGAGCTGTCCAGATAGAGCAGCGAGGCCCGTACCTTCTCCGGCTCGTCGTTCTGGACCGCGCGCAGCCCGCCGCCGCCCGTCGAGCCCTCGATCTTCAGCCGCGTACCGAACGGCATGATCTCGGTCTTGCGCTGGTGGACATGGCCGGCCAGCACGAGCGGGACGGTGCCGTCCGTCTCCCTGGCCGCCGTCGGGTTGTGCGCGACGGCGATGTCCACCGGGGTGCCCGCCCGCTCCTGGTCGCGGATGGCCGACGCGAGCCGTACGCCCGCCATCTCCTCGGCCGGGTCGCCGCCCCTGGCCAGCGAGCGGTCGGGGGTGAACTGCGGGTCGCCCGTGCCCGCCACCCGGATCCCGGCGACGGTGACGGCGCGGCCGTTGTCGAGGACGTGGACGTTCTTCATGCCGGACAGGTACTTCTGGGTGTCGGCCGAGTCGTGGTTGCCGCGCACCCAGACGTACGGCGCGCCGAGGTCGGGGATCGGGTCGAGGAAGCTGTTCTCGGCGGCGGAGCCGTGGTCCATGGTGTCGCCGGAGTCGATGATCAGGTCGATCTTGTACTGCTCCACGAGCGAGCCGATGATGTGCCAGGCGGCCGGGTTGAGATGGATGTCGGAGACCTGGAGGACCCGCAGGGTGCCGGGGTCGGGCTGGTACGAGGGCAGGGTCGACGTCGCGTCGTACAGCTTGGTCACGTTCGTGACGAGCCGCGCCAACTCCTTCTGGTAGACGTCGAATTCGGTGACGATCGAGCGCGCGCTGCCGACGACCTGCGGGGCCGAGGAGAGCAGCCCGGAGAAGCGGGGCTCCAGCACGGACTTCGGGTTCCAGGTCGCGAACGCGGTGACACCGGCCGCGCTCAGCAGCACGAGCGCGAGGCCGCCGGCGGCCAGCGCGCGGCGGGGGCGGCGGTAGACGGCCAGACCGAGGGCGGTGGCGCCTGAGACGACGGCGACACAGGACCGTACGGCCAGCTCCGTCGTCCCGGCCGCGACGTCCTCGCCGACCTCGCCCTGGAGTCCGGCGAGGCGTTCGGGGTGCTCGACGAGAGCCTGCGAGCGGACCGGGTCGAGCTGGTCGACATCCACGTCGAGACGGATCGGGGCCGTGTGGGAGTCGAGTTCGAGCGCGCCCAGAGGCGAGACATTGATCTTCGTGCCGCCGGTGAGGGAGGGCCGCAGGGTCATCTTCGTGTCCATGGGGCCGACCGGCGTCCGCACACTGCCCACGACCAGCAGTCCGAGCCAGGCGCCGAGCAGGACGACGGCGACGAGACCGAGCGCGCGGGTGTAGGGGTGCGGGGAGCTGACGAGGGCGCTGGTCGGTCCTTCGCCGCGGGAGCGGTAGTGCCCCCGGATTCGGCTGAGCGCGGTGATCGCGGTATGGAACGGGACACGGCGTACGTCGCGGGCCATTGGGCCCGTATGCCCGGAGCGATGAGCGATCATGCGTGGGCACCGCCTTTCCCCGATCTTGGCGACCTGCGTGACAATGGCCGGGTGCTGGAGATGACGCGCGAGGAGTTCGAGGAACTGGTGGCCGAGGCGCTGGACCGCGTTCCGCCGGAGCTTATGCGGCTGATGGACAACGTCGCGGTATTCGTGGAGGACGAGCCGGATCCCGCTGCCGCGAAGGAGTCGGGCGAGGAGTTCGACCCCGATCTGCTCGGTCTCTACGAGGGGACTCCGCTGACCGATCGCGGCGAGTGGTACGCGGGGGTGCTGCCGGACCGGATCACGATCTACCGGGGGCCGACGCTGCGGATGTGCGAGACCCGCGAGGACGTGGTCGCCGAGACGGAGATCACGGTGGTGCACGAGATCGCGCACCACTTCGGGATCGACGACGAGCGGCTGCACGAGCTGGGGTACGGGTGAGCGGGGGGCCGCGCGACCTGCCCCTGGAGCCGGTCGACCCCGATGTCGATCTGCGGCTGCCCGGCCAGCGCGCCGAGACGGCCGGGCACCGGCTCTGGCAGGTGCTGGCCGTCATCTCCGCGGGCGGCGCGGCGGGCGCGACGGCGCGGTACGGCGCCGAGCGGCTGTGGCCCACCGCCGACGGCGCCTTCCCGTGGACGACGTTCCTGGTGAACGTCGTGGGCTGCGGGCTGATCGGTGTCCTCATGGTGCTGGTCGCCGAGGGCGGCTGGTCGGCGCATCCGCTGCTGCGGCCGTTCCTCGGGGTGGGCGTGCTGGGCGGCTTCACGACGTTCTCGACGTACACGCTGGACTTCCTGCGGCTGGTGCGGCACGGGCAGGCGCCGGCCGCGCTGGGGTACGCGGCCGTGACGCTCGTGGGCGCGATGGCGGCGGTCTGGCTCACGGCCACCGCGACGCGGCGCCTGGTGGGGCCGGTGGCGGGGCAGGGAGCGGCGCCGTGAACTGGCTGCTGGTCGTCGTGGGCGGGGCGATCGGCGCGCCGCTGCGCTATCTGACGGACCGTACGATGCAGACGTGGCACGAAACCCTGTTCCCCTGGGGGACGTTCGCCGTGAACGTGGCGGGGAGCCTGGTGCTGGGGCTGCTCGCCGGGGCGACGGTGTCTTCGGCGACATACGCCCTGGTGGGTACGGGACTGTGCGGGGCGCTCACGACGTACTCGACCTTCTCGTACGAGACGCTGCGGCTGGCCGAGCGCGGGAAGGGGCTGCTGGCCGGGGCGTACGTCTCGGCGTCGCTGCTGGTGGGCCTGGGCGCGGTGTGGGCGGGCTGGGAGCTGGGCGCGCGCTGAGGGGCCGTGGTGGCACGGGGCTGTGACGCAGTTGGGCCCTGGGGAGCGTGTCCCTGGTGGGGAAAAGGAAGTTGGACAGGGC
>NZ_JAAPBF010000155.1 GCF_022695985.1 Streptomyces sp. NP-1717 | reverse complement strand
CACCTAGGCAGACACCATGAGCACCGGACACCACCCCCTGACCACCACTCCCGTCACCACCGGCATCCTGCACGGCGCCCTCGAACTGGAGCGCACCGCGCGAGGCGTCCTGCCGCACCGGCTCCCCGCGTGGGCCCGCGCCCAGAACACCGACCCGCAACTGGCCATGTCGGAGGCCCAGCCCTCCGGCGTACGGCTGGCGTTCCGCACCCGGGCCACCGTCGTCGAACTGGAGACGCTGCCCACCAAGCGCGTCTACGTGGGCGCCCCGCCGCGCCCCGACGGTCTGTACGACCTGCTCGTCGACGGCCGCCCGGCCGGCCGGGCACACGTCACGGGAGGCAACACCCTGACCATCGACATGGCCGCGGGGACCGCCGAGCAGACACCCGGCCCACCCGGCACCCTCCGCTTCGGCGACCTGCCCGAGGGCGAGAAGGACATCGAGATCTGGCTGCCGCACAACGAGGCCACCGAACTCGTCGCCCTGCGCACCGACGCCCCCGTGGAGCCCGTACGCGACCGGGGCCGCCCGGTCTGGCTGCACCACGGCAGCTCGATCAGCCACGGCTCCGACGCCGCGAGCCCCACCACCACCTGGCCCGCGCTCGCCGCCGGCCTCGGCGGCGTGGAGCTGATCAACCTGGGCTTCGGCGGCGGCGCGCTGCTCGACCCGTTCACGGCCCGGACGATGCGGGACACCCCGGCCGACCTGCTCAGCGTCAAGATCGGCATCAACCTCGTCAACGCCGACCTGATGCGTCTGCGCGCCTTCACCCCCGCCGTCCACGGCTTCCTCGACACCGTCCGCGAGGGCCACCCGACGACACCGCTGCTGGTGGTCTCGCCGATCCTGTGCCCGATCCACGAGGACACCCCCGGCCCGAGCGCCCCGGACTTCGCCGGCATGGCCGAAGGGCGGATGAGGTTCCTGGCGTCGGGCGACCCGGCCGAGCGGGCGACCGGAAAGCTGACGCTGAACGTCGTCCGGGACGAGCTGGCCCGGATCGTCGAACAGCGGTCGGCACGGGACCCGAACCTGCACTACCTGGACGGCCGGGAGCTGTACGGGGAGGCGGACTACGCGGAGTTGCCGCTCCCGGACGAACTCCATCCGGACGCCGCGACCCACCGCCGGATGGGAGAACGCTTCGCGGAGCGAGCGTTCACGCCCACCTGTCTGACGCCCTCGGCCCCCTGATCCCACCGCCTCCGCCGAACCGGCGGGGCTCCGCGCCGCACACGGCTCTGCGCGTACATGCGCGCCGTTCGGGTCGCCGTCCGGGTCCATCCGGGTGTGCGGCCGGTCGCGCCTCAGGGGCTGCCCATGGGACATACCGATGATCAGATGCGGTCCCGCGAGGACGGGGCCACAGCATCCTGAGAGGAATCCCCATGCGCCGTAGTCGCGCGCTCCTGACCGCCGCCCTGACCGCCGGTCTCGCAATCACCCCGACGGCCGCGGCCTCCGCCGCCCCCGTCCAGGACAGCCCGTCCGTTCTGAGCTGGGGCGCCGGCCGCACCGGCCAGCTCGGCAACGGGACCAGCGCGGACAGCTCCCGCCCCGTCCCCGTCAAGAACCTCTTCCGCGGTGACGTCGACCGGATCTCCGCGGGCGGCACCGCCTCGTCCGACACCTTCGCGCTCGCCCTGACGAAGAAGAAGGTCAAGTCGTGGGGCAACAACGCCTCCGGCCAGCTCGGCAACGGCAACCGCAAGAGCCAGAGCGCCCCGGCCACCGTGCCGGGCCTGGCCAACATCAAGGACGTCGCCGCCGGTGGTGAGCACGCGCTCGCGATGAACGAGAAGGGCCAGGTGTACTCGTGGGGTGACAACACCTACGGTCAGCTCGGCAACGGCCGCACGGGCGACGCCCGCGCCGTCCCGAACCGCGTCCAGGGCCTGTCCAAGGTCAAGCAGGTCTCGGCCGGCTGCGACTTCAGCCTCGCGCTGCTGGAGAACGGCAAGGTCTACGCCTGGGGCCGCGGCGTCTACGGCGCTCTCGGCAACGGCACCCGCGCCACCGCCTCCACCCCCCGCGTGGTCAAGGGGCTGGAGAACGTCACCGACATCGACGCCGGCTGCCACCACGCGCTGGCGCTGACCGCCGACAGGACCGTCAAGTCCTGGGGCAACAACTCGTCCGGGCAGCTCGGCAACTCCTCCACGAAGTCCGCGCTCGTCCCCGTGGACGTCGACTGGCTCGGCGAGGTGAACGACATCGAGGCGGGCGCCAACCACAACTACGCCATCACCGGCGACGGCATGGTCTGGGGCTGGGGCAACAACAAGAACAACCAGCTCCTCCAGTCCGAGCGCCCGGCCCGCACCAACCCCAACGCCAACCCGTACGCCAACCCGAACAACGCCGACGCCAAGGCGCCGCGGACCAACCGCACGGTTCCCGTCGCGATCCCCCGCCTGGCGGGCGCCGAGCAGATCGCGGCAGGCGCCAACCACGGCATCGCCAAGTTCGGCGACGACGTCGTCACGTGGGGCCACAACAACGAGGGCCAGCTCGGCGACCGCACCACCACGGCGCGTGGCGAGGCCGTCACCACCCTCAACTCCCGGTCGGCGATCCAGAACGTCGCCGCGTCCCTCGGCGGAAACACCAGCTACGTGTACTGATCCACCGGGCACCTGAAGGACGACGGCCCTGTGCGGCGACCGAACGGTCACCGCACAGGGCCGTACACATCGATAGGCCGGCTCAGCCCACCTGCTTCACCTTGATGACCTTGTACTCCTTGCCGCCGATGATCTTCGTCGTCTCGCCGACCTTCTCGAACTGGCCGCCACGCGGGATGAGGACCTCCGACTCCTTGCCCCGGTAGCGGGACAGGGGGTCGATGTTGCGGCCGTTGTCGGTCTCGACTTCGAGCAGGACGTTCTCACCACCGGAGATGTTCTTGTTCTCCGTCTGCTTCAGAGCGCGTTCGGCCTTTGCCGGATCACTGGACGTGCTGAGGTACTCCGGGAACTCGACCGACTCACCCGAGGCGAGCTTCTTGATCATCTCGTCCGACATGAACGTGCCTCGGTAGAACGTCCCCTCGACCCGAGGCAGATGGTCCAGAGCACGGTCCATCTTGTCCTTGAACGGATGGTCCTGGCCCCGGTTCGCCGGATCACGGAGCCACTTGTTGATCTCCGCGGCCTTGGGTCCGGTGTAGTCGGCGATGGTCAGCGCGTCCTCGGCCGTGAAGTCCTTGGTCATCGGATTCTGCTTGGCGATCTTCTCGACCTCCTCCGACCACTCCTTCCGCCCGTCCTTGCCCGGCTTGTAGTCCGGGATGCTGTCCAGGACGTTCATCGGAGTCTTGACCGGGCAGCCCTGGAGGTGCGGCGGCTTCGGCTTCGGCTCGGGCTTCGGCTTGGGTTCCGGCTTCGACTCGGGGTCGGGCTCGGGGTCGTCCGGGATCGGCGGGGGCGGCGGGTCGGTGAGCCCGAGGGCGTTCTGGAGCCTCTCCTCCACCTCCTGGTACGTGTCCATCCCGGGGACAGCTGCGGCGGAGAGCTCGTTCAGCATGCTCATCGGGTCGACCCCGGGAGCCGCGAGCGTGGTGCCCCTGTAGGCGACGGGTGTACCGCCCCCGGCAGCGGCGAGGATGTAGCGCCCGCTGCCGACCGCACCAACGGTCACCTTGCCGCGGTAGGCGACCTGGGTGCCGTCCGGGCACTCTTCCTTGTCTTCCTCTTCCTCTTCCTCTTCCTCTTCCTCTTCTTCCTCTTCGTCCTCGTCCTCGTTACCGCCGTTGCTCCCGCCGTTGTCGGAGCCACCGGGGCCGACTTCGCGGCAGCTCTGCATCATGCCCCAGGGGGCCATGACCGGATTGCACTCGACTTCCGGCTCTTCGTCCTCGTCCTCGTCGTCGTCATCGTCGTCGTCCTGGTCGTCCTCGTTGCCGCCGCTGGAGGAGCTGCCGCTGGAGGAGCTGCCGCCGGACGAACCACCGCTGGAAGAGCCACCACTGGACGAACCGCCCGAGGAACCACCGCTGGAAGAGCCACCACTGGACGAACCGCCCGAGGAACCACCGCTGGAGGAACCACCGCTGGACGAACCGCCTCCAGAGGAGCCGCCACTCGACGAACCACCGCTCGATGAACCGCCGCTGGAAGAACCACCGCTGGACGAGCCACCCGAGGAACTCCCACCGCTGGACGAACCACCGGAGTCGCCACCGCTGTCACCGCCGCCGGAGTTCCCACCGCTGGAAGAACCACCGCTCGACGAACCGCCGGAGCTGCCGCCGGAATCGCCACCGCCATCGGAACCACCGCTGGACGAACCACCGCTAGACGAACCACCGGAGCTTCCGCCGGAGTCACCGCCGCTGTCACCTCCACCGGAGTTCCCACCGTTCGAGGAACTGCCGCCCGAGGAACTGCCGCCCGAGGAACTGCCGCCGGAGGAACTGCCGCCGGAGTCGCCGCCGCTGTCACCCCCGCCGGAGTTCCCGCCACTGCCGGAATCACCGCCGGAGTCACTGCCACCGGAGTCACCGCCGCTGTCACTGCCACCGGAGTCGCCCCCGCTGTCACTGCCACCGTTGTCGCCGCCGCCGGAGTCGCCCCCGCTGTCACCGCCCGAGTCACCCCCGGAGTCACCGCCACCCGAGTTCCCACCGCTGGACGAACCACCGTTGGAGGAACCGCCGCTGGAAACACCGCCGGCCTCACCCTCGTCCTGCCCGACCACACTCGACTCGCAGTCGCCGCCGAGGATCTTGCAGACCTGCGTCTGAAGCCCGTCCGCGACAGTGGTTCCTACGCCGGTCATCATGAGCGCGGCGATGATGAGGGCGACCAGGCCGACCATCCCGACGTACTCGACCGTCGACTGACCGCGATTGCGGCGCCACTTGATCAGGTGCGGAATCGACAGCTTCCCGTCCCGCTTCAGCCGCCGGACCGTCCAGCGGGGCTTCACCGCCCGCTGCTCCGCGGGCAGTTCGAACCAGGCCCGGCTCGCACCCACGCTCACCAAGGCCAACAGCAGCCCCGGCAGCAGAAGTTGGCTGACCCCGCGCGCTGAACCGGCGTACAGATTGGCGACACTGCCCACCAGAAGCCACGCCTGAAGGCCGATCAGGGCGAACCAGACCGCTTTCCCGCCGGTCCACAGCCGCCGCGCAAGGACCACAGCCGCGATCCCCGGTGCCATCGCGTACACCGCTGCCAGACTCAGCGTCGGCGTGACGCGAGTGCCCAGCTCCAGCAGCGAGTTCAGCACACCCACGCCGCCCAGCAGCGTGAGGCCGAACATCAGATACAGGAGAACCCGCGTCGCTGCGAGAGGTCTCGGCAACTCCCAGCGGTGCGGCGGTGCGGCGGCCTGGAGGCCCAGGCTCTTCGAGTCCAGCACGGGAAAACCCTTCCACCAACTGCAAAAGAAGTCCGGCTCCCCCAGCCGCGACGCGTATGCGGCCAAGGTAGGTAGAACCAAGACCCAATCCGAAGGGCCCGAGGACCCACCTCCGGGCCCATGCCGGGCCCGCCGTAACGAAAAAGGCCACCGGGCCGTGGGAATCCCACGACCCGGTGGTCGGTCGGCGCGGCCGGTCTGCGGCCGGCGGCTGTCAGGCCTCTCCCCGCTCCTCCGGCGACTCGTAGTACTCGTTCTCTATGAACTCGCCGGTCCTGCTGCCGTCCGGATTGAGCTTCCAGGCGCCCTTGATGTACTTCGAATCAATTCCGCCGGGGAAGGCTATCTCGTTCTCATTGGGGTGGGGACTGTTCTGCCCGAAGGTCCCGTTGACATCGATTCCACCCGGAGCGTCGATCTCGTAGACGTAGTCCTGGCCGTAGAACGGCTTCGGGTTCTCCTCCGTCGTTGTCGAGACGAACCCGGATTCCTTGTTCTTGTCGACGTAGTTGTACAGATCCATGTTGTTCGGATCCTTCGGCTCGAAGTCGTCCACGAAGACCTCCTCCGGCGGACGGTCGTCGAAGCGGTACAGGGGCTCGTCCGTGGTCCGCCACTTCGTGTTCTTCGGCAGGCCGGACGTGTCAACGTCCTTGACCGCCACTTCCGGATGAGGGTTGGACCTCGGGTCGTCGCAACGGGCCGCGTCAAGACGCAAGCGGTTCAGGTCCTCCGCGCCTGCGTACGTGTCGACGCCGGCCAGGGCGGCCCGAGCCAGCAACTCCGCGAGGTCCGCCGAGGAAGTAGTTTCGGGGGCTGCCAACAGTGTGGTGCCACTGACGACAACGGTCGTACGAGTACCGGCCGAGGCAAGTGTGTAGCGCCCGCTGCCGGCCCCGCCGTTCGGCACGCTGCCGTAGAAGGCTGCCTGGGTGTCCCGGCAGTCGTCCTTGTCCTCGTCTTTGTCCTCGTCGTCTTTGTCGTCGTCCTTCTTCTTCTCCTTGCAACCGGTCAGGCCCCACTGAGACCCGGCGCCGGTGGGATTGCATTCGACCTCGGTGTCGTCGTCTCTGTCCTGGTCGTCTTTGTCGTCGTCCTTCTTGTCCTCGTCGTCTTTGTCGTCGTCCTTCTTCTTCTCCTTGCAACCGGTCAGGCCCCACTGAGACCCGGCGCCGGTGGGATTGCATTCGACCTCGGTGTCGTCGTTGTTGCCACCGCTCGACCCGCCACCGGAGTTGCCACCGCCCGAGTGCCCACCGCCGGAGGATGAACCGCCGCTGCTTCCACCGGAATCACCACCGCCGGAGTTCCCTCCACCGGAGTCGCCGCCGCCGGACGAACCACCGGAGGACGAACCACCCGAGGAACCACCGGACGAACCACCATCACTCCCACCGGAGTCGCTGCCACCGGAGTCGCTGCCGCCCGAATTCCGCCCACCGGAGGACGAACCACCGCTGTCACCGCCGCCGGACGAACCACCGGAGGACGAACCACCCGAGGAACCACCGGACGAACCACCGTCACTCCCACCGGAGTCGCTGCCACCGGAGTCGCTGCCGCCCGAGTTCCCCCCACCGGAGGACGAACCACCGCTGTCACCGCCACCGGAGTCGTCTCCATCGGAGTCACCACCGCTGTCACCACCGCCGGAGTTCCCTCCACCGGAGGGCGAACCACCACTGCTCCCACCGGAGTCACCACCGCCGGAGTCACCACCGCCGGAGTCGCTGCTGCCGGAGTTCCCACCACCAGAGGAACCACCACCGGAGTCGTCTCCATCGGAGTCGCCACCGCCGTTGCTGCCAGCGGAGTCACCACCGCCGCCGTTGTCCCCGCCACCAGACGAACCGCCTTTACTCCCGCCGGAATCACCGCCGGAGTCACCACCGCCGTTGTTCCCACCGCCGGAGTCACCGCCACCGTTGCTCCCGCCACCGGAGTCGCCCCCATCCCCGACGACCGTCGTCGACTCGCAGTCACCGCCAAGGATGTTGCAGACCGCTGTCTGAAGACCGCTCGCGACCTGGGTTCCCACGCCACCGAACAGCAGCGCGCCGATGATGAGGGCGACGAGGCCGATCAGACCGACGTACTCGACCGTGGACTGACCGCGGTTCCGGCGCCACCCGATCAAGCGCGGAATCGACGGAAGCGCCTCGCGCCGCAACCGCTCAAACGTCAAGCGCGGCCTCACCGCGCGCTGTTCAGCCGGTAGTTCGAACCAGGCCCGGCTCGCACCCAGACTGATAAGCGTCAACAAGGCACCCGGCAGCAGCAGTTGACTAAGCCCCCGCGCCGATCCCCCGTACAGATTGACGACGCTGCCGACCAGCAGCCACGCCTGGAGACCGAGCAGGGAGAACCAGACCGCTTTCCCACCGGTCCACAACCGCCGCGCCAGAACCACAGCCGCGATCCCCGGCACCACCGCGTACAACGCCGCCAGACTCAGCGCCGGCGTGATGCGAGTGCCCAGCTCCAGCAGCGAGTTCAGCACACCCACGCCGCCCAGCAGCGTGAGGCCGAACATCAGATACAGGAGAACCCGCGTCGCTGCGAGTGATCTCGGCAACTCCCAGCGGTGCGGCGGTGCGCCCACCGGGAAGGCCAGGCTCGTTGAATCCGACACGGGAAACCCTTCCACCAACTGCCTTTGAAGCCAGGCTCCCCCGAACCAGCCATGACGCGTCTGGCGCCACGGTATGTACGAGCGAGACCCAATCCGAAGGGCCCGAGGACCCACCTCCGGGCCCACGCCGGGGCCGCCGTAACGAAAAAGGCCACCGGGCCGTGGGGGGTTCCCACGGCCCGGTGGGCCGGCAGCCGGTTCCGCTCAGCGGCGGATGTCAGTCCCGCTCGTCCGGTGGCTCGTAGTACTCGTTCTCTATGAACTCACCGGTCCTGGTGCCGTCCGGGTTCAGCTTCCAGGCGCCCTTGATGTACTTCGAGTCGATCCCGCCGGGGAAGGCGATCTCGTTCTCGTTGGGGTGAGGGCTGTTGTTCCCGAAGGTCCCGTTGACATCGATCCCGCCCGGAGCGTCGATCTCGTAGACCCAGTCCTGCCCGTAGAAAGGCTTCGGGTTCTCCTCCGTCGTTGTCGAGACGAACCCGGATTCCGTGTTCTTGTCGACGTAGTTGTACAGATCCATGTTGTCCGGGTTCTTCGGCTCGAAGTCGTCCACGAAGATCTCGTCCGGCGGACGGTCGTCGAAGCGGTACAGAGTCTCGTCCGTCTCGCGCCACTTCGTGTTCTTCGGGAGGCCCGACGTATCCACGTCGGTGACCGCGACCTCGGGATGAGGGTTGTTCGTCGGGTCGGGGAGCGTGCACTCCTCCGGCTCCGGCTGAGGTTCCGGCTCCGGCTCCGGCTCGGGCTCCGGCTCGGGCTCGTCCTCCGGCTCGGGCTCGGGATCGTCCGGGATGGGCGGGGGCGGCAGGTCAGTGAGACCGATGGCAAGGGTGAACCGGTTCTTCACGTCCTGGAACGTGTCGACACCGGCCAGAGAGCTTCCCGACAGCGTCTGCGCCAGGTCCATCGGAGAAGGAGCACTGGGAGCTGCCACGAGCAGGTCGCCACTGGCGACAACGTGCGTACGAGCCCCGGCCGCGGCGAGTATGTAGCGACCGCTGCCGGATCCGCCGGTCACACTTCCGTAGAAGGAAGCGTTCTTGTTGTCCCGGCAGTCTTCGTCATCGTCGTCATCGTCGTCATCGTCGTCGTCGCAGAACGAGATGAGGCGAGGACCGGAACCGGGTGGCGGATGGCCACCAGTGGTCGAGCCACCACCAGATGCAGAGCTCCCACCGCCCGAGGAAGATCCCCCGTCGTCGCAGTCCTCTTCACCGCCGCTGCTGCCACCGCCGGAGTTGTTACCACCGGAGCTGCCGCCGCTGCTGCTGCCGCCGGAGTTGTTACCACCGGACAGGCCGCCACTGACCAGGCCACCGCTGATCAGACCACCGCTGATCAGACCACCGCTGATCAGACCGCCACTGACCAGGCCACCGCTGGAGTTCCCACCGCTGGAGTTTCCACCGCTGTCGGAACCGCCGCTGTCGCCACCGCCGTCAGCACCGCCGCCGGAGTCCGAACCACCGGAGTCGGAGCCGCCACTGTCGCCGCCACCGTCAGCACCACCGGAAGAACCGCCGCTGTCGGAACCACCGGAGTCACCACCGCCATCAGCACCACCGGAAGAACCACCGCTGTCGGAACCTCCGGAATCGCCACCGCCGTCAGCACCGCCGCCGGAGTCCGAACCACCGGAGTCGGAGCCGCCACTGTCGCCACCGCCGTCAGCACCACCGGAAGAACCACCGCTGTCGGAACCACCGGAGTCACCACCACCGTCAGCACCGCCAGAAGAACCACCGCTGTCGGAACCACCGGAATCGCCACCGCCGTCCGCACCACCGCCGCTGTCGGACCCGCCGCTGTCACCACCGCCGGAGCTGTTACCACCGGACGAGCTGCCAGACGCACCCCCGACCGCACCACCGCTGTCCGAACCGCCGGAGTCCGAACCTCCGTCCGCACCGCCAGAGGAACCACCGCTGTCGGAACCACCGGAGTCCGAACCTCCGTCCGCACCGCCAGAAGAACCACCGCTGTCCGAACCACCGGAGTCACTACCGCCGTCAGCACCACCGCCGCTGTCGGAGCCACCGTTGTCGCCGCCACCGGAAGAACCGCCGTTGTCGCCCCCGCCGGAGTCACCCCCGCCGTTGTCGCCGCCACCGTCGTCCCCGACGACCGTCTCGCTCTCGCACTCGCCGCCCAGGACGTTGCACACCGCGTTCTGGAGACCGGTCGCGACCTGGGTACCCACTCCGCTGAAGAGAAGCGTGCCGATGATCAGCGCGACCAGGCCGACCATGCCGACGTACTCGACGGTGGACTGGCCCCGATTCCGCCGCCACGTGATCAGATGCGGAATCGACGGGAACGCCTCGCGGCGCAGCCGCCCAAGCGTCAACGGTGGCCTCTTGGCCCGCTGATCCGTCGGCAGCTCGAACCACGCCCGGCTCGCACCCACACTCAGCAGCGCCAACAACGCGCCCGGAAGCAGCATTTGACTGAGCCCGCGCGTGGAACCCGCGTACAGATTGACGACGCTGCCGATCAGCAGCCACGCCTGGAGCCCGATCAACGCGAACCAGACCGCTTTCCCCCCGGTCCACAACCGCCGCGCCAGCACCACGGCCGCGATCCCCGGCACCACCGCGTACAGCGCGGCCAGAGTCAACGTCGGCGTGATGTGACGGCCGAGATCCAGCATCGAGTCCACCACACCGACGCCGCCCATCAACGTCAGGGCGAATATCAGATACAGCAGAACCCGGGTCACGATCAGCGGTTTCGGCAACTCCCAGCGATGCGCCGGCGGTGCGCCGGCCTGGAGCGCCAGGCCCTTCGAGTCCAACAACGGGAAAACCTTTCAAGCAACGACGTGCATGTCGCCCAGTCCCCCAACCCGGCGCGTATACCGGACACTAGGTACGTACGCACTCCAATTCGAAGGGCCCTCGGACCCACCCCAGGACCCATGCCGGGCCCAAACCGCAGCTCAGCGGCCGTCTTCCCCGGCGAACGACATCGGGTGCCCGAACAGCGCGGCAGCGGCATTGCGCAGGATCGCCGGATGGACGAAGCGGTCCGGATTCGAGGGCGGGCAGTACCAGAAAAGCGGCCAGGTGTCCCCGCTGAGCGCGGGCACCGGGACGTAACTCACGGTGCCGCTGACGGAGTTGAACCGCGTCACCCCAGGCGCCCAGACCCGGTACGCGGTGCTCCCGGCGGGGAGATAGAAGTACACCGCCCGGCACCGATTCGACTCGGTCACGATGGGGCCGGGATCTCCCGCGGTAATGGAGTCCATCATGTCGGCGAGTCGCCGTCCGTCCGCCCCGTCGACGCGCACGGCGTCGAATCGCACACCGGCCTTGCGGAGCTGGAATCCCGTCTTGGGTAGCCAGTCGCGCGATGAACGCTCATTCTCTGTATTCACGCGGACATTCTGCGTAGTCGCCGGTAGCGTTTTCCATGGTGCGACGGGAGCGGTCGGACACCGGTTGACCTGCACGAACTCCCGTTACGTGAGGTCGAATTCAGCGAGGATCAGTTGTGACCGGTTGAGTCCGGTCGAGTCGAAACGGTGATCGCAATGGCGCGAGCAGAGAACAAGGAATCGGCGGGTCCGGCGACGCGATTGGTGGCGGACATCGCGCGCACGATGCGCGTACGGAAGAACCTGACGCAGGAACAACTCGGCGCCGAAATCGGCTTCTCGGCGGCAGCCGTGAGCGCGATGGAGACCTGCGCGCAACCGGCGAGCGACGACATGCTGGTGGCGCTGGAACGGGCGCTGGGTGACGAGATCGGCATCTTCGAGCAGGCGCGGGAGTACGTACGGCTGGACAAGTACCCGGCGCAGTTCAAGAACTATGTGCTGCTGGAGCAGAAGGCGGTGGGCCTGTGTCTGTACGCGACGCTGGTGGTGCACGGCCTGTTCCAGACAGAGGCGTACGCACGGGCGCTGATCGGCGGAGGCTATCCGCCCCTGTCCGAACAGCGGGTGGAGGAATTGGTCGAGGCAAGGATGGCGCGGAAGGCGCTGTTCAACCGGGAGCCGGTGGCGCTCATCGAAGTCATCCTGGAGGAGTCGGTGCTCCGGCGGACGATCGGGAGCCGGGAGGTCATGCGTGACCAGCTTTCGCACTTGGCGGAGTGCGGGAGGCGCCGTAACGTGACACTTCAGGTGCTCCCGCTGGACTGCGGCCTGAGTGCCGAGCACGCGGGAGCACGAGGCGGAATGACCCTGGTGGAGACACCAGAACATGACCATCTGGCCTACCTCGAACCACAGGACGAGAGCCTGCTGATCTCCGACCCCGCAAAGGTGAGCACCTACGCCCAGCGTTATGCGAAGATCCGATCACAGGCCCTGGGTCCTCGTGAATCGCTGGGCCTCATCGAGCGGTTGGCAGGAGAACAGGAATGACCAGCACCTTGCGGTGGTTCAAGTCGAGCTACAGCAGCTCCAGCGGCGGCGAATGCGTCGAGGTCGCCTTCGACTGGCACAAGTCGAGCTACAGCAGTGACAGCGGCGGCGAGTGCGTCGAGGTCGCCACCTGCCCCCACGCCGTCCACCTCCGCGACTCCAAGGTCCACGAAGGCCCCACCTTCGCCGTCGCCCCCGCAGCCTGGGCGGCGTTCCTCACCTGGGCCGAATGACCCGGCCGCGACGGAAAAAACTCTCACGCGTCGCTGAACCGCGCGCACTAGCCTCGTCGCGTGATTGATTACGGGTTCACCGACAAGGCCGGACGGCACGTCACCTTGCGAGAGGTGGACGGCGAGAACTGGCGCGCCGTCGCCGACGTCGCGCCTCTCGACGACCAGCGGAGTTATGTCGCCGCCACGGCGGCCCGCTATCTCCTGCTGTCGATGCGCGAGGACGACTGGAACTCGCTGGCGGTCTGTGCCGACGCCGCGGTCGTCGGTCACGTCATGTGGGGCCGGGACGACGACGGCTCGCACTGGATCGGCGGAATGCTGATCGACGCCGCCGAGCAGGGCAAGGGTGTCGGCCGCGCCCTGCTGCGGACCATGACGGGCTGGCTGGGGGCGCAGGAGGGTTGCTGGGCGATCCGGCTCTCCTGGCATCCGGACAACGTCGTCGCCGGACGGCTCTACGCATCGCTGGGATTCGTGCCCACCGGGGTGGTCGACGGTGACGAGCTGGTCGCCGAGTTGGCGCCGAGTCCGGCCGGCGCTCACTGAGCGATGACCGGACGGTCCGTCGGGCCCGGTCGCACCACCGCGTACCGACCCGGCGCTATCCGGTCCGGTACGCGCGCAGGAAGGTCCGCACTCCCTCGACGACGAGGGGCCGGACACGGTCGTCCTCGGCGGCGTTCGCGGAACCGAGCCTGTCCAGCGCGACGCCGAAGGTCAGCGCGATGAACTGATCGGCCGCGAGCCGGGGGTCGGGGACGTCGAGCAGCCCGGCCTCGGCGAGGGCGGCGAACCGCTCGGCGAGTGCCTCGTCGGGGGTGTCGGCCATGGAGTTGTAGCCCCGGTGGGGCAGGTTGCCGGATTCCGCGCGGACCAGTCGTTGCAGCGTCGCGTACTCCGCCGAGTCGAGCATGTCGGTCGAGATGCGCATCGAGAACGTGACCAGGGCGTCCTCAAGACCGGTGTCCTCGGTGAGGTCGGTGAGGGTGTCGTCGAGGGTGCGCCGGACCGTGGCGATCATCGACTCCCCGACGGCGTCCACGACCGCCCGCAACAGGGTCTGCTTGTCGCCGAAGTAGTCGTAGACCGTCCGCTTGGACACCCCGGCGCGCGCGGCGACCGCGTCCACGCTGGACCGGTCGAAGCCGTCGGCAAGGAACAGTTCGCGGGCCGCCGAGAGGATGGCGGCCCGCTTGTGTGTGGACCCCTCGCGCAGCGTCTTCGTGGTCGGCATGGACTCATCCTAGCGTCCTACACTGCACGGTGTAGTGTAGTTACGGCTCGGCATCGACCCCTTGCCCGCCCCGCCATGACGGAAGGACGTCCATGACCGCAACTCTCACTCCACCGGTCCGCATCGGAAGGGCCGCTGTCTGGTCCCTCGGCATGCTGGCCCTCGCCACCGGCGCCCTGGAATCGGTGGTGACGCCGACGCTCCCGCTCCTGCAACGCGAACTGCGCATGAGCCCGGCCGAAGGCGCGTTACTCAGCATCGTGCTGCTCATCACCGGCGCGCTCATCACGCCGGTCGCGGGCAAGTTCGGTGACCGCTACGGCGGAAAACGGGTCCTGATCCGGCTGATGGCGGTGGTCTGTGCCGGCGGTCTGGTGTCCGCCATGGCGCCCAATCTGCCGGTGCTGCTGCTCGGTCAGATACTTCAGGGGGCGATGGTGGGCGCGCTGCCCCTGTCGTTCATCCTCGTACGCGAACACCTCCCCGCCGGAGAGGCGAAGGTGGCCATCGGGGTGGTCAGCGGGCTGTTCGTCGGGGGCGGGATGGCGGGAACGCTGTCGGCCGGGCCGGTGGCCGAAGGGCTGTCCCGGCACTGGATGTTCGCGCTGCCGACGATCGCGGTCATCGGGTCCACCCTGCTCGTGAACAGGCTGATGCCCCATGATCCGCCCGGTCGTTCGGACGGCTCAGGCGTCGACTGGCCCGGACTGGCCCTGCTGAGCGGGACGCTGGTCACACTCATGCTCGTACTCGCGATGGCGCCCGACCTCCTCTCGCAGCCCCTCGTACTCGCCGCCCTCGTCCTGGTCCTGGCCGCCTTCGTGGCCGGCTGGATCGCCGTCGAGCGCCGTGCGGTCTCGCCGATGGTCGATCTGCGGATGCTGGCCCGGCCCGCCGTGTGGAAGTCGTGCGTGCTGACGTTCGTGATCTGCGTCGGTACCTCGGTGCCGGTCTATCTCGTCCCGCAGCTCTTCGCGGTCTCCGCCGACGAGTACGGCTTCGGGGCCAGTGCCACCGAGATCGGCTTCTTCCTGCTGCCCGGCGCCGTGGCCGCGTCGCTGGCCGGGCCGATCGCCGGGCTCGGGGCGCGGCGTTACGGCTCGCGTGCCGTGGTCACCGCCGGGGTCGTCATCATGGTCGCCGGGCTGATCGCCCTGGCGGCCGTACACACCGAGGTCTGGCACCTCGTCATCGGCAAGATGCTGATCGCGCTCGCCAACGGCCTGTGCGTCACGGCGATGGTGACCAGCACCGCCACATCCGTCGACCAGAGCGACACCGGCATCGCCACCGGCCTGGTCCTGGTGACCCGCGTGCTCGGCTTCGCCGTGGGTGTGCAGGTCAGCGGCGCGATCCTCACCGCCGCGACCCCCGCCGGGTCGGACGTCCCGGCCGAATCGGCCTTCGTCACCGGCTTCGTCATGGCCGCCGTCGTCACGGCGCTGTCCCTGCTCGTCGTCCGGACCATGAGCAAAGGAATCAAGGAATGACCATGACCCGCACCGATCAGTTGAGGAATGTCCGCACGACGCCGAGACCCAAGGTCCTGATATCCGGGGCCAGTATCGCGGGGCCCGCCCTCGCGTTCTGGCTGAACCGCTACGGATACGAGGTCACGGTGGTCGAGAAGGCGGGCGCGCTCCGTGACGGGGGTTACCCGATCGACGTGCGCGGCACCGCACTTGAGGTCGTCCGGCGGATGGGCATCCTGCCGGGGCTGCGGGACGCGCACATCGATCTGCGCCGGCTGACCTTCCTCGACGGGGACGGCGGCGAGATCGCGTCGGTCGACCCGCACACCCTCACCGGCGGTGTCGCGGGACAGGACATCGAGGTGCGGCGCGGGGATCTGACACGCGCTCTGCACACGGCGGTCCGTGACGACGTGGAGTTCCTGTTCGACGACCGCGTCGACACCCTCGACCAGTCCGGCCACGGGGTCGACGTCACCTTCCGCGGGGGCGGCCGGCGTACGTTCGACATGGTGTTCGGCGCGGACGGACTGCACTCACGTACCCGCGCGACGGTCTTCGGCCCAGAGGAGCGGTACCACCGGTATCTCGGCTACTGCTTCGCCGGGTTCACCATGCGCAACACCTTCGGGCTCTCCCACGAGACCGTGCTGTGGAACACCCCGGGCAGGGCCGCGGCCCTCTACGCCGTGGGGGGCGGCGACGACGTGCACGCCTTCCTGAACTTCGCCCGGCCGCGAGCGCCGTTCGACGCGTTCCGGAACCCGGAAGCCCAACGGGACCTGGTCGCCTCGGTCTTCGCCGACGCGGGATGGGAGGTCCCGGGGATGGTCGCCGCCATGCGCGACGCGGACGACCTGTTCTTCGACACGGTCAGCCAGATCCGGATGCCACGCTGGTCGGCCGGCAGGGTCGCGCTGGTGGGCGACGCCGCGTACGCGCCCTCGTTCCTCACCGGACAGGGCTCAAGCCTCGCGCTCGTCGGCGCGTACATGCTCGCCGCTTCCCTGGCCGACCGGGACCACGCCGCGGGCTTCGCCGCGTACGAACACAGCACCCGTCACTTCGTGACCGTGAACCAGGACCAGGTCGGCGAGGGCGACGCCGCGCTCTTCCCGGCCACCGCACAGGCCCTGGAGCGGCGCAACGAGATGCTGCGCGCACTGGGCGGCGCCGTGCCCGCCCCCGGGGGACGACCGGCCCATTCCGCCCTCACGCTGCCGGAACCGATGGCTCTGCGACGCGCGTGAGACGCCCATGAGATGAGTCAGGGCACGCGCGCCGACGGGCCCCGCCCCCGGAGGCCGGGGGCGGGGCCCGTCGGTGCGGCTCACTTGCCGGAGTTCAGGCCCACACACAGGACCAGCACGCACAGCTCCGACGAGTCGTC
>NZ_JAAPBF010000154.1 GCF_022695985.1 Streptomyces sp. NP-1717 | reverse complement strand
TCCCTCCGGGCTTTCCCTTCGGTCCTGCTGTCTTGCGTTTCCGACTCTATCAGAACCTTTCGGCGCCTGATTCCCGGTCAGCGGGAGTTGCTTTCAGATATCCGCTTTCGCGTTTCTCTTTCGGCGAATCCGACTTTATCAGAGATTCTGAGTCGGAATTCCCACCCGGTCCGGTACTCGACTCCCGGCAAGTCTCTGCCTCGGCGCTCCCGTTCAGGTGGAGCCGTAAACCTACTGGAGCGGGGCCCCCGAAGCAAATCGGGGGCCCCGCTCCAGTGTTGAGGTCGAACCCGAGGTCAGACCTCGACGACCACAGGCAGGATCATCGGGCGCCGGCGGTAGGTGTCGGAGACCCACTTGCCCACCGATCGCCGTACCAGCTGCTGGAGTTGGTGGGGCTCGGCGACACCGTCCGATGCCGACTTCCCGATGATCTCCTCGATCTTGGGGATGACGGCGGAGAACGCGGAGTCCTCGATGCCGGAGCCTCGCGCCTGGATGTGCGGACCGCCCACGACCTTCCCGGTCGTCGAATCCACCACCAGGAACACGGAGATGATGCCCTCGTCGCCGAGGATGCGGCGGTCCTTGAGGGAGGTCTCGGTCACATCGCCGACCGAGAGCCCGTCGACGTACACGTAACCCGCCTGGACCTTGCCGACGATTCTCGCCTTGCCGTCGACCAGGTCGACGACGACTCCGTCCTCGGCGATGACGATGTGGTCCTTCGGCACCCCGGTCAGCGCGCCGAGTTCGGCGTTGGCGCGCAGATGGCGCCATTCGCCGTGAACCGGCATGAGGTTCTTCGGCTTGCAGATGTTGTAGAAGTACAGCAGTTCGCCGGCCGACGCGTGGCCCGAGACATGGACCTTGGCGTTGCCCTTGTGGACGACGTTCGCGCCCCAGCGGGTCAGGCCGTTGATGACGCGGTAGACCGCGTTCTCGTTGCCCGGGATCAGGGACGACGCGAGGATCACCGTGTCGCCGGGGACGATCCGGATCTGGTGGTCGCGGTTGGCCATGCGTGAGAGCGCGGCCATCGGTTCGCCCTGGGAGCCGGTGCAGACGAGGACGACCTCGCTGTCGGGGAGGTCGTCTAGTGTCTTGACGTCGACGACGAGTCCGGCCGGGACCTTGAGGTAGCCGAGGTCCCTGGCGATCCCCATGTTCCTGACCATCGAGCGGCCGACGAACGCGACTCTGCGGCCGTACTCGTGGGCCGCGTCGAGGATCTGCTGGATGCGGTGTACGTGGCTGGCGAAGCTCGCCACGATGATCCGCTTCTGGGCACTGCCGAAGACCTGCCGCAGGACGTTCGAGATGTCCCGCTCGGGCGGGACGAAGCCCGGCACCTCGGCGTTGGTCGAGTCGGAGAGCAGCAGATCGATGCCCTCCTCGCCGAGTCTGGCGAAGGTCGGCAGATCGGTCAGCCGGCGGTCCAGCGGGAGCTGGTCCATTTTGAAGTCGCCGGTGTGGACCACCATTCCCGCGGGGGTGCGGATGGCGACGGCCAGCGCGTCCGGGATCGAGTGGTTCACCGCGACGAACTCGCAGTCGAACGGCCCGATGCGCTCGCGGTGGCCCTCGGTGACTTCGAGGGTGTACGGGCGGATGCGGTGCTCCTGGAGCTTGGCCTCGATCAGGGCGAGGGTCAGCTTGGAGCCGATGAGGGGGATGTCCGGCTTCAGCCGGAGCAGGAACGGGACACCACCGATGTGGTCCTCGTGGCCGTGCGTGAGGACGATCCCCTCGATGTCGTCGAGGCGGTCACGGATGGTGGTGAAGTCCGGCAGGATCAGGTCGATGCCCGGCTGTTCCTCTTCGGGGAAGAGGACGCCGCAGTCGACGATCAGCAGCCGGCCGTTGTATTCGAAGACCGTCATGTTCCGGCCGATTTCGCCGAGGCCACCGAGCGGGGTGACACGCAGGCCGCCCTTGGGCAGCTTCGGCGGGGCGCCGAGTTCGGGATGCGGATGACTCAAAAGACTCTCCTCACCACACACGCCACGTACCGGTGAGGCACGTGGCGCGCATGACATTCGTGCACTTGCTGTCGCACTTGCTTGTTGTCCGAGTGGGGCGGAATGCCCTGCACGTTCGGTGTTCGTTTATTCAGTTGTGAAGTTCGATATTTTCGATATTCATGCGACCTGGTCCATGAATCGTGTCCATGAAGGCGATGCCTCGATCAGAGCTCTACCCCGCCGGCCGCGAGATCGATCTTGAGCTGCGCCGTCTCGTGCTCGGTCAGTTCGACGAGCGGGAGGCGCAGCGGGCCGGCCGGCAGCTGCTGCAGGGTGAGCGCCGCCTTGGTGGTGATGACTCCCTGCGTACGGAACATGCCGGTGAAGACGGGGAGCAGCTTCTGGTGGATCTCCGTGGCCTTCTGGACGTCACCGGAGACGTGCGCGTCGAGCATGGCGCGCAGTTCCGGCGTGACCACGTGGCCGACGACGGAGACGAAGCCGATGGCGCCGACCGCGAGGAGCGGGAGGTTGAGCATGTCGTCCCCCGAGTACCAGGGGAGGCCGCTCTGCGCGATGACCCAGCTGGCTCGGCCCAGGTCGCCCTTGGCGTCCTTGTTGGCGACGATCCGCGGGTGCTGGGCGAGACGGATGAGTGTCTCGGTGTCGATGGGGACGCCGCTTCGGCCCGGGATGTCGTACAGCATCACCGGCAGCCCGGTGGCGTCGGCGATGGCCGTGAAGTGCTGGAAGAGGCCTTCCTGCGGGGGCTTGTTGTAGTACGGGGTCACCGCGAGCAGGCCGTGCGCGCCGGTGCGTTCGGCGGTGCGGGCGAGCTCGAGGCTGTGCCGGGTGTCGTTCGTGCCGATTCCGGCGACGACATGGGCCCGGTCTCCGACCGCCTCCAGGACGGCTCGTACGAGCTGGTCTTTCTCCGCGTCGCTGGTGGTCGGGGACTCGCCGGTGGTGCCATTGATGATCAGGCCGTCGTTGCCTGCGTCCACCAGATGGGAGGCGAGTCGCTGGGCGCCGTCGAGATCGAGTGCGCCGTCCGCCGTGAACGGCGTGACCATGGCGGTGAGGACCCGCCCGAAGGGGGTCTGCGGAGTGGAGATCGGAGCCATGGGTAACACGCTACTCGTTGCTCGGCCCGGCGTGTCCCCTCGGGGGCACACGGGCAGGTCGTGGGCCCGCGGTGCCGGTGCGGGCTCTGGGGTGACGGGAGCCGTTGAGCTGCTCGTGACGCACGGTGACGACTCCCCCGGAGGGGCGGGAGTACGGAGCCCGGCACTGACTGCTCGGGGGTTCAGGCAGTGCCGGGTCCGTCTGATCAGCCTAGATGAACTACTCGAAACGTCGCAATCCGGACACTTCGGACCTCAGTGGCACATCTGTGCGCAATGCCAGCCCTGCGGGGCCCTCGGCGCGCTACGGCGCGACCCTGCCGTTGCCGTTGAAGGCGGCGTGCGTGAGCGGCATGAGCCGCGCCCACTGCTCCTCCATCTTCTCGCCGACCATCTCGATCTCCCGCTGCGGGAAGGACGGGACCTTCGCCGCCTCGTGCTGGGTGCGCAGCCCGAGGAAGTGCATCAGCGAGCGTGCGTTGCACGTCGCGTACATCGACGAGTAGAGGCCCACGGGCAGCACCGCACGGGCCACCTCTCGGGCGACACCGGCCGCCAGCATCTCCTGGTACGCCTCGTACGCCCGGCGGTACGACTCCGTCATCACGCGCTCGGTGAGGTCCTGCTGCTCCTGCGTGCCGTCGACGAAGACGTACTTGCCGGGGCGGCCCTCCTGGACCAGCTTGCGTGAGGGGTCGGGGACGTAGAAAACGGGCTGGAGCTCCCGGTAGCGGCCGGATTCCTCGTTGTAGGACCAGCCGACCCGGTGCCGCATGAATTCGCGGAAGACGAAGATCGGGGCGCTGATGAAGAAGGTCATCGAGTTGTGCTCGAAGGGGCTGCCGTGGCGGTCGCGCATCAGGAAGTTGATGAGGCCCTTGGAGCGCTCGGGGTCCTTGGACAGCTCCTCCAGGGACTGCTCACCCGCGGTGGAGACGCGTGCGGCCCACAGGACGTCCGAGTCGCCCGCGCTGTGCTTCACCAGGTCGACGGTCACCTCACTGCGGAAGCTGGGCTTGGAGTCTGCGGGGATGTCACTCACCGGCGGGGTCCTTCCTGTCACGTCCAACGGGCGGCGCCCACTCTACGACCAGGCGCTCAAGGCACTGGCGACGACTCCGGTCACACGCGGCACCGTACGGGTGGACGTCGCCGACGCCCGTCCGCAGGTCGTGCTGTTGTTCGTCAATTCGGTGAAATCGGGCACCAAATGACCGTCCCGCGCGTCTGACTCAGTAGCGGCGCCGGGTCACTTCGTCCGACGCCGGACCGACCTTCCCCTCGTACGACCGCAAGGAGTTCTCCCCCATGTTCCGCCGGCGTGAAGCCGTCCCATTCGCATTCGTCGCCGAGGCCGACCGCTTCCGCAGCAACGTCACTCCGCCTCCCAGGCAGCGGATCAGCCGGTCCGAGCTGCTGAGTCGCGCCCTCATCGGGCTGGTCGTCACGGCCGGGCTCGCCGGTTCGCTGCTGTTCGGGCTGCCGTCCCTCGAATCGGGTCAGCCCTCCGGACAGGTGCAACAGCCCGAAGCGGCCCAGGGCCGCTGACCCGTCCGGCCCCCCTGAGTGGTCCTGCCCGGGTGCTCCTCGATAACCTCAGCCAGCACCGCCCGATCGAGCGTGCTTGTGAGTGAGGATCAGTCGTGCCCCTGCCCTTCCTGACGGCCGACCGTGCGTTTGACGAGACCAGCGACAATGTCGCGCTCCCGTTCGACGACCACGACAGCTGGCGCCGCCCGTACCGTCCGGGACCGTGGCGGGTCGGCGCGTCGGCGCTGCTCCTGCTGCTCGCCTCGTTCGTGCTGCTCGCGACGATGATCATCGCGTTCGCAGGGGCAGCGTCCGGCGCCGCCGTGTGCCTCGGCATCGCGCTGGTGATGATCGCCGCCGCCCTGCGGCTGCTGAGGGTGGGCGCGTGGGTGAGCCGGCACGGCGTACGGCGGGTGGGGCTGCTCACGACCAAGACCGTGCCGTGGAGAGAGGCCGTGGAGGTCCGTACGGTGCAGCAGCCGGTGCGCTGGCTGGGGCTGCCGCGGACGGTGCAGGGGCAGGGGCTTCTTCTCGTACTCCGTGACGGCGAGAAGCGGCTGCTGCTCACGGATCACAACGCTGACTTCCTGTCCCGCCCCGAGGCGTTCGACCGGGCGGCGGACTCCGTCGAGGCGTGGGGCGACGAGTACCGGCGCGTCTGAACCCGCGCACCGTAGTCGCGAGTTGGTGGTCGCGAGGTGGCCGGACGAAGGCCGGCAGGACGCCGACCGGAGGCTCGGAACAAGTGGTCGGCTCGGACCCGACCTGACGGATCCGCCGGGTCGGTCGGCCTGCTGGGACCGATCGGCCGGGAGCGCGGCGCCACCGCGACAGCGCGACGTGGCGACGCCCCTCGGCTCAGCTCGGTGTCACTCCGCGGCCGTCGCGGGGCCCGCCCCGTGGAGCGCGATGGCGCGCCGCATCGCCTCACGGGCCCGGGGAGTGTCGCCGGCGTCGCGGTAGGCGACCGCGAGGCGGAACCAGCAGCGCCAGTCCCCCGGGGTGTCCTCGGTCTCCGCGCGGCGGGCCGCGAACACGGCGTCCGCCGACGCCCGGTCGACACGGCCGCTCGCGGTGCGCACCAGCTCGTCGACCGGCAGACCGCCCTCCGCGTCCAGCTCCGCGGCGAGCCGGTTGGCCCGCTGCACGAACCGGGTGTTGTGCCAGAGGAACCAGGCCCCGATGAACGGCAGCACCAGCACCGCGATCCCGAATGTGACGGTCAGCGGCGTGCCGATGCCGATGAGCGCGACGCCGCGGCCGCCGGCCAGGACGAAGTAGCCGACGAGGACGGTGGCCATGACGAAGTACATGATCTTGGCGCGCACGGCGGTCAGTCCGGCAGGTTCAGATCGAGGAAGTGTTCCAGGCCGAAGGTGAGGCCCGGTGTGCTGATGACCCTGCGGGCGCCGAGGAGGATCCCCGGCATGAAGCTGCTGTGGTGCAGGGAGTCGTGCCGGATGGTGAGCGTCTCCCCTTCGCCGCCGAGCAGAACCTCCTGGTGGGCGAGCAGTCCCCGGAGCCGTACCGAGTGGACCCGGACCCCGTCGACGTCCGCGCCGCGCGCACCGTCCAGCGCCGTGACCGTGGCGTCGGGCTGGGGCGCGGAGCCGGCCTCGGCGCGGGCGGCGGCGATCAGCTGGGCGGTGCGCGCGGCGGTGCCCGACGGGGCGTCGGCCTTGTTGGGATGGTGCAGCTCGACGACCTCGGCGGACTCGAAGTAACGGGCCGCCGCCTGGGCGAACTTCATGGTGAGGACGGCTCCGATGGAGAAGTTGGGCGCGATGAGCACGCCCGTCTCCGGGGAGCCCGCCAGCACCGTCTCCAGCTGCGCCAGGCGGTCGTCGGTCCAGCCGGTGGTACCGACGACGGCGTGGATGCCGTGCCGTACAAGGAAGTCGAGGTTGCCCATCACCGCGGTGGGGGTGGTCAGTTCGACGGCGACCTGGGCGCCCGTGTCGACGAGGGTCTCCAGTTTGTCGCCGCGTCCGAGGGCCGCGACCAGTTCCATGTCGTCGGCCGCCTCGACGGCCCGTACGGCCTCGGAGCCGATCCGCCCGTTGGCGCCGAGAACGGCCACCCGCAGTTTGGTGCTCATCGCTTCGCTTCCTTAGGAGGCTGGGAGGACGGGGGTCAGGCGACGGCCTCGTCGAGACGGTCGGCCTGCTTGTCCTTGAGGGGCCCGATGACCGACAGCGAGGGTCGCTGTCCCAGTACGTCGCGTGCCACGGCGCGCACGTCGTCGGGGGTGACGGCGGCTATCCGCGCGAGCATGTCGTCCACGGACATCTGCGTGCCCCAGCACAGCTCGCTCTTGCCGATGCGGTTCATCAGCGCGCCGGTGTCCTCCAGGCCGAGGACGGTGGAACCGGAGAGCTGCCCGACGGCGCGGCCGATCTCCTCGTCGCCGAGTCCTTCGGACGCTACCTGCTCCAGCCCGTCGCGGCAGATCTTCAGCACGTCGTGGACCTGGCTGGGGCGGCAGCCCGCGTAGACGCCGAAAAGTCCGCAGTCGGCGAAGCCGGAGGTGTACGAGTACACGCTGTAGGCGAGGCCACGCTTCTCCCGCACCTCCTGGAAGAGCCGGGAGCTCATACCGCCGCCGAGAGCCGTGCTGAGGACCCCCAGGGCCCACCTGCGCTCGTCGGTGCGGGAGAGGCCCGGCATGCCGAGGACGATGTGCGCCTGCTCCGTCTTGCGGTTCAGCAGTTCGACGCGGCCCGCAGTGCGCAGGTCACGGCGCCCCTCGCGCGGGGCGACGGGGACGGCGTCCGTACGGGAGAGGGCGCCGGCCTTCTCGAAGGCGCGGCGCACCTGCCGTACGACGGTGGCGTGGTCGACGTTGCCCGCGGCGGCGACGACCAGGTGCGTCGGGTCGTAGTGCTTCTTGTAGAAGCGGGCGATCCGGGTGCGGTCCAGGGCGTTGACGGTGTCGACGGTGCCCAGGACGGGGCGGCCGAGGGGGGTGTCCCCGAGCATCGTGTGCGAGAAGAGGTCGTGCACGCAGTCGCCCGGGTCGTCCTCGGTCATGGCGATCTCTTCGAGGATGACGCCGCGCTCGGCATCGACGTCCTCGGCCTCGATGAGCGAGCCCGTGAGCATGTCGCACACGACGTCGATGGCGAGAGGGAGGTCGGTGTCGAGCACGCGCGCGTAGTAGCAGGTGTACTCCTTCGCCGTGAAGGCGTTCATCTCGCCGCCGACCGCGTCTATGGCGGAGGAGATGTCGAGGGCGCTGCGCTTCTTGGTGCCCTTGAAGAGGAGGTGTTCCAGATAGTGCGTGGCGCCGTTGAGCGTGGGCGTCTCGTCGCGTGAGCCGACCTGTACCCAGATGCCGAAGGTCGCCGACCGTACGGACGGCAGGGTCTCGGTGACGACGCGCAGGCCGCCGGGGAGGGTCGTGCGGCGGACGGTGCCGATGCCGTTCTGCCCCTCCAGGAGGGTTTGGGTACGGGCGACGGCCCGTACCTCCGAGGAGGTGCGGGCCGTCGTCGTGGAACTACGAAACGTCACTGGGAGGCTTCGTCCTTCTGGTCGTCCTGCTTGTCGTTCTTCTCTTCGTCCTCGCCCTCGATCACGGGGATCAGGGAGAGCTTGCCGCGCTGGTCGATCTCGGCGATCTCGACCTGGACCTTCTGGCCGACGCCGAGGACGTCCTCGACGTTCTCGACGCGCTTGCCGCCGGCGAGCTTGCGGATCTGCGAGATGTGCAGCAGACCGTCCTTGCCGGGGAGCAGCGACACGAACGCACCGAAGGTGGTGGTCTTGACGACCGTGCCCAGGTAGCGCTCGCCGACCTCCGGCATGGTCGGGTTGGCGATGCCGTTGATCGTGGCGCGGGCGGCCTCGGCGGCCGGTCCGTCGGCGGCACCGATGTAGATGGTGCCGTCGTCCTCGATCGTGATGTCGGCGCCGGTGTCCTCCTGGATCTGGTTGATCATCTTGCCCTTGGGGCCGATGACCTCACCGATCTTGTCCACGGGGATCTTGACGGTGATGATCCGCGGGGCGTTCGGGGACATCTCGTCCGGGACGTCGATGGCCTCGTTCATCACATCGAGGATGTGGAGGCGGGCGTCGCGGGCCTGCTTCAGCGCGGCGGCCAGGACCGAGGCGGGGATGCCGTCGAGCTTGGTGTCGAGCTGGAGCGCGGTGACGAACGTCTTCGTACCGGCGACCTTGAAGTCCATGTCGCCGAAGGCGTCCTCCGCACCGAGGATGTCGGTGAGGGCGACGTAGTGCGTCTTGCCGTCGATCTCCTGGGAGATCAGGCCCATGGCGATACCGGCGACGGGGGCCTTGAGGGGCACACCGGCGTTCAGCAGCGACATGGTGGAGGCGCAGACCGAGCCCATGGACGTCGAGCCGTTGGAGCCCAGCGCCTCGGAGACCTGGCGGATCGCGTAGGGGAACTCCTCGCGCGTCGGCAGCACCGGCATGATGGCGCGCTCGGCGAGCGCTCCGTGGCCGATCTCGCGGCGCTTCGGCGAACCGACGCGGCCGGTCTCGCCGACGGAGTACGGCGGGAAGTTGTAGTTGTGCATGTAGCGCTTGCGGGTCACCGGCGAGAGGGTGTCCAACTGCTGCTCCATGCGGAGCATGTTGAGGGTGGTGACGCCCAGGATCTGGGTCTCGCCACGCTCGAACAGCGCGGAACCGTGCACGCGCGGGATGGCCTCGACCTCGGCGGCGAGCGTACGGATGTCCGTGACGCCGCGGCCGTCGATGCGGACCTTGTCCTTGATGACGCGCTCGCGGACCAGGGACTTCGTCAGCGCGCGGTACGCACCGGAGATCTCCTTCTCGCGGCCCTCGAACTGCGGGAGCAGCTTCTCGGCGGCGAGCTCCTTGACGCGGTCCAGCTCGGTCTCGCGGTCCTGCTTGCCGGCGATGGTGAGCGCCTGCGACAGCTCGCTCTTCACGGCGGCGGTGAGGGCCTCCAGGACGTCGTCCTGGTAGTCGAGGAAGACCGGGAACTCGCCGGTGGGCTTCGCGGCCTTGGCGGCGAGGTCGGCCTGGGCCTTGCAGAGCGCCTTGATGAAGGGCTTCGCGGCTTCCAGACCGGCGGCGACGATCTCCTCGGTGGGAGCGTCCGCGCCGTCGGCGACGAGCTGGATGGTCTTCGTGGTGGCCTCGGCCTCGACCATCATGATCGCGACGTCGCCGTCCTCGAGGACGCGGCCGGCGACCACCATGTCGAAGACGGCGTCCTCGAGCTCGGTGTGCGTCGGGAACGCGACCCACTGGCCCTTGATCAGGGCGACACGGGTGCCGCCGATCGGGCCGGAGAAGGGCAGGCCGGCCAGCTGCGTGGAGCAGGAGGCGGCGTTGATCGCGACCACGTCGTACAGGTGGTCGGGGTTGAGCGCCATGATCGTCTCGACGATCTGGATCTCGTTGCGCAGGCCCTTCTTGAAGGAGGGGCGCAGCGGCCGGTCGATGAGGCGGCAGGTGAGGATCGCGTCCTCGGAGGGCCGGCCCTCGCGGCGGAAGAACGAGCCGGGGATCTTGCCGGCGGCGTACTGCCGCTCCTCGACGTCCACCGTGAGGGGGAAGAAGTCGAGCTGGTCCTTGGGCTTCTTGGACGCGGTGGTGGCCGACAGCACCATGGTGTCGTCGTCCAGGTACGCGACGGCGGAGCCGGCGGCCTGCTTGGCCAGGCGGCCCGTCTCGAAGCGGATGGTGCGGGTGCCGAACGTGCCGTTGTCGATGACGGCTTCGGCGTAGTGGGTCTCGTTCTCCACCAGTGGTTCTCCGTTGCTTGTCGTTGTCGTCTTTCGTCCCGCGCCCGTGTGGCGGGGGACAGGCGGAGAAGCGCTCCTTGGTGCGGGCCGGTCTTCGATCGAAGCTCCCGGGGCGGCGGCGTGGGCCGCGGGCGGCGTTCGCCGCGCCGTTCCGGGGGCCACTACCGAGGACCGGCGGCGGAGGGGCGCTTCCCCTCGTCAGTGGGTGGTGCCTTCTGTCGTACGGGGTGGTGCTGGTCGTGCTCGTGTTGCCGGTGTTCCGTCACCGCTTCTCAGCGGTGTCCGGGAGCTGTGCTCCTGCGAACAGGTTACTGAGCTTCGTGCGCATACGGCGAAGGGAGCGGTTCCCGGTGTGTGGGAACCGCTCCCTTCACGGCGTGCTACTTGGCGCCGCCGGCCGCACCGCGGCGGATGCCCAGGCGGTCGACCAGGGCACGGAAGCGCTGGATGTCCTTCTTCGCCAGGTACTGCAGCAGGCGGCGGCGCTGGCCGACCAGGATGAGCAGACCGCGGCGGGAGTGGTGGTCGTGCTTGTGCGTCTTCAGGTGCTCGGTCAGGTCCGAGATGCGGCGCGAGAGCATCGCGACCTGGACCTCGGGGGAGCCGGTGTCGCCTTCCTTGGTGGCGAACTCCGACATGATCTGCTTCTTCGTAGCGGCGGCAAGCGGCACGCGTACTCCTCGTGGGTCTTCGTGGCCATCGAGTGCCCCAGGTCGAATTCGCTGGGGATCTTCGGTTACTCGGGTGGCGGGGATGAGCTGCCGTTGTTGACGGGGTCGCTGTTTCCGGACAGACCGGAACGCGTACACAAACGGCCGTCACACAGCGTACCAGCCAGTCAGGACGTCAACGCACGGATGGAGTGGTAGACGTCGAACACCGCGAGGCACAGCGGGACGACCGTCAGTAGTACGAAGGATTCGGCGATCTCCAGGAAGCGGCCCCAGAAGGGGGTGACGCCCTTGCGCGGGACGATCAGCCCTATGGCGATGATCAGTGCGGCGATCCCGGCGACGGCGGCGGTCAGCCAGACCGTACGGATGTCGAGGCCCGCGCCGTCACCGCGCAGGGCCTCGCGGATCAGCCCCTCCGGGGGGTTGAGGCAGAGACCGAGTCCCAGCAGGACGAGGGCGCCGAGCCCGGCGGCGAGGGCGCAGCCGACCTGCGCGGTGTAACTGAAGAGGTGGGCGCGCATCAGCATGGCGACGCCGGTGGCCAGGGCGAGGAGCTGGCCCCACACGCCGTCGGAGAAGCCGAGCACGGCGGCGGCGCCGACGGCCACCAGCGCGCAGCCGCCGACCAGGCCGACGAGGAGTTCGTGGCCGCGGCGGGCCTGGGCGGCGATGCGCTCGGGGTCGACGGGCGCGGGGGGCGCGGGGTCGCTTCCGTAGTCACCGGCGGCCGTACGGGGCGGCTCGAACCCGATGGGGAGCCGGGCGAAGCGGGTGGAGAGGCCGGGCAGGAAGGCCAGTGTTCCTACGGAGAGCGCGGCGCACACGGCGGCGGTCTCGGCGGGCGCCATGTCGGTCGTGATGGCGATGAACGTCACCAGGAGGCCGACGGTGGAGGCGAAGACGAACGCGACGAAGGGGCTGTCACCGGCGGGGGTGACGATCACCAGGATCACCGAGGCGACCAGTACGGCGGCGCAGGCGAGAAGGAACTGGAGTCTGCCGATGCCCTGTCCGTCCGCGAAGGGCAGCAGTCCGGAGCCGGCGACGGCGGCGTTGGCCATCGAGCCGATACCGAGGGCGACGGACGAGCCGCGGTCGTCGTACACCCGGGCCCGTACACCGGCGAGGGCGAGCAGCAGGACGGCGGTGACGCCCGCCAGGATGCCCGGAAGGCCGTGTGTGTCGTGGCGGGGGTCGGCGGTCCACAGCACGAAGGCGAGCAGCGTCAGCAGGACGGAGCCGCCGAAGAGGCCGGCGCCGCGCATCGCGCTGTCGGTCCACAGGGTGCGGTCACGGGCGACGGCGGACGCGACGGCGTCGGAGACGTCGTCGAAGACCGCCGGGGGCAGGGATTCGGCGAAGGGCCGCAGCGACAGCAGTTCGCCGTCGAGGATGCGCTGGGAGGCCAGGGAGCGGGCACTGTCGAGGACGGTGCCGTCGCGGCGTACCAGGTGGTACCCGACGGGGGCGCCCGCCTCGGGGCTCTGACCGGAGAGCCGCAGGATCTCCGGGTGGAGGTCGGCCACGGCGATGTCCTCGGGCAGCGCCACGTCGATGCGGCCGTCCGGGGCGACGACGGTGATCCGGCAGAAGCCGGTCCCACCGCTCGACGGGGCCGGTGCGCCCGGCTGACCGGTTCCGGTGGCCGCCGCTTGGGCCGTCATACTCACGTGCTGCATCCCCCTCGTGGTTCCCATGCGCCCGATGCCCGCGTTGCACTGTGAATGACCCGTTTTTTTGCGGAAGTTCATCGCTGCGCAAACGCGTCCGGTCACCCTACCGCCGGGCGGCGGACACCCACGCAAGTAGGATCCTTGCCCGCGGATGGAGGCCCGTCGCCACGGGGGCGCCGGTGGGAACTTTTCCGTCCGGCAAGGGAATTGGTGAGCAGTGAGTCAGATCGTCGTCAAGCGCCCGCCGCGGGCTCTGCCCGCCGAGGTACCCGGCGAGCAGATGCAGGTGCAACCCCCTCCGCCACTGCCCAGAGGGCAGCAGGAGGGCGCGCTCATGCAGCTGCTGCCGATGCTGGGCATGGGCGGTTCGGTCGTCTTCTTCTTCATGACGCCGAATCCGATCATGCGGATCATGGGCATGGTGATGATCGCCTCGACGATCGCCATGGCCATCGCGATGCTGGTGCGGCACCGGCGCGGGACCCAGGGCGAGCTCGCCGACATGCGGCGTGACTACCTCAAGTACCTGACTCAGACGCGGCGTACGGTGCTGCGGACCGCGCATCTGCAACGGGACGCGCAGTACTACCTCCACCCCTCCCCGGAGCAGCTGTGGGCGCTGGTCGCCGAGGGCAGCCGGGTGTGGGAACGGCGGGTCGCCGACGACGACTTCGGGCAGGTACGCATCGGGCTGGGCAGTCAGCAGCTCGCCACCCCGCTCATCGCCCCCGAGACCGCCCCCGTGGACGAGCTGGAGCCGCTGACCGCCGGGGCGATGCAGCAGTTCCTCAACGCGCACAGTGTGCTGGACGGCCTGCCGATGGCCGTCTCGCTGCGCGCCTTCTACCACCTGACCGTCACCGGCGAGGCCGAGTCGGTGCGCTCCACGGCGCGCGCGATGGTCGGTTCGCTCGCCTCGCTGCACTCCCCCGAGGACCTGGTCATCGCCGTCGTCACCGGGCGGGGCGCGGCGTCGGGGTGGGAGTGGGCGAAGTGGTTGCCGCACGTCCAGGCGCAGGGCCCCGGTGACGGGGCGGGCAGCCGGCGGCTGATCACCTCCGACGTGCGGGAGCTGGAGGAGATGCTGGCGGGGCGGCTGGAGGGCCGTCCGCGCTTCCAGTCCGGCGGGCATCCGCTGCTGGACCAGCCGCACATCGTCGTCGTCCTGGACGGCCTGTCGCTGCCCCCCGTGTCGGCGCTCGCGACGCCCGAGGGGCTGCAGGGCGTGACGGTCGTCGAGGTCGTACCGGGTGAGGTCACCGGGGCGCGCGGCGGCCTCTCCGTGGTGGTGCATCCCGGCTCGCTGCGGCTGGAGTCGGGGCACGGAATGGTGTACGACGGGGAGCCCGACCGGCTGAGCCTGGAGGCCGCCGAGGCGCTGGCCCGTCAGCTCGCCCCGCTGCGGGCCGCGACGGGCGGTGACGACGACGACGAACCGCTGCTGGCCAACCTCGACTTCACCGATCTGCTGAACCTCGGGGACGCGGCGTCCGTCGACGTCACCCGCACGTGGCGGCCCCGTTCGCAGGCGGAGCGGCTGCGTGTGCCGATCGGTGTCGGTGAGGACGGGGCGCCCGTCATGCTGGACCTGAAGGAGGCGGCGCAGGAGGGCATGGGGCCGCACGGGCTGTGTGTCGGCGCCACCGGCTCCGGAAAGTCCGAACTGCTGCGGACGCTGGTGCTGGGCCTCGCCGTCACGCACTCCTCGGAAACCCTGAACTTCGTCCTCGCGGACTTCAAGGGCGGTGCCACCTTCGCGGGCATGTCGCAGATGCCGCACGTCGCCGCGGTGATCACCAACCTCGCGGACGACCTCACCCTGGTCGACCGCATGGGCGACTCGATCCGCGGCGAGCTGAACCGGCGTCAGGAAATGCTGCGCGACGCGGGCAACTACGCCAACATCCACGACTACGAGAAGGCGCGCGCCGCGGGGTCGCCGCTGCAGCCCATCCCGTCGCTGGTGCTGGTCATCGACGAGTTCAGCGAACTGCTCACCGCCATGCCGGACTTCATCGAGATGTTCGTCCAGATCGGCCGCATCGGGCGATCGCTGGGTGTCCATCTCCTGCTGGCGTCGCAGCGGTTGGAGGAGGGCCGGCTGCGCGGGCTGGAGACGTACCTGTCGTACCGGGTGGGTCTGCGGACCTTCTCGGCGGCGGAGTCCCGCGCCGCGCTGGGTGTGCCGGACGCGTACCAGCTGCCGAACGTGCCCGGTTCCGGGTATCTGAAGTACGGCACCGACGAGATGGTGCGGTTCAAGGCCGCGTACGTCTCCGGGGTGTACCGGGCGAACGCGCAGGCCGTCGCGGGCACCGGGGGGCCGCTCCCGGTCGACCGCAGGCCCGTGGCGTTCACCGCGGCGCCGGTGCCGGTGCACTACGTGCAGCCGGCCACCCGGGCCGTCGTACCGGACGCGCGCACCAGCCCCGAGGACGACGCGCTGGCCGACACGGTGCTCGACGTGATCGTGCGCCGGCTCGAAGGGCGCGGCGCCGAGGCGCACCAGGTGTGGCTGCCGCCGCTGGACAACCCGCCGTCGCTGGACGAGCTGCTGCCGGGGCTGTCGAACGTGGAGGGGCGCGGGCTCACCCAGCCCGGCTTCGAGGGTGCGGGGCGCCTGGTCGTACCGCTGGGCGTCGTCGACAAGCCGTACGAGCAGCGGCGCGACACCCTGTACCGGGACTTCTCCGGTGCGGCGGGTCACATGCAGATCGTCGGCGGGCCGCAGTCCGGCAAGTCGACGCTGCTGCGCACCCTCATCTCCGGGTTCGCGCTGACGCACACGCCGCAGGAGGTGCAGTTCTACGGGCTGGACTTCGGCGGCGGCGGCATGTCGTCGATCGCCGGGCTGCCGCACGTCGGCGGGGTGGCGTCGCGGCTCGACCCCGAGAAGGTGCGGCGTACGACGGCCGAGGTGTACGGGATCCTGGCGCGCCGCGAGGAGTACTTCCGTACGGCGGGGATCGACTCCATCAACACCTTCCGCAGGATGCGGGAACGGGGCGAGATCTCGCTCACGGACCAGCCGTGGGGCGATGTCTTCCTGATCATCGACGGATGGGGCAACTTCCGCACCGACTATGAGGCGTTGGAGCCCGCCGTGCTCGACATCGCGGCGCGCGGGCTGGGTTACGGCATCCATGTGGTGCTCACGGCCTCGCGCTCGATGGAGGTGCGCGCCAACCTCAAGGACCACCTGATGAACCGGCTGGAGCTGCGCCTCGGCGACACGATGGACTCCGATCTGGACCGCAAGGCGGCCGTCAACGTGCCCACCGGGGTGCCGGGCCGGGGTCTGACGCCGGAGAAGCTGCACTTCATGGCGGCGGTGCCGCGGATCGACGCCATCAACTCCGACAGCGACCTGTCGGAGGCGACGGCTGCCATGACGCAGGAGGTCGGCCGGCACTGGACGGGGCCGGGCGCCCCCGCCGTACGGCTGCTGCCGCGCGAGCTGGCGGCGGCGACGCTGCCGCCGGGCGTCGAGCAGCCGAAGCGCGGCGTGGCCTTCGGTATCGACGAGAACCTGCTGGAGCCGGTCTTCGTCAACTTCGAACGCGATCCGTTCTTCCTGGTGTTCGGCGAGAGCGAGTCCGGCAAGTCGAACCTGCTGCGGCTGCTGATCAAGCAGTTGTGCGAGCGGTACGACGGGAACTCGGCCAAGTTCTTCGTCATCGACAACCGGCGCGCGCTGCTGGACGTGACGCCGCCGTCGCACCTGGCGGAGTACGTGCCGATGTCCAACAACATGGAGCACCACGTGGACGCGCTGTCGGACCTGATGCGGCGCCGTACCCCGGCGGCCGACGTCACGGCGCAGCAGTTGCGTGACCGCAGCTGGTGGCGAGGGCCGAACGTGTTCGTGGTCGTCGACGACTACGACCTGGTGTCCACCTCCAGCGGCAACCCGCTCAACAAGCTGACGGAGCAGCTGCCGTTCGCGCGTGACGTGGGCGTCCGCTTCATCATCGCGCGCAGCGCGGCGGGGGCGAGCAGGGCCTCGTACGAGCCGTTCATGCAGCGGATGATGGAACTCGGCGCGCAGGGCGTGCTGCTCTCGGGCGACCCGCAGGAGGGCGACATCCTCGGCGGCGTCAGGGCGCGTCCGATGCCGGCGGGCCGCGGCATCTTCGTCTCACGGCAGCGCGGCAA
>NZ_JAAPBF010000153.1 GCF_022695985.1 Streptomyces sp. NP-1717 | reverse complement strand
CGCGAAGACGCGCGGGTGTGTGGCGACCTGTTCGCCGGTGCCCTTGCCGCCGCACAGTCCGGCGGTGATCAGGTGGTAGGTGTCGCGGCGGTAGGTCTCGGCGCAGGTGGCGCAGCGGGTGACGCGGCGGTTGTTGCACCGTACGAGGAGCTGTCCGGCCGGGAGGGCGGTCGAGTCGAGGTGGCGCAGGACGGGGCCGATCTCGCCCGTCCGGGTGTCGACGTGGTGTTCCGTGCGGTGTCCGGTCAGGCGGATGGGACGGGAGCAGCCGCCGAGGGTGGAGAGCTGGCGCAGGAGTCCGGGCAGTTGCCCGTACGTGGCCAGGCGACGCAGTTCGGTGCGTACGGGTGCGGTGTCGCGGGCGATGATGGTGCTTCTCCTTTGTCTGACATCTGTGTCCGGTTGAAGGGGAAGGCCCTGCCGGGGGCGGCGGATGCTTGGCGGTATCGAGGCCACCCCGGCAGGTCGCTCAGGGTTGGTCGGTGCGGTTGACGACGTCGACGCCCGTGCGGGTGCCTGAGTCGATGGCAGGGGCGAGGAAGGTCTCGCTGAGGTAGAAGCCGAAGAGAGTGATGACGGCGACGACCCAGAGGCGGACGCCGAGGAACTTGACGGCGGCCCAGGCGATGACGCCGAGGACCAGGACGAGCGGCAGGGAAACGGTCACGGTCGAGGACTCCAGTCGGCGGGTGTCAGCGCACGGGGCAGCGGTGTGTACGGGCGGCGAGGTCGGCGGCGGCGCGTGAGTCGTAGTCGGCGGAGAAGCCGCAGCGGGACGCTGTGCAGGCGGCGGTGTGCTTCTCGCGGCCCCGGTTGTCGTTCGCGGTGCCGACCTGCACGGGGCCGGTTCGTGCGACGTTCTTGAAGCGTTTCGGGCGCATGACTGAGCTGTCCTTTCAGGCGAGTTGGGCGGCGATCTGCTGCGCGAGGGCCGGCGGGACTCCGAGCCGGGCGCGCAGGGTGTCGGTGTCGATGGGTTCGCCGGTCCGCTCCTGGTGGGCGGTGGCGACCTTGCGGGCGTGTTCGACCAGGGCGGCCGGGACAGCGGCGGGAACGGGGCCGAGCGCGGGTTGCTGGTCCCCGAACTTCGGTGTTTCGGGGGTGGGTTCAGGCGTCGCGGGGTCCGTGGTCGGTTCGGCCGGGGCGGGTGTGTGGGCGAGGAGCATTCCGCCGAGGAAGGCGATGGCGGGCCATCCGGCGACGAGGATGCGAAGCCAGTCGGGAACGTCGTTGAGGTCGAGGAGCCCGGCGGTGGCGATGTTGGCGCCGAGGGAGGCGACCAGGGCCGTCAGGAACCAGCACCACCCGGACGCGGTGGAGTGTCCGGAGCGAAGGCGACGCCAGGCCGCGACGAGCAGCAGGTCGACGCTGATCGGGTAGGCCCAGGCTTTCCAGCCGTGTTGTCCGGCGGCTTCGGCCAGGTCGTGGAGGTGGGCGAAGGACAGGGCACCGGCGATCACGGCTTGGATCAGTACGGCGTCGATCCGGGCCAGGGTGCGGCGCATCGTGGGACCTCCTTTCGGTTTCGGGCATGGCGGGGGTAGGGAGTTGGCGCGCTTGAGGTCGCGCCGACCGTGGGACGAGTGGTCAGCCGGTTACGGGACGTGGTGTGGTCAGCGGCGCGGTCTTCTCGGCCGGGCGCGTGGGCACGAAGGGCCGGAAGGAGGCGAGCGCGGGCAACTCGGGTACGAGTGCGGCGGTCTCGTGGCAGACGGCGGAGGCGACGCCGAGGGAGAGATACGGAGTGCGGATGCGGGTCCAGCCGCCAGAGGTGTCACCGGCGATGGCGAGGCCGGGGCGCTCGGGGGCGATGGAGCAGGCGGCGCCGACCGCTTCCGGCGCGATGTCGCCGAGTGCCATCTTGGCCGAGGATTCGTCGTTGACGCGGTGGCAGACGCGGCCGGAGAGCTGAGCGCGGAGCATCGTCGCGCCTTTGCCGAGTTCGGCGCCGAAGCGCTGCCCGCAGATCTCCAGGAAGATGCCGGCGGCGCGGCCGAGCTGGGCGAGACGGATGAGTTGGGTGACCATCTCGTCCCGCCGTTCCTCGTCCTTCTTGGTCGCCATGAGGAAGAGTTCGGCCACCTCGTCCACGAACAGCACGACGGGTATGGGGCGTTCGTGCTCGGGCAAGCCCCAGATGTCCGAGGTGATGTCCTCGTCAGGGGTACCGGAGGCGATGCCCTGACGGGCTTTGATCAGGTCGTACCGGTCTTCCATCTCGGCGACGAGTACGGGCAGCAGCTCGGCTGCCTCGTCGGGGTTGGTGGCCAGTGCGGACAGGCGAGGCGCGAAGGGCGCGAGTTCGACGCCGCGTTTGCAGTCGATGCCGACCAGGGCCACGGGCTGGCGGGCGAGAACGCTGATCAGGTTGCGCAGGTACATGGACTTGCCCGACAGCGTTGCTCCGAGGGTGAGTTGGTGCGGGACGGCCAGGTAGTCCCGTACGAAGGGCTGTGCGTTCTCCCGCAGGGCTACCGGCACCCGCAAAGCTTCCGGCCGTGCGGCTTTCGGCATCCGGACGCGCGTCAGCACGTCGAAGCCGACCAGGCGCAGCTCGACCACGCCCGGTTTCTCGGCGGTGACGTGGACGGCGTGAACGCCCCAGGCATGGCGAAGGCGCTCGGAGGACGCGGCGACGTCTGCCGGTTCCTGGCCGGGAGCGAGACGGAGCCTGAACCGCAGCCCGGTCGAGGTGGGCCGGATCAGTCCACGCCGAGGCGGTACGGGGCGGATCTCGCGCCGGGTGGCAGCTCGTACAGCCAGGACGCGCAGACGGGACGGAGGGGCGGTCAGGCCACAGGCTTCCATGACCGAGACGTACGAGGTGAGCAGTCGCACGACGGCCAGCGGCAGGCCGATGGCGCACCAGAACAGGGCCGGGCGGTGAATCCGGGCCCAGGCGGCCCCGACGCCGAGTGCGACGAGGGGCCCGCCCAGTACCGCGAGTGTCAGCAGGTCGGACACGTCAGGCTCCCGCGCCGATCGTGGCGGGGATGGCACCGGCGGTCACGGCGGCGGCCCGGTAGGCGATGCCGTGACGCTGCTGCCCGTTGAACACCGACTCCCAGGGCCGGGCGATCAGCCCCGGCAGCGAGACCGGCGCCCCCAGGACCAGGCCGTCGGTCACCCCGCTCTCCGGAATGGTGACGTGGATGAGGGCCGACTCGCCCTCGTCGATGTACACGACGCCGACCTTCATCAACGCCTCACCGCTGATCGCGTCTTTGGCGATCTCGCCGGTCTGCCGGTCGCGCACCTTCGGTTCGGGCGTCTCGGTCAGCAGGATCGTCGCGGTGGAGGTTTCAACTCGGATGGAACGCACGGGATGTATCTCCTTGGGATCAACCTCGATCCAGTGCATCTAGTCGTGTAGACAAGTTGCGTGCTGAATCGGGGTGTTGCTGGAACGCGAACCACTGTGACATACGTCTTGCCCACTCGTCTATACGAGTATGCCTCTTGGTGCGTACGAGTCCCAAGGAGAGGCCCCCTGGAAGCGGTGGCCGCTCATCTCGTGCCTCACCAGCCGTCAGGTCGCGGGCAGTTGGTAGTTCAGGACGTACGCGTCGGCCGCCATGACCGTGTCGCACACCTCCACGGCGCGGCCCTTGGTGTCGAACGCGGTGCGAATCAGATGGATCACGGGCACTCCGGAGGACAGCCGCAGCGTCTTCACTTCCAGAGGGGAGGGCATCCGTGCCCGGATCTCCTCTTCGAAGTGGTCGAGCTTGTGGCCCAGTTCTTCGAGCCGGGCGTAGATCCCGCCGGGGCCGGGGTTGGGCTGGGCGATGGGGGTGTTACGGGCCAGGTCGAGCGGCAGGTAGGAGACGGCGAACTCGACGGGACGGCCGTCCAGCAGGTACCGGCGACGCCGGGCCAGGACGCGACGCGGGGCGCCGAGCCGAGCGGAGATGTCCGGGGTCGGGCGCTCCTCCTTGACCTCCAGGTTGTCCACCTCCGGGCGACTGCCGGCAGCGTCGGCCTCCACGATGAACGCCGACTTCCCCTGTTCGCGGTGGCGCCGCGCGAACCGGTCGGATGCCAGTCGGCGTACCGGAGGGCGGGGCCGGACGAAGACGCCCTTGCCGTGCTCGGACGAGACCAGACCCTCGCTCTGGAGCATGGAAAGCGCGTTGCGCACGGTCATGCGGGACACGCCGAAATGCTCGACCAGCTCCGATTCCGAGGGCAACTTGGAGCTCTCGGCGAAGCGTCCCTTGTCGATTGCTTCCCGCAGCTGATCGGCGATCTGCCGGAAGACAGCTCGGTCACTGGTCGGGTCCAGCGAGCCGAGCAGGCCCGGAGTAAGAGCGGCCACGTGTACTCCTTTGGATATCTAGACAAGAGGCTGAGTCCAGTTGCTACGGTGAGAGCCTAGTCAGCCAACTGGACGAGGACTGCCGAACGTGACCACAGCCGAACGTCCCCACTCCGTGAGCGTCGCCGGGGTGATCGTGGACAACCACGGCCGCGCCCTGCTGATCAAGCGACGCGACAACGGGCACTGGGAACCGCCGGGCGGTGTGGTCGAGGCCGGCGAAACTCTTCCCGACGCGCTCCAGCGGGAAGTCCTGGAGGAAACCGGCATCAAGATCGCCCTTCCGGCGACCCTGACCGGCGTTTACAAGAACATGACGGGCCTGATCGTCTCGCTCGTCTTCCGCTGCGAGGCCATCGAGGGCCAGCCCACGACGGGCGACGAGACCAAGGCTCTGCGCTGGGTCACTCGCGACGAAGCGGCCGAGCTGGCCGACGAGGCGTACGCGATCCGCGTACTGGACGCCCTGGACGCGGCGTCCCCCGCCGCTGTACGTGCCCACGACGGCGTGAAACTCATCTAGCACTGAACAACGGTCCATGGCCGCCCACCAGCATAAAGGCACTTGTATGCACGAGTATACGAGCAAAGTGCGAGTCTGGGGACTGACTTGCCCAGGTTTCCGCGAAGAGGTCGGCCGGGCGCGGAGGTGGACCCGTGACGTCCTTGCCGGGCACCCGAGAGCGGATGACGTGACGCTCATCGTGAGCGAGCTGGGTACCAATGCGCTTCTCTACACGGCCAGCGGCGAGGAGAACGGCGCCTTCCAGGTCGCGCTCGCGCTCTCGGACCACGTGATCGCGGTGTCCGTCACCGACGCCGGGGGCAGCGTCACGGTCCCCGAGGTGGAGCACGCGGAGAAGGAAGCACTGCGCGGCCGGGGCCTCGACATTGTCAGCTCGCTGGCCCACAACGTCAGCATCCACGGCACCAGCAAGGGCTTCACTGTCACCGCGGAACTCATCTCCCACCATCCCGGCAGCCGGCCATGGCGATGAGCGGCGTTCGCGAGACCGCTTACTGGTGCGAGGCCACCGCACACACGACCGCTGATGGCCGCGTTCTCCATTTAGGGGGCCGTCTGACGAGCAGTCCACGGCTCGCTGTCCGGTGGCTTCGGGACAGGGTCCGGGACGTGGCGGATCAGCTCGACCGGCGCTATGCCGCCCCCGGACGCCACTGGGTCTTGGACGAGCCCGAACACGAGCAGGCCCGATCCGCCCTGGCCCGAGGCGACGTCTACGTCTTCAGGCTCTACGACGACACGACGTGCTACATGCTCTCGGCCCGCCCCACGGGACAGACGCGATGAACCGCCCGACGCCCGTGCTCCTACGCGGCTACCGGTGCGAATGCCACACAAGCCGCCCCGCGAACGGCGATGCCACCACACTGCTCGGCTCCATCGACGTGGAGACCGCACCCCAAGCGGTCCGCTGGATCAGAGTCGCCGTGCGCACCCTCTCGCCGGCCCTCAACTCCGAAGCGTTCGAGGAAGCGTGGCAATGGCTCTCGGAGGACCACCACGACGCGCTCCAGGCCCTCGTCCAGGGCGAGCCCATCACTCTCACACTCCAGCAAGGCGCCACGACCATCCAATGGACTGCCCGTCCGGTCCAGTTCCTCAAACTCACCACTCGCCAGGGCATCAACCTCCCGGCCTGCACACGGGAGTACAGCGCCCCCGCCCGACAGCGTGAGTAACAACTTTCTCTACGGTTTCAAGGCGCCTCGCTCCGCTCACCGCGCGCAGGCCCGGCCCCGGCCGGGCCTGCGCTCCTGTCTCCGCCCCGCTCCAGCCCGGCCAGCGCCCGTGCCGCGCTCAAAGCACGCAGCCACCTAACGCCAGAGACGAGGTACATCGTGGCCGGGGCGGTCGGCTCCGCGGCTTTAGCCACCTCCCCGGTCAGGGTCCCACGTCGAGCAAGACCAGGGGCCACTCGTGCTAATTGCGGTCAGGCCCAAAGCCTGCCCGAGTTGCCAGCCAGCGTACGGCCCCCTGATCATGCTCGACCCCAGACCGGGCAGGCCACCGGCCAAACCCGCTCCGCCGACCTCATCTGCGCACAGATCGGACGGATATACCGAACTCCCCCCACGAGGGCCGCCTCATCTCTATCCTGAGCTGGTGCGGACTAGAGGGGAAGCAATGAGCTATACGACAACTGAGCTGAAGTCTCGCTACTCAGACCCTGAGGAGCAGAAGAAACTCCTCAGGCTGTTTGGGCTCAGGAGCCTAATGACGAACTCTATTTTGCCCAACAGGTATAAGGTCCCATCAGCTCTGCATGACCCCATCATTCTAACCCCCGCTGGCGACGAGCTCTGCAAAAGACTCATGCGTATTCGTAATTTCAAATGGCCAGATGTGAGGCTTGCCTGCTTTCTAGAGTTCTACCACGATGAACTCTTTGTGGATCATCTACAAACAGACATTCCCGCCCTCACGGCAGCTTTGAATGTCGAGATCACTGAAGGGCGGATTAGGCACCCTTACGTCTGGGGCAGGGAACTCTACGACAAGGCTTACGAAATTTTTCCCCACGAACCATCGGAGGTGTCTGCGGCAGAGACAGCCCGACTCCTTGAAGGGACACCCAGAGGGGTTTTCCAGGAAATGGACCTAGTTACCGGACCTCTAGGAATTCTCAGAAGCGAAGAATTTCGATTGATTCCGGCGACAGTAGATATTCCGCTCTTTCACTGTTCCAAAGTCAGCTGCACCAGAGTGCACCGAACTTATCTCAGGACAACAGAAAGTCAGATCCATAAAATCCGTGACAAGGTCGCAGAGATACTCGACAAGGAGTACGGAAAGGAGTCCGAATTTGGGCTATTCCTAATGGAGTCCAGCAATTCCTCGATCGGATACTACGATGACATGAAAACTGCGAATGATATCGCCCTACTCGGAGAATGCTTCACTCGTGAAGAGCTAGACTCGATCGCTCTTTTCGGATTCAAAGGAAGAGAATCGCACCTGCGTCGCGCATTGACCGGCAATGGTGTTTCCGTGCGCGACGCGAAGGATTTCCTGCAAGGCCTTGATAAAGCAGGCGTAACACAAGCATTGTTGCTGATGACAAGTAAGCATCTTTATGCATGTATCGATGCAGCTATCCATTCAGGCGCTATCGCGATCCCTCAGGATGAAGTGCGTGTGCCGCGTATTATTCCTATTGAGTCGGGCTACTACGACACGACCTCTGAGTGCTCTACCTTCGGAGTACGAGTCGTCCCAAGTGATGGTGCGCTGGCGGTCCTCAGGCTCAAGCGACTTGTGCTTTCTATCTACGACTTGGAGGCGCCAAGCGCGAGGGACAACTTGAGCTGGCGCCTGCGTCGGGTTGATGGGAACACCCTTGAGGAAAAGCTCGACAGCTACCTCACAGATGAACAGCCTAGTCGTGTAGTACGCGATCTGATTCTCATCGGTCCGGAATCTTTTGCCACCGCTGCACGACTGTGCGGTGTATCTGAGCTAATCGAAGCAGCCGCGATGGAAGATGAAGAACTCACGAACATCATCCTTTGGAAGTTGGGCTTCGAGCCAGTAAGTTCCGATGAAAACGCTGGAATCCTTCGACAGCGGCGTGACGTGTTCGCTCAGGCGGTTGCAAACTTTATTGGCTACAGCGAATCAGACCGATCGCGCATTAGGAGTCACTCGTCCAATCTGTTTGTGGCACTTGAGCACACTCTAGATGCCGCGCTGTCGTACTGCGTTTGGGCATTGACATATGACCATGTGACCGCTCATCCGCGCTTCCAATACCTTGCAAAGGACGCGCGAGTCCAGATGGCTCACGTGCTGAACCAAGCGCCTGCACGGGGTGGCGACGCCATTATCTACTCACCTCAAGGATTGAATACTCTCTTCCCCCTAATCTCAGGGTTCTCTCGACTCCGGGATTATCTGATGGGCAAATGGGAAGAGTCCGAGGCTTACTTGCGCGCCTCTGAGGATATGCCTCCCTATGTATCCGCAACGGATCTCACGCGGTTCGGTTTTCCGTACACCATTCCCTTCTTGAACCTAGCGAGGGATTCTCAGGAGAAGATCCTGGAACACCTCGGCGATGCGACAAGAATCCTGGAATCGGGCCAAGTTGCCGGTGTCAGAAATCGCCTTGAGCATCAACGTGAGGATTTCCCGACCGCAGATGAAATGAACCGATGCATTCGGGCGATTGAAGATTTTCTGGAGCTGATCGAGCAATCCGGCATCTACCCGATGGTATTCACCTGGGTTGGCTTCTCGGGAGATTCCGCAGGTCGGCGATCCTTCTCTTACGTTGACTATCGCGGCCGTGAATATGTATTGCGAACCCCTACAGGGATCGCGGGCACAGGTACGCCTCCGCGCAAGAACAAGCAAATCATCTTCACCGGAGCAGTGATTTCGGGTTCCACGATGCCGCTCAGCTTCAGTATCGGCTCTCAGAGTTCTTACACAGAAGCATGGCAGGATTGGCCGAAGCTACGAACTGCGTCCTCATTTGACGCGAACGTTCGAGAACTCGGTACTCGCGCCTCGGGCCTTGCCGGGTAGCGCTTGCAGATGCGTGAGTACCTCACTTGTGGTGCGACGGCCCCGCACCACAACCGCACCAGATCGAGCGGGGAGCAATAGGGAACCACTGGGAAGACGACGGCGTATACGAGTGCCCCAGGGAGCCGTCTGCGCAGGTCAACGCAGGCACCCGCATAAGAGCGCCGCAGCTTCCCAAGCTGATGTACAGGCAACCTGACTATGTGCTGCAGCAATCCCGCATTTCAACTCGGACGCAGGCCAGCTGCCTTGGCCACTGCGTCCCCGAAGCGCATATCCCACGAAATGAGAGAGGCCTCGATGCCCCTCCGAAGGGTGTGACGGAGTCGGCGCCCGTAGATCGTCGCGAGCGATACGGCTGACGTCGTTCCGTCCCAGACAACGTGAGAAGCGCCGGCGCGGAGAGCAGACAGAGCGGCCAACGAGGTGTCGTCGCCATCGCTCAACGGCCGTTCGAGTTGTTCCCACTCCATGACCTAACCTCCAGTCGGAATGCTGCTGTACAGCAGCGAAGTACAGCAACCACAGCAACCGACCACATCCCATGGCGCCCCCCAGGACCCCAGCAGTGGCCTGTATGGACATCGTTGACCGATCCGGCTAGAGCTACGGATCTGAAGTACCCTGCCAAGTGGTGAGGTCGTCCGCACGGTAAAGGCCGCGACCCGGGGTGCGAGCAGGGTCGGCTGCCTCACCACCACCGCAGGACCGTGCCACTCTCGTGCCAGAACGGGCGGGGAACCACAGGGAGTCAGCAGCAACGACGGGGAACACGCCGGAGCTTGTCGCACTGTTGTAAGCGCAGGTCAGAGCAGCATCCACCTAATCTCGCTCCTAAAGTGGTGGTCCAGCCCGCTCACCGAGTCCACACCCGGCGGAACTCTTCGGCGGAGACGGTCTCCAGCGGATCCCCTTCAGGGTCGATCGCTCGGTCTGTCAGGCCGCCATGCTCGTCCTCCAGGTGCTCCCAGCTGTACCGGTGGAGTCGGCCGGCCGAAGTTAGCTCGGCTTGCTTGATGACGATCAACTCACCGTGGTCGGGTACGGCTTCGATGTACCACAGACCGCCCTCCTCGTCAGCGTGACGGAAGTGGTGCCGCAGGGTGGCATTCTCATCGAGTGCTCGGAAGTACGTCACGGTCTCTGCTCTGATGCGCTCCAGGTCGACCACGGGACCATCGTGCCAGCGAGCGAGCGCGGGTTGCCCGTTCTGACATCCACGAGTGACATCAACGACGCCGGACGTCAGCACCCCTAGGCGGTCTCGCATGGCGGCGTGGCCGGGCGGTTCCCCGGCAGTACCGAGGCGGGATCGAACTCATAAAGCGGGTGTCGCAGGTTCGAATCCTGCCGGGGGCACATGAGAAAAGGGCACCTACGGATCTCCGTAGGTGCCCTTCGGCGATTCAGGCGGCGTGTGGGGTGAAGGTGACGTGCGAGTCGCCTTCGTCGATGGTCAGGTTGAGAGTGCCGTCAAGGGCCTTGGCCAAGCGCCGCAGCAGCGGAAGAGTCGGCACGGTGTCGCCACCCTCCATCCGGGAGACCTGGGGCTGCGTCATCCCGGCCCGTTCCGCCAGTTCCGTCTGGGACAGACCGAGCTCGATGCGACGGTCGTATACCGCCTGGCCGAGGTCGCCGGCCAAGCGGGCGTCGACGTACTCCTGGTCGTACTCCACCGCCTCCCCCGCGAGTTGCCGGGTCCGGCGCGTCCTCCACGTGCTGTGGTTCATCAGCTCTCCTTGCGCCGTTCGTACGTGTACTGGGCATGGCCATGCTCGGCCTCGCAGACCTTCTGGACCTGGTGCGCACGCTCGACTTCCGCTGCTTCACGCATCCTCGTCTTGCGGAAGACCGTCAACAGCACGATCCGTTGCCCCGGCGCCAGCCAGTAAGGAATGCGTACGGCCTCACCATCCAAGTCAAAGCGGAGCTCACGGAGCTTGCCTCCCAGATGCCGCGAGTACGGCTCGCCGAGGGTCGTCGGCTCGTCCAACAGTCGGTCCGTCTTGTCCTCGACCCGCCGGTAGAGACGGAACGGAAGGAGTTCCAGCCAATCCCGCACCTCGGGCTCGATCTCGATCTGCCACCGCTCCACCATGCAATCAACGATATATACCTCGGAATGCATACCGCAAGCCACCGTGGACCTCGGTGCTGCCCCTACTCAGATCGCGCTGCCACCTCAGCACACCCTGGAGGTCGCTGCCTCCGACCCAGCCAGACCGATTCGGCACACCCGAGGACGGAAAGCCTCGCGAAGACGTGAGAACCGCAGAGGGGAGTTTCCCCAGGTCAGCCAGCTATCGACAGACATTTGCGCAGGTCACAGCACCCTCCAGGAGAAACCCACAACGCGGGTGTCACAGGTTCGAATCCTGCCGCATGACGCATCACCGCTCTGAACTGGGGTTTCTCCCCCAGAGGGGTTCCAGTCGGACTCGAACTCCTCGTCCGGGGCCAGCGTCCTTGGGTGTGGTGCGCACTCTCGGCACAAGCCGGGTGCGGGCGAGGAGTGGCCGAGCATTGGCCGGCGCCGACCGCGCCTCGTACAGCTCGATTGGCCAGGTGGAGCAGGTCACCGTTCTCGCGGGAAGGCCCTGCCGCTCCTTGTGCTGCTGGGCCATCGTCCCAACGTGAGCCCTGGGCGTACCAGCCCAACACCACCCACGTCTCAGAGTTGATGCTTTCGCCGAAGTGCTCCTGCCGCACGGAGTACGAAGGGGTGCGAGAGCCCTCACCCAGCTCAGGAGCACTTGTATATGAGCGGTACCGAGTCTTCCGCCGGTCCCACACCCATCTCACCCGAAGCCCCTCGGAGCATGACTGTTCACGAGATCAACGAGGCGCTGTCCGCGATGGCTCGCTGTTCAATGGCGCTGCTCGGGGAATGTGATGCCGAACAAACGCGCATGGAGAAGTTGGACGAGCTCAGCGAGCTCGGTATCGAGCAGCGTGCTGTTCAACAGGGCGCGCGTTATGAAGCGGATTCCGTTCTGCTCTCAGTCCGTCTGCGATTGGCCAACAAGAACGCGGAGAACCATCGTGCTGCCGCCCGTGAGTTCGTGTCCTGGTGGGTCGACGTAGCTACGACGGCCTGGAAGTCCGCGGTTCTTGGAACGCCGCTGCTCTACGCTCGCGTGGGTGCGGCAGCGCCGAACATCCTGATGGCCGAGGGCGACCTGGCCGTCGTGCCGACGGCGGACGACCTCACCCGGCAGCTCGTGGAGTTCGGCGCCTTCCTCGACTCACCGTTGCCCGGCTCGACATATGATCATGACGAGAACCATGCAGCTGCGACAGCCGATCTCGCAGCCTGCTCCGGCCTGCTCCTGCGTCGAGACGCGACAGGTGAGGTGCGCGTGGTGGACGATGAATTCCCGGAAGCGCGGCGACGTCGCCTCTGGGGCGGGTTCTGGGTCGATCACCGGATCCCTGCGATCCCCCAGCCGGATGAGCTCGACTTTCTACTGGGGCGAACCCCACCGGAGTTTGCAAAGCCCCTGCGGGCTGCTGCCAGGGAGGTGATCCAAGCAGCGATGGCCGGAGTGCGCGTCTCTGAGTTGGGCGACAGCGACGCTCCCTGGACGGGCGTGGAGTCCGCCGAGTTCGACAGGCTCTCCGAAATGCTGGACCGGCTGACGGCGCTCCTCGCGGTCTACGCACAAGCCATCACCAACTGCCTGCCCGCTGTGAGAGCCGCTGAGAAGGGCCAGAGTGATACGCACAGCACCAGCTGAACTTCAGCCCTGCATCAGTCCCTCATAGCAGTACCCAGGGGCGGCCTCGGTCCATTCCGCTTAGCGCAAGGGGCAGAGCACTAAAGCCGCTCAACATTCGTCGACTCCCAAATTCCTCGCATACGCTCACGGGCCTGATCGGGCGCAGGGACTCGTTCAAAGACGCCCGGGGCAGCCCGGTGGATAATATCGATCCCGTAATGGTGCAGAAGGTGACGTTCCTTGGGGCCGAGGGATTCCGGAAAGAGCGCTGTGAGGCGGTCGACCCCGCCGGGAGCGTATCGTGCGTAGTCGAGCAGTTGCGCCAAGGCCTCGCGTACGTAGCTACGCCCGACGCGCGACTTGGCCTCGATGAGTTCCCGCCCATCAGGACCATCCAAATAGATGTCACATATGCCCGCCGCACTGGCAAAGCGCTTCGCTGTGGTCTCGCTGAGAGTTCCACAGAATTCGAGGACCAACGCCGACTCGTCCCGGTTGAAGAGAATCTGCCGAGCGTCTCGATCGACCGTCACGGAGCGGACGTGTTGCCGCTCCACCGGCAACTCGCTGACCGTGCCGGGCCGCGCCATCGCACCAGCTTCCTCCAAGGCCGTCCTGGTGGTGATGAGCAGACCGTCGATTCCCGCACGGGCGCGCTCGCCGGAAAGCACCAACTGTCCTGGGTACTGGAAGTTGGACTTGTAGTCGAGAAGAGCGCTCAACGTGGCATACGGAATCTCCGTCGGCTCGAACTGGCGCAGGCTGTAGACCGTGTGCCAGCTTTCGCCGCCGAGCTTCGGCGGCCACATGATGTCAGCGAAGGATCCGTTCTGGAAAATGGCCCCGATCTCGCCGATGGCACGTACGTGGTTCTTCCCTGTGAAAAGCACCACGTCACCAGAGGAGACTTCGGCCATCTTGGCGTCGTGGCCTGACGTGGCGCCCCAGAAGCGGGCCTCCCCACCCGGGTGGAACTTCGTCAGAAGACCCAGCTGTTCGCCCGTCAAACTCCCGGCGTACTCGGACTCGGCGAAGGGCACGAGCTGGTCCAGGGTGTCCTTCCAGTGCCGGCGGGACTCGGCACTGCCAAATGCCGGAGAGACTAACAAGCGTGTCGCGAAGCTTGAGTCGGCAGGTCCCGGCCCTGCTTGGGGTCCCTCGACACCGAAGCCGAGTCGGGTCAGCACCGGGACAACCGTGGCGGCCCCACCGGAGAAGTCACCTGATCCCAAAGCGCGGCCATTCACATGACGGTGAGCCGCACCGACGATGGCCTTGGAGTCATATCGACGGCCGCCATGAAGGATCAAGTAGCTTCGAGCGGGCTTGAATCCGTACTTGGCGAGGAACGCTTGCCTGCCCAGGCCGTCGTACTCCGCGAGTGTGTGAAGCACGTGATCGCGAGTGACGTTATCGATTCCCACACTCCGATCATATGACTATCGGTCAGCCCAACAACGGCCAGCAGCGGCGCCCGGATGGACCGTTCCACACGCGACGACGAACGCAGCTGCGTCCTGCTCGGTACCGTGACGGCAACAGTCCTCGTCATCCGGCTCCTGACCTGGCGACCTCAGGAGCCATTCTCGGCAGGCCGCTGATGGCCACAGGAAACCGGGCTGCCGTGGCTGTCGAAGACCTCGGCGTCAGCTCCCGAGTTCACCCAGACCGTGATGCCCTGGCTGTGCACGACCACGTTGAACGGCGACTCCTCCGGCTCCACACGGGCCACCACCGTGAACTCCTCGCCAGGACGCATCCAATGATCGGTGCCCCACGGCTCGACCCAAAGGCAGAGCATGGTGTCGGTCTCGTTGCTCACGCTCGTCTTCGCCACGGGCGCACCGTATCCGGCAATGTGAACGGTCGGCCAAGTCCTGGCCCGGCGCGACCCTGTATGGGCCCCAGCGCTTCTGCGTCCCCCGGCGCCGACTCAACCAGCTCCAGGTTCAGCGGGTCCGCTCGAAGACGTACGCGCACCGGCTTCGGGGGAAGTGTCACAACGGTGTCCCGACTCTCACCTGCGGGCATTGCCGGTACAACCCTCGTGGTCCGTCGCGAGTCAGAGACGCCGCGATGAGGTGAGGGCCTTCGCACAACCGCGGTGCGGGAGTGGCATAAGATGCGCGCGAGCCTCGTAAGGACCACATAATAGGATGTACACGTCATGATAATCCGTGCCCCGTATCGTTCCGTTCGCGGTATATCCGTCGCTGTTGCCCTCATCGCGATCGGCGCGGTGGGGTGCTCGGACGTCTCCGACGCCGTCGACAGTGCCAAGGACGGCGCCAAGAAGGTGGCTCGTCAGCGGTCGGTGTTCTCGCTGGACATCGGTGACTGCTACAACCCGACCGGCAAGGCCGAGGGGATGGCCTACACCGTCGAGATCGTGCCCTGCAAAGAGGCGCACGAGGGGCAGGTCGTCGGGGAGTTCGCGATCGACAAGGGTGCGGAGTACCCCGGCGACGACGCGATCTCGACGATCGCGGACACCCGCTGCCCGGTCGAGGCGCAGAAGTACTCCCCGGACACCTGGGCGCTCCAGAAGGGCGTCGCCCTCTTCTACTACACCCCGACCAAGGAGAGTTGGGTGACGGGCGACCGTGCGGTGAGCTGCACCTACACCGCGGAGGAGGGCAGGTTCAGCGGATCGCTGGACACCGCGAAGTCCCTGAAGCCCGAGCAGACCACGTACCTCACCGGTTCGAACGCGGTCTACGAGGCCCTGTGGGCGAACCAGCCCGAGGAGGAGATGGTCGAGGACGACCTGGCCGCGTACAAGAAGCAGGCCAAGGCCGTCACGGCCGCCCTCGACGGGCACGTCAAGGGCCTGGACGGCATCGAGGGCGCCGAGGTCGGCAAGCTCCGCGCGGCGCTGGCGAAGGCGGCCGGGAACTGGAAGAAGGCCGCGAACGCCGGCGACGCCGACACGTTCTACATCGCCTACGACTCCGCGTTCACCGGCATCGACCCGAACAAGTCCGTCGCCGCCCGCAAGGAACTGGGCCTGGCCACCACCGTCCCGGCCGACGAGGCCGAGGTCTGGGCGGGCTGACGCTCCGTCGGGTCGGTGGGGCCGGGTCCGTCGCGTCAGACGCCGGGTGTGGTGGTCAGGACGTGGTGGTCAGGGCGTCGATCAGTTGGCGGGCGCGGGTCTTCTCCGTGAGGAGGGTTTCGACCAGGGGGCCGGTGCCCGGGTCGGGCACCGGTTCGCGGTCGGAGGCGGGCGGGCTCGCCGTGCCCGTCGCCTCGTCGATGTACTGCTCGGCGGGGCGGGCGTCGGCCGTCAGAAGGATGCGGTCGGCCGTCAGCGCGCTGTGGACCGAGGCGTAGTCGATGCCGAGGCCGGCCAGCCGCTCGCCGCCCTTGTAGCGGGTGTTGGGAGCGGGAGCGTTCTCGCCCGCCAGATGCGGGTACTGGAGCGCGACCTCGTGGGTGGCCAGGATCGCCAGCAGGACGTGCTCGGTGCCCATCGTTCCGTCGCCGAGGCGGTGCGCCTGCTCATGGGTCTCCATACCGACCCACCAGGCGGGCCTCGACGCCAGGTTGGACCCGGCGCTCCTGACCAGCCACCGCTCCCAGAAGGGCAGGTGGCGGTAGATGCTGCGGCCGAGAAGAACGTCGCGGGTGGTGTGCAGCAAGGGGGCGAGGGCGTCGTCCCGGTCCGCGGTGGCGTCGGCGCCGCCGTCGAGGCGGGCGCGTACGGCTCGCGGGGAGATACCGCAGACGCCCAGCATCTCCACCGCTCGGTTGTCCTCCTCCAGCAGCCCCCGCAGCAGCTGGACGGCACCGAACCGCGCGGCGTCCTCCCGTTGCGCCAGCGCCATCGCCGCTCTCAGGGCCCTGGCGGCGGCGCCGGTGAAGCGGACGCGCCGGTCTCCGTCCTCCCCCAGCACATCCTGGGCGGCGACGCTTTCCCGGACGTCGTCCGCACCCCTCCACGCGGAGTCCTGGTCCTTCCTGTCCCGCAGCACGGCCATCAGCGCTGTTCGGGTCGCCCCCGCGTCCGCGAGCGCCTCGCGCGCGGCGCCGTTGGCCGTGGTGATGCCGGCGAGCAGATGCTCGGTACCGATCGCCCCCTCGGTGGTCGCCTGAGCCGCGCCCCGGGCAGCCCCGAGGATGCCCGAGATGCTCCAGTCGGGCTCCTTGATCGCTTCCATACCGCCTTGCCTTCTTCCCTCTTCTTGCTGGTCCTGGTGCCTCTCCACACAGGGTGCCCCTCGTCGTGCGGCAGACGCCACGATCCCCACACGGACTTCCCCAACTCCCCTTGCCATGACACGGTTTGACCACGGGATCGCTGGAGTTCGCGGCTCGCGGCCCACGAATCGCACGGGTCGTACGGGTCGTACGTGGCGAAAGGGGCCGACGCGGGGCGCACGCGGACGGCAGCACTGACGGGGGACGCGCATGGAGAGTGACGCCGCATGGCCGCAATGAAGTTCTACTCGCTCGAATCCAGTGATCCGGGGCGGCTCGGGCCCTACCGGTTGCTGAGGCG
>NZ_JAAPBF010000152.1 GCF_022695985.1 Streptomyces sp. NP-1717 | reverse complement strand
GCCGGCTCCGGCCGCCCGGTCCTCACGAGCCGTCGGTCACTGCTGCGCTCCGCCGCGGCCGGGGGCCTCGCCGCGGCGGGCATCACCACCGGCGCTCCGGGGGCGGTCGCGGCGGCCCGGATCACCGGTGCGAAGGTGCGCGACCTCACCGGGCCGGCCCTGACCGGGCGGTTCGCCGCGCCCTGGACGGACCTCGGCATCCCGGCGCGATGTCCGGACGGCTCGATGCTGTTCGTGTGCGGCGACACCTTCGACGGAGGGGGCGTGGGCGGGCCCGACTGGCGGTCGCCCGTGGGGTTGCGTTCGTCGAACGCCGCGCCGGCCTCGCTCGTCATCGACGACAGCGTCGGAGGCTCGCGCGCCGTCGGCCTCGTCCCGGAGGGCCACGCGGGTGGCACCACCGCCATTCCCTCCGACGTGTTCACCATCGGGTCGACGATGTACATGCACCTGATGCGCGGGGTGATCTACGAGACCCATCACACGGACTTCTGGCGCTCCGACGACAACGGCGAGACCTGGCAGTACCTGTGCCAGTGGCCTGGCGACCTGCACGGCGGCCAGTTCCAGCAGAAGACCTTCGCGGTCGCGGACGACGGGTACTGCTACGTGCTGTCGACGGCCTTCAACCGCGACGTGACCTCCGGCCTGCTGCTCCACCGGGTCCCCCAGGACGCTCCGGGAAACCCGGCGGCCTACGAACCGTGGGGGTACGCGGGCGGGAGGTGGGCCTGGGGCAATCCACCGACGTCCGTGACGTCGCCGCGCCGCTGGGGCGAGATCTGCTTCCGGGCCATGGGCGGCCGGTTCGCGCTGAGCCGGCTCAACATGAGCCCACTGGACATCCGTGCGCAGATCTTCGCGACACCGACGTCGAACCTGTTCACGACGCCCGAGCAGGTCATGATCGTCCCGACGGTCCCCGGCCGGGAGACGGGCAACGCCGTGGCAAGTCCGTACGGCGGTTTCATCATCCCGGGATCCGACTTCCGGGACCTCCACATCACCGTCAGCCAGTGGTTCGACGACCAGAACTACCGGGTGATGCAGTACCGGGTGAACGGTCTGGCCCACTGAACCGCTCGGCCACGCCGCGGAGCCGGGCAGCCACGGGCGGAAGGCGCGCACTCCAGGGCCCCGTGCCGTCCCCGCCGTGTTCACATCGCCCCACGACACCGGAAGTGTCACGCTCCAGGAGTGGGAGGACCACTTCGATTACGATCGCCCTCGCCGGCCGCACACTCGCTGGAATGACTCCGAGCCACACCCGTTCCGTCCGAGGAGACCAGAAGGTGAGTAAGCCGCGCAGACAGACTCCGCTACGTCGGGGGCTCGCGCTCGTGGCAGGAGTGGCACTGCTGCTCATCGGTATCGCACTGCTCGTCCTGCCCGGGCCGGGTCTGCTGCTCGTACTCGCCGGGCTCCTGGTCCTCTCTGATCAGTTCCCCGCCGCGGCTCGCTACGTCGACCCGGTACGGGAGCGCGCCATGCGCGCGGCCAGCGAGAGCGTGTCCTCCCCCGTCCGGATCACCGGAGCCGCCCTCACCGCTGCGGCTCTGCTGGCAGTCGGCCTGCTCTGGGGCCTGATGCCTGAACTGCCCTTCGGTGGCTGGCCTACTGGTGCGGGGTTGATTCTCTCGAGCCTGCTCCTCGTCGCCCTGCTGGTGTACAGCTACCGCACGACGCGTGGCCGCGACAGCTGAGGGTCGGCAGAGATCGTGGCCTGGGAACGCGGTGGGGTGCTGGTGAAGTTCACCGGCCGGGGACACCGGATGGTGCCGTAGCGAGCGTCTGGTTCCTATCGTTGCGCCATGACGGAAGAACAACCGCCCGCACAGCTCTTTCCGAACCGCTTTCCCGAGGCGGTGGACTCCCGGCCCGGGGTACCGCAGGACAGCTGCCACTGCTTCAGCCAGGTCCGGGTGAGTCCGCCCGGCGCGTCGACGCCCTTCCACGCCGAGGTCCAGGACACCGGTGCTCCCGGCTGGCTGCGCCTGCTGGAGCTGATCGAAGAGGCGGCGGCCGACGGGAGGGAGGAGTTCCGCCCGCTGCCGGAGCTGAGTCCTGAGGAGCGGCGGCAGATCGTGACGCTGCCGGCCTCGATCGGACGGCTGACGGCAGTGCGGACCCTGGTGCTGTACGGAAGCAACCTGGTCCGGATACCTCCGGAGATCGGCGACATGACAAGTCTGGAGGAGTTCAGCCCCTACACCTCGCGGCGGCTGCACTGGTTCCCGTACGAGATCACGCGGTGCGCCCGGCTGGTGAACAGCACGGTGAGCACGCGCTCGATCTACGGCAACTACAAGCACCGGCCGCCGTTCCCGCGGCTCCTCCCGCCCGGCGATACGGTCCCGGACCTCGATGGCCTGGCTCCCGCCCGCTGGGGAGTCACCGCGGCCCGTGCCTGCAGTGTCTGCACGGGGCCCATCCCGGCGACGGGCCCGCACCAGGCGTGGCTCTCACGGGCGGTGGCGACCGATGTCCTGCCGCTCCTGGTCAACGCCTGTTCCCAGGAGTGCCTCGACGCCCTGCCACCTGGGGCGAAGGGATACGTCCCGACGCCTCATCGGGGCGGCGCGATCGAACAGCCTCCGTCACGTTGAGCGTCGTCACCCCTTCCGTGAGGTTCAGCCACGGGCGAGTTCCGCCAGGGCGTCGAGGTGGGTGGGCGCCCACCCGAGCTCGCGGCGGGCCCGCGCACCGGTGAGTCGCTGGTCGAGAGCGAACGCCTCGGCGATCGGGCCCATCCGCCGTACGGCCTCCTCGATCGTCACCGAGTCGATCCTGCCCGGACAGCCGGCCGCGTGGCTGAGGGCCTGGGCGATGTCCGCCAGCGGGAGGTTCTGGTCGCTGACCCCGGTGTAGACGGAACCGGCCGGGGCGTTCAGGGCCAGGACGAACAGTTCCGCGATGTCGTCGACATGGACCAGGGCCCAGTGGTTGGAGCCGTCCCCGATGCAGGGCACCGCACCGGTGTCGCGTGCCGGATCGACGAAGAACGACTGCACCAGGCCGGCGGAGCGGCCGTAGACCAGTCCGGGCATCACCACCACGGGGTGCCCCCCGTCGGCGGCCCTGGCGAGTACACGCCTCTCGTTCTCCAGTCGCCAGGCGGTGATGGCCGGCGGACTCGTCGGGGCATCCTCGTCCACGACCCCGTCGGTGTCGCCGTACACCCACGCCCCGCCGGTGTGCACGTACGGGCTGCTCGCCGCGCCGTCCTGCATCGCCTCCGCCGCGGCACGGTCGACGTCCGCGGTCCCCTCGGCGTAGTCCACGCCGAGGTGGATCACTCCGTCGGCCCGGCTTGCCGCCTGCCGGAGGACGTCGGTGTCGGTGAGCGAGCCCTCGACGGGGGTGGCGCCGAGCTCTGACAGGGTCCGCGCGGAGTGCGCGCTGCGCGCCAGCGCCGTCACCTCGATGCCGCGCCGGGTCAGCGCCCGGACGGTGGGGCGGCCGATGTAGCCGGTGCCGCCGGTGATGAAGACCTTCATCGCCCTCAGGGTCCTTTCGGATGGCGGTGTGGGAGGTCCGCCGCTCCTCCCACCCTGGACCTGCGGCGCGGCGGTGTCCAAAACCTCTTCCGCCATTGGTGCTGCCCTCAGGACGGCGACGCGCGGTTCCGGCCGCCAGGGCCGGCCGGGACCATCCCCGCGCGTACGGGGCGCTGTGGACGCTCACGGACGGACAACTCGCTCACCGCGCTCTCGGACCACGGGCAGTCGCGTGTGCCGCCAGGGCTGTGGCGATCACCTTCGCGGTGGCCTTGTGTGTCACCCGGGCGGCGAGGCGGTCCAGTTCGGCCGATGCGGGCTCGCTGTCGATCCGGCCCAGGGCGAGAGCGCCCGCATGCGCCACCTTCGCACTGCGCGGGCCCCGCCCGGGCACCTTCTCCAGCGAGGTCTCCACCAACGCCCCAAGCGCACGAACCGCTGCGGAATGCGGTGGCAGCAGCGACAACAGCCAGGCAAGGCCACGCAGCGCGAGGGCGTTGTACGGGTCGTAGACCTCGTTGAAGTTCCGGTCTTTGCAGAACACGGGCTCCACCCGGAAGGTACGCGGAACGCCCACCAGAGCGAGCCAGGACACCACCTTCTCCCGCACCAGCTCGGGGCCCAGCGGCTCGACGAGCTGCCGGGCCAGCCTGTCCCACTTCGCGCTGGGCTTGGCGGACGTGGCGGTGAGGGTGTGCGCGAGCAGCGCCCGCCACGGGTCGTCGGGACCGGGCCCGACCTCTTCCAGGGCATGCTCGGCCCACTTCTCACCCACGTTGAGAACCGGGTCGGTGGTTTGTTCACCGGCGCGGACGAGTGGTGCGGCCGGGAAGCCGTACTCCATGCCGCTGCGCCGGAAGACGGCAATCGCCGCCGGCGTGAGGGAACGGCCGGCGGCCAGCTCCGCCTCCACCAGCACCGAGAAATGCTCGCCGTACCAGAAGGAGTGATATTCGCCGAGGTCGTCGAGCACCTCGACGCGCTCGGCGGACAGCGGGTCCTCGGGGAGGTTCGCGGCAAGGATCCCGGCCAGCAGCAGTGTCCGCGCCCGGAACTCGGAGGCCTCCTCCAGGCGGTGGTGACGCTCGACCAGGGAGCGGGCGAGGCCGCGACGACGCTCTGGAGGGAGATTGCACAGCTGATCCAGGAGCCGATCCGACCAGCCGACGCCCCGATAGCCGCTGTCGGTGACTCCCATCGCGTTGAGAGTCGTGTCCGCCAGCTCGATGTCACCCTTGACGATGCGGTGGGGAAGACCATCCATCTGGCTCAGCCCCCCACCAGCGGAGCCTGCCGCCGTATCAGCTCACACGCAGTCAGCCGCGTCTCGGTGATCTCCAGCTCCCCGTCGTCCGAGGGGCCACCTCTGGTCGTCTCGCCGACGAATGTCATCTTCCTCATGCCGACCGACACTAGGGGACCGCTCTGACATCGCCTCAGCCAGCGGGCCGAAGCGGGGCCCGTACTCGAACGTCCGGGCCCCGCCCCCTGCGTCGCGATGCGGGAAGCGTCGCCCTCTCCGACTGCTCGGACGTCGGCGTCTACGGGAGCGGAGGGGGCATCCCCTCCACGAGCACCACGACGCCGACCACGTCGCCGGCCGGGCAGCGGCCCACCCACACGGGGTAGGTGCCGTCCCCGGTCGTCGCGAAGGCGACCAGTTCGGCGCCGGAGTCCTGGTCCCGGGTGCGCAGGAGGTACATGGAGTCGCTGATGTGCTCGGCCGCGTCCGCATCGCCCTGGTTGAGCCCTTGCTCGAAGAGCGCGAGGAGTGGCTCCCAGGCTCCGGCGTCGGCGAAGCAGCCGGTCGCCCCGCCGGTGTCGAAGCCGGAGATCTGATGGTCGATGAACAGCCGGAGGTCGTCGCCCTGTCTGCGGGCCATCTCCCAGGACGCGGCGGGAGTCTCGCCGACGAGCAGCCGGACGGCGGTCGTGTCCGTACGCGTGACCTGGGCTTCCTCCCACTCGCAGTGGTAACTGTGGCGGACCTGCGCCTCGTCGAGTACGTACTCCCCGGGCGGGACGGGCAGCACGATGTGCGGCCCGCCGCCTTGGTCGATGTCCGGGCCGGAGACGGCCAGGTGCCCGCTCGGCACACTCAGGGTGCCGATCCGGCGCGGCTCCACGACGGTCATCTCGGGGTGATACCCGTCGGTGACGCGCGCCCCGGGCCGGAACAGCTCTTTGATCGGCCCGGGCTGTGCGGGGCGCGGCGGACGCCAACAGGTGGCGGGGATGTCGCCGGGCCCGGCTGCCTCGGTGACCCCGGCCACCTCGAAGGCCGGCGGCTCCCCGAGCCCGTGGGCCCGGGCCGAGAGCAACGGCCAATCCCCGAACGCGGGCCGGTCCATCCAGCGCTCGTCGTCGCGAAGAGCGGGGGTGGTGACGAACGAACCCCCCAGTTCGCCACGGCGCTGCTCCGTCCGCTGTCCCCTCCCGTCCGGGAAGAGGTCCACGGTGGTCTTCGGGCACTCCTTGTCGAACTCCGCCATGTCCGGGCCGGTGTAGTGCCAACCGACGGAGTACCGGCGGAACAGCCGGGCCGGGTCGTCCAGCAGCCGCAAGTCGAGGCAGTAGGTACGGCGTCCCCGGGCGTCGTACTCCCAGAGGCCGACGTAATGGTCCTGCCAGGAGACGAGCCGGACCTCCAGCGGAGCTTCCCGGCCCTGCGTCCGGTACACCGCCACGTACGGAAGCCCGGCGGCATCCCGCTCCTGTGCGTCGCCGGCGGATATCGGCTGCCAGGCCGCACGGGCTTCCAGGTCCCATGCCCGGGCGTACCCCACCTCGATAGGCACTGGCGCGCTCCCCGTTCTGTGCCCGGCCCTCAGCCGTGCGCTGAGCTTCAAGGTAGCCGCCACCTGTGACAACGCCCCTGCGGGTCCGGGCGACGGGCCGCGCCGACGGGCATGGGCTGTGCCCGTCTCGGGGTCGGGGCTGCCGTCTGGTTGTGGTGGCACCACGCCCAGCAGAAACGGGCCGCCGGAAGATCCGACGGCCCGTCACGACGCGTTTCAGCGGCCGACCAGGAGAGGCGGCACTGGGGCGAATGTCGTTTCGCCGGACTCCCCGACCACGCTCTTCCTCCAGAAGGCGGTGCATGCCTCTCGCACGACGTCGACGATCCCGCCGTACCGGGCTCCGAAGTCGGTCAGCGCGGCGAAAGCTACGTTCGCGTGTTCGAGTTCACCGAAGTGCGCCGTGTAGAGGAAATTGCCGGACTGTGAGATCTGCTCGTAGTAGCCGAGCTCGCGGAGGCATTCGCCCAGTCTCATTTCGACCGGGTCTCGGGAGGATTTGTGCTCGGCGATTCGCTTTTCCAGCGGCTCGCTCGAATACGGGCCGACGTGGCCCGCAATCTTGATGTGGACGTCCGCTGCCCGGTCGCTGTCGAGCGGCATTCCGCTGAGCGCCGCCTCCCGCGCGGTGGTCGGCACCGCCACTTGGCGGTAGGTGAGTTCCCGGTACGGCAGATGATCCAGCGCGTCGGGCGCCATGGACCGCTTCGGCAGTTTCCTGGAGTAGTCGCTGCGATACACCTCCGACTCGACGAATCCGAGCACCTGGGAATGGCTCTCGACGAGTTCGCGCGCCCGGTCCGTCTTCTCGCGGAGGACGGCCGTCAGTCGGCCTTCACCGACGTGCGACCGGTCGACCACGAACTGGAGGGTGAAGTTGTGGTGGTAGCCGGTCGGCTGGACGCCGGCGAAGTTGTGCGGCTCGAACCCGAGGGCGACGAGCCCTGCCACGAGTTCCGCGTCCACCGCCGTCAGCCCGACATGCGATTCGAACGTCGTGTGTTGTACGGGGTCGGGCACGTGCTGTCCGGCGATGCGGCGGGTCAGGTCGGTGAGCCTCCCCCGCCGCTCGGGCGTGGTGAGGGCTTCCCCGGCGATCCGTGTGCAGAGTTCGTCGGTGAATTGCGCGAACGGCTGGCGTTCGCTGCACAGCGGAAGTTCCTCCGGCGCATACGTGAACGATTTCATCTGGGCGACGACGGCGGTGAGGGACAATTCCAATCCATCGACGGCCGTCCTGCCAGCTACTTTCCGAGAATCTGAATGAAGCATTTCGTTACTCCCCTGTTCGTCCCGGTGATACGAGACTGGCAGAGGACGGTGGTCACATCCAGAGCGTTCCCGTGGTTGAAGACGTTTGAAGACGCCCACCCTCCCGACGCCGCCCGTCAGGCGTCGACACTGTGAACCATGGCGAAGACGAAGTACACGAAGTGGCAGAAGCAATTGGAATGGTGTCGGACCACTGCGGTGGTCGACTGTGCGACAGCCTTGGTGCTGGCGTGGTGGGGCACCCGGGCCGACGATTATTCCGAGCTCTCCGGAATTTTCGTCGGCTGGATACTGGGCGATCTACTCGTGACCGGGCTCGCGCTCGGAAACGACCGCTCGGGCAGTGAGCCCGACTACCCGCGTGGGAGTGGACGTTCCGGAAGATCCGCGTCCCGTTCCCTGCCCAGGGGGACCGCCAGGCGGGGCGCTCTACAACGAGGGGGTAACTCCCCGCTAGCATGCGAAAAGCCGTCTGCTCAGCGCATCGGCGTCTTCGCTCACAGGGGGCGGTATGGACTCCTTCGGTCGACTGGTGCGGCAGTTACGGGAAGAAGCAGGCTTGTCGTTGGCGGCTCTCGCCGCCCGCTCGGACGTCTCCAAATCGCATATCGGCAACCTCGAGTCCGGCGCGCGGCAACCCACGCCCGCCGTCGCACGGGCTCTGGACACCGCGCTGCGGACCGACGGCTTCCTGTTGGCAGTGGCGGCGGGAGCTGATCCGGTGCGACGCCGCACGATGCTCACGGGTGTGGGGCTCGCGCTGGGTGCGAAGGCGGCTCCACCGGGAGTGAACTCCCTTGCCGAGTACTTACGTCAGGCGCTGGTGGCCTCCCTGGGAGCCACCGTCGACGACTGGTACGAGATCGCCGAGGAGCACGGCCGTGACTACATGACGGTGAGCGCCCCGGAGCTTCAGACCAGGCTGCTCGGGGATTTGGCGGCGCTGAGGGCCGCTCTCCCCGAGGACGGCAGGTTGTGGGCCGTCGTGTGTCGTCTCTCGGCACTGGAGGCGATGACCCTGACGTCGCTCGGAGACAAACGGGCGGCCGCCCGATGGTGGCGCACGGCACGGCTCGCCGGATCTCAATCCGGGGACGTGTCGGTACGGTCCTGGTTGCAGGGGCGCGCCGCCTTCCGGGCGGCACACGAGGAAGCCGAACCGCTGTCCGTGCTGAGTATGGCCGAGGATGTAGAGGCGGCCGAGGCGCACGCCGCGCGTGCGTGGGCGTTTGCCCGTCTTGGGGACCGTGGCGCCGCCACGGCGGCCATCTCCTCGGCGCATCGGGCCCTCGACCGACTGCCGGTCACCTCGCAGCCGACGATGTACCAGATGCCGACTTGGCGTCTGGGTCTGGCCGAGAGCCGGGTCTTCGCCTTGTTGGGCGATACACGGTCGATGTCGTCGGCACTCGCCGACGTGCCCCCCGATATGGGGGAGTGGGTCGCGCAGCGCGAAATCTGCATAGCCCTGGCGGAGTCGGTGAGTGGTGACCTGCCCTCTGGGTTGGCGCGGGCGGACGCGGCTCTCGCCGGGCTGCCCGAAGTGAGGCAGGTCTCGGTGGTCCGCAGCCTGGCCCGGGAGGTGGCGCTCGTCGGGCGAGGTGAATGACGGGGCCATTTCTTGTGGGCTTACGCGCGTGGTCGCGCCCGCCCGGTGGCTCGGCGCGTCTTCCGGCGATGCGTGAGGCGTCGGGCGTCGGCCTTCTGCCCGGGTGCTCGGCCGCTGACACGACATCCGGCAATCGCGTTACGTTTCGCACCTTTAATGTGATTAAAAGTGGTTTCGTAAAAGGGTGATCGTACCGTTCTCGTGATGTGGTGGCTCAACGGAGAGACGGGGATCGGCGGACAGGGACCGGTGACATGGACGAGCGGCATTCCCGCATCCAGCAGTACCCGTGGCTGGCCCCCGTGCTTCTCGCCGGGGCCGCCGGTCTCGAACTGCTGACTCCCGAGATCGTCAACGGGGCAGCGCTCGTCGCGGTCGCCGGCATGGTCGCCGCCATCACCTCCACCTTCCGCAACACTCTGTTGATCGTGACCATCGGACTCGCGATCATCGTCGTGGCCGCGGTACTGAGTGGGTTCACCGACTTCGAAAAAGGCGTACAGATCGCCGAGGTGCTGATCGCGGGAGCTCTCGCGCTGGCAGTCCGGCGCATGCTCGACAGACAGAGCGTGAGCTTCTCCCTGGTGAGATCCACGGTCGAGATACTCCAGCGGGCCGTGCTGCCGCCGCTGCCCACGATTGTCGGGCCCATGGTCGTCGCCTGCCGGTACGAGGCGGCGTCCACCGAGGCCCGGATCGGGGGCGACCTCTACGCCGTGGAGGAGACGCCGTTCGGGCTCCGGCTGCTGATCGCCGACGTACGGGGCAGGGGCCTCGGCGCGGTCTCCTCCGTCTCCGTCATCGTCGGCGCGTTCCGGGAGCGCGCCCAGTCCGAGCGCGATCTGGCGGGACTCGCCGAACGCCTCGACCGGGCGGTCGCCCGGTCCCTCGCGCAGTACGCCGACCCCTTCGCCGCCGAGGCATTCGCCACCGCGCTCCTGGTCGAGATCGACCGGCCCGGCACCACCATGCGGGTGCTCAGCTGCGGCCACCCCGCGCCGTATCTCGTACGGGACGGCGAGCTGTGCCAACTGGACACCGGCGAGGCGACGCCGCCGCTGGGCATGCTGGACCTCGCGCCGGGCACCGGCGGCCCCCGATCGTGCGACTTCCCCACCGGCACCACCCTGCTGTGTGTCACGGACGGGGTGACGGAGGCGCGTAACGCGGCCGGCACCTTCTACGACCCCTGCCAAGAGCTGAGGCCGGCTCCGGACGGGGATCCGGAGCGGCTCATCGACGCGCTCTTCGCTTCGGTCAGCCGGTGGGTGGAGGGTGAGCGCGACGACGACATGGCGGTGGTCGCCGTCTCCAGCGTCGACGTCGACGGTCGGGAATCGGCACCCTGATACGGGGAGCGACTGCTGCGGAGCGGGGGCCCTGGGGCGGCGGTGACCAGGGGCGGTGAGCGCGACGGTCCGTCCGGCTATGAACCGCCGCCCCGGCCGTCGAGCGCCCACAGCTCGGAACCGAGGAGGGCGGTGCTCGGCGTCGACGGATGGTCTGTCATCCTGCGGCCTGACAGACCATCAACTCCCGAGGGGGACACACAGGCATGCGCAGAACCCGTCTCACCACCACTGTTCTGGCCACCGCGCTCGGCCTCGCCGGCGCACTGGCCACCGGACCGGTCGCCGGAGCCGCAGCCCAGGCCGGATGCCAGTACAAGGTGATGTGGCCGACAGCCGGGGTCTACGAGACACCGCACCCCAACAGTGCCGTGGTGAAGACCAAGTACGCCGGTGACATCGTCGGCGCCTCGACCTGTGAGGGCGCCACCTACAACGAGTGGAGCTACGTGCTGGTCGCCACGGACGCGGCGGCCGACGGCCGGGGCTGGATGCGCGCCGAGGCCGTCGTCTACGTCTGACAGCCAGGGCCCGGCCGGGGAGATGTTCTCCGGCCGGGCGGGGCGCTCCCCCACGTACCCGCCGCCGCGTGGTGTGGTCAGTACTCGTACGCCCCCACGTCGAAGGGGGCCGAGCGCGGCTCGCGGTCGGCGTCGAGGGTGGGGGCGTCCCTGGTCGTTCCGGTGCCGATGGCCGGAGAACCCTGCTTGAGATGCAGGTCGCCGCCCGGGTGGTCGGCGAAGTACGTCGAAAAGGCGGTGCCCACCGTGATGTTGTTGGAGTGCTGGGTGTTGATCGCCGCGCCGGTGTTGAAGGTGCGTGCCAGATTGTTGCGGACGATGTTGCCGCTCGACGGCGTTCCGTCCTTCTGATCGGTGAGCCGGATCTCGCTGTCCGTTGCCGGGGAGCGCGGGACGACGGTGTTGTTGACGATCCTGCTGTTGTTCATGCCGTAGAGGCCGATCGCGAGGCCGACTTCCACCTGCACGACGTTGTTCTCGATGGTCCAGTTCCGGTAGGGGCCGTCGAAGACGCCGATGCCCTGGATCGTGTACTTGCCGTTGTACTGGAAGGGGATCTTGCCGTAACGGGTGCCCTTGCGGCTGGTGAAGACGTTCCCTCGCAGGACGACGTCGCTGACCGGGGTGAAGCTGCCGTCGCCGCGGAAGCTCTGGAACATGTCGCGGTGCGGCGGGTCGTTCTCCGTGCCCGGCGGTACGACCGCGTAGCTGTTGACCGCCGAGTTGTACTCCAGCAGACAGCCACTGATCTTGCAGCGGTAGGCGTCCTCCCAGAAGTGGTCGACGCTGTTTCCCCTGACCACGGCCCCGGTGGCGCCCGCACCGGCCTGTGAGGTGCGTTCGAGCATCACACCGTTGCGGACGTTGCGGATGCGGTTGTCGAGCACCTGGTTGTTGGCTCCGACGACCAGGACGGCGGTACCGCTGCGGGCGACCCAGTCGTTGTTGTACCAGGTGTCCGCCGAGGCGTCGCCGGCCGCGCGGATCTGCGAGTTCTGGAGGATGTCGTGGGTGGCGCCGGCGTCGAACTGCACGAGGTTGCCCGTGGTGTAACTGCCGTCGGCCTCCTGGGGCGAGATGAGCACCCCGTCGACGGTCCAGCGGGTCGCGCCCGACGCGAACCTCAGCGTCTTCATCCTCGGTGTCGCGCCGGGAGCGGCCTTGATCGTCCGTACGCCCGACGCGACGCCCCCGGTGACAACGGGGCTCCCGTGGTTGCCGTTCCGCAGCTGGATGACGTCACCCGCGGCGAAGGTCTTCCCCGAGGCGAACACCTCCTGAAGCGTTCGCCACGGCCGCTCCGCCGTGCCGGGATTGGCCGACGAACCCGTGGCCGGGTCCACGTGGTAGACGACGGCCGCGGCGGACGGGGGTCCCGCCGCGATGGCCGACTGGTTGACCTGAAGACCCAGGACCGACATGGCGCAGGCAAGAACGAGAGCCCGCTTGCTCGTTCTGCCTCTGGACACGGGGATGGGCACGACGGGACCTCAGCTTCTTGTGTGTGGGGGACAGCGCCGGCTCCTGCTGCATCTCGTGAGGAGTTTGGGTCAAGTCATGCCACGCGTCAACAGATTCATTGGAATGAATAGGGAGTTGACGGGTCGTCAGCAGAGAGGGGACTGCCGACCGGGGAGCGTAGGATCGACGTCTCCGGGCAGCGCCCGTGCACACCGAAGGGGGGTGGGGATGAGTCCGTCGCATGCTTCCGTCGGCACCGCCGCACCACGCGGCCACAAGACCCGCCACCTGGCCGACGAGCTGCGCCAGGCCATCGCGGAACTCCGCTGGCCCGCCGGGAAGCTCCCGACCGAGCAGCAACTGGCCCGCGACCAGGGAGTGAGCGTCAACACCGTGCGGCGGGCGGTCGATCTGCTGGTTCAGGAGGGTCTTGTCTACCGGCGGCAGGGATCGGGGACCTATGTCTCGGCCTCTCCAGCGGTGGGGACCGGGTACGCGGTCGGCGTCGTCGTGCCCTCGCTGACGTACTACTACCCGCGTGTCATCGCGGGTATCGAGCGCGAACTCTCCGGCCACGGCTGCCGGATGCTCCTGCGGTGCACCGAGTGGGAGACAGGGCTGGAGCACCGGGCCGTCGAGGAGCTGACCCGATCGGGAGCGGACGGGCTGATCGTGGTGCCGACTCTCGGCGAGGACGGCCCCGGCTCCTGGTTCGGCCGGGCGGAGGAGTCCGCCGTGCCCCTGGTGCTCGTCGAGCGGGGGACGGAACTCGCGGCGACATCCGTGGAGTTCGTCTGCTCCCACCACGCCGCCGGAGCACGCGCGGCCGTCGAGCACCTGCTGCGTCTGGGGCACACGCGGATCGGCTACGCGGAGAGGATCAGTCCCCACACGGCGCCGCAGGTCCGGTCGGGCCTGGCCGTCGGGCTGGAGCGCGCCGGTCTGGACCCGGCTCCCGTGGTCGCCACCTCGTTGCGCCGGTGGACGGGACAGGACGCGGACCGCTTCCTCGACCACCTGCTGCGGCAGCGTGCGACGGCCGCGCTCTGCTTCGCCGACCGTGAGGCGTCATTGCTGGTCGGCGCGGCGCGCCGACGTGGATTGCGCGTTCCGGAGGATCTCTCCGTCGTCGGATACGACAACGAGGTCGCCGATCTGTGCGAAGTGCCGCTGACCGCCGTGGCCCCGGCGAAGGCGGACATCGGCCGACGGGCCGCGGAGCTCGTCAGAGCCCGGATCGCCCACCCCGACGCTCCGAGGCGCCAGGAAGCGCTCGTACCCGAGCTCGTCGTACGCGACTCCACCGGCCCGGTGCCGCGCCTGCACCGCTGAGTACGTCGGCGCTCCCACCCGGTGGGCCGCGAGAGCCCGCGGCCTGGAGGGTGCTGGACGCCGCCGCCGGAGCGAACAGCGACACGTCAGAGCGTGCCCGGCTCGGTGACGGCCCCGGCAGGCCAGTGGTGCCTGCGGCGCATCGGGTGGGTCGGCAGGCGGAGCCGGCGGCGGGACTCCCCCGCGTACATCCCGGTCCAGTCCACCGCCGCACCCCGCAGCCACGCCTCGGCCGGCGCGCGCAGTGACGGCGGCAGGGAGGCGGGCGGGGCGGGCAACCAGGCACGGGCCCGGACGGCGGCCGCGGCGGCCCCACAACTTTCGGCGAGGACCGCACGGCGGTAGTGGTGGGCCCGCCGGCCGTTCTGCAGGGTGAAAGCGACGTCCGCCGGTTCGGTGTCGGCGTGGTCCTCCAGATACCGGCGCAGGTCGGAGGTCGCCGACTCCAGTGCCTCGGCCGAGTGCGCCGACCAGACGAACAGGTGCTGCCGTATCTCCGTACCCGAGGAGGCGGGGGCTGCGGGCGGCTCGCCGACGACGACATGTACGTGGGTTCCGTCGCTGCCCAGCGCGTTGACACCGGCGATGCGACCGCCCGGCCCGGGATCCCAGGGCAGGGGTTCGGCAGCGATGTAGAACGGACTGTTCACGAGGTCGAGCCCAGGGTGGAGACGGAGGAAGTGGGGGGTGCCGGGGAGAACGCCGTGGTGGAGGGCCAGCACCGTTTTGATCAAGCCGGTGACACCCGCCGCGGCGTCCAGATGACCGACGTTCGACTTCACCGATCCCAGCGCGCAGATCCCCCGGCGGCCGGTCCCGAACGCCTCGGTCAGTCCCGCGAATTCGGCCGGATCACCCAGCGGCGTACCGGCGCCGTGTGCCTCGATGTAGCTCAGGTCGGTCGCCTCCACGCCCGCGGCCTTGAGGGCTTCGCGTACGGCACGTACCTGGGCGCCGGCGTGAGCGGCCGTGGGTCCGGCTCGCCCGGTCCCGTCCTCGCCGGTCATCGCGGAGCCGCGGACGACGGCGAGGACGTCGTCGCCGTCCGCGAGGGCGTCGGCCAGCCGCCGCAACACGACGACGGCGGCGCCGTCGCCGGGGAGCACCCCATCGCCTCCGGCTTCGAACGGGCGGCAGCGGCCCGACCGCGCCAGGCCGCTGCCCTCCGAACACAGGTAGCCGGTGTGCTGGGGCAGCCGCAGGGCGGCGCCGCCGGCGAGTGCCATGTCGCAGTCGCCGGCGAGCAGGTGCCGGCAGGCGAGATGGACGGCCACGAGGGAGGCGGGTCCGTCGTCCGGCACGGTGACCACCGGCCCGGTCAGGCCCAGCCTGCGGGCGATCCCGGCGGCCGGGTCGCCGGATCCGTCGAGCGGTTCGCGCCCGAGGAGCGCGGCGTAGTCGCTGCGGCGCAGGCCCGTGAAGACTCCGGTTCTGCCGTCGAAGGTGCCGGGGCCGTGTCCGGACTGCTCCAGGGCCTCGTGGCAGATGTCGAGAAGGATGCGCCGCTGGGGGTCGGTCGCCTGCGCCTCGTGGTCCGTGAAGCCGAAGAAGGCCGCGTCGAACAGGCCCGCTCCGGCGAGGTGGGCGCCGCTCGGGACGTGGTCGGGGTGGCGGATCAGGCCGGGGCCGGCGCCGGCGGCGAGCAGTTCGGCCTCCGTGTAGTCGGTGACGGCGTCCCGCTGCTCGTCGAGAAGTCGCCACAGCTCTGCCACGCCGGCGGCTCCCGGGAAGCGGCCGGCCATGCCGGTGATCGCGATCGCGTGGTCCCGCGGACTGCTGCTCACAGGTGAACTCCATGGGTGCGCAGGTACTCCGGGTCCGCGAGCAGGGCCCGGTCGAGTTTGCCGGTGGGGGTCCGCGGCATCGTCTCGACGCGGACGAACGCGGACGGTACGAGGTGTGCGGGCAGCTCCGCGGTGAGCGCGGAGCGCAGTCCGGCCGCCGTCAGGTCCGTGGACCCGGTGAGCACCGCGTGGAGCACGGCCCGCGACGGGTCGGGGGCGTGCACGTGGACGGCGCATCCGGTGACCTGCGGCAGGGAGGTCAGGGCGTGTTCCACCTCGCCCGGCTCCACGCGGATGCCGCGGATCTTCACCTGCAGGTCGTCGCGGCGGAGGTACTCGAGCTCTCCGGCCGGGGTCCAGCGGCCGATGTCGCCGGTGTCGTACATCCGGGCGCCGGGGTGGCCGGGTTCGGGTACGAAGCGTTCGGCGGTCCTGGCCTCGTCGTCGAGGTAGCCGCGCGCGACACCGGTGCCGGCGACGAACAGCGTCCCGTACACGCCGACCGGGACGGGCCGGCCGTGGCGCAGGACGTGGACGCGGGTGTTGTCGATGGGCCGGCCGATCGGGATCCGTGACGGCGGCGGGCCGGGGGGCAGGGGGTGGGCCGTGACGTCGACGGTGGTCTCGGTGGGACCGTAGAGGTTGACCAGCCGGCATCCGTACGGGCCGAGGAGGCGGTCGAAGGCGGCGGCCGTCGCGGGCAGCAGGGTCTCGCCGCTGGCGAAGCACCGGCGCAGGCCGCGCAGTTTCGGGGCGGTGCCGGACGCCGCGACGTGGCCGAGGACCATGTCGAGCATCGACGGCACGAAGTGCGTCACGGTGACCCCGTGTTGGGCGATCGCGTCCTCGACGGCGAGCGGGAAGACCTCCGTGCCGGGGAGCAGCAGGTGCATGCGCGCGCCGGCGAGGACCCACCAGAACAGCTCCCAGACGGAGACGTCGAACACCGTCGGGGTCTTCTGCAGGACGACGTCGTCGGCTGTCAGCGGGAATTGGCGCTGCATCCATGTCAGACGGTTGACGACCGAGCGGTGTTCGACCATCACGCCTTTGGGTTCGCCGGTCGATCCGGAGGTGTGGATGACGTAGCAGAGGTCCCTCGGGCCGGGTGGCCTCGCCCCGCCGGTGCGGGCCCGGAGGGCGGGGTCGTCCAGCGGGAACAGGTCGGCGGGCAGGTCGCGGAGGCCGGGCGCGCCGGCGGTGGCCCGGTCGGTGAGGAGCGTGGTGACGCCGCAGCGGGCGAGGGTCCGGCGCAGGCGTGCGGCCGGTGCGCGCGGGTCGAGGGGGAGGTAGGCGAGCCCCGCCGCGAGGACGCCGAAGAGGGCGACGGGCAGGTCGAGGGAGCGCTGGGCGGTCACCGCGACCAGCCCGTGGGGGCCGTGGTCGCGGCCGGCGAGGAAGGTGGCGAGCCGCTCCGCGCGGTCGGCGAGCTCACCGTAGGTGAGGGTGCCCGAGGCGGTGCTGACCGCGACGCGGGTGGGTGTCGCGGCGGCCCGGGCGTGCAGCAGGTCGACGAGGGTCAGGTCGTCCGGGAAGGGGGCGTCGGTCGCGTTGAACACCGCGATGTCCAGGCGTTGTTCGTCGTCGAGGAGGTCGTGGGCACCGACCGGACGGGCGGGGTCACGCCGGGTGCGGTGCAGCAGGGTGGTGACCAGGCGGTGGAGGGTGTCGGCCTCGGCGGGGTCTGCGGTGTGTGCGGTGGTCCGCCCGGTGGCCGGGTCGATCGTGATCTCGTGGC
>NZ_JAAPBF010000151.1 GCF_022695985.1 Streptomyces sp. NP-1717 | reverse complement strand
CGCTTGCCGTCGATCTCCCGGCGCCCCTCCACGTACTCGACGACCTTGCCGAAGTCGGTGCCGCCGCCGCCCCGCACGCGCTCTCCCGCGACGAAGGGCATGACCTCGCCGTCGAAGCTCAGCCAGTGCGTCTCGACGCCGTCCGTGCGTCCGATCAGGGTGAGCAGCCAGTCGATCACCCGCTGCGACATGGAGCCGGAGGTGTCGATGGCGACCACCACGACCTTCGTACGCTCCCTGCCGCGCCGGGACAGCATCGGATCGTGGCCGAGCGCGAGCAGCACCGCGCCGTGCTTCCTGGGATAGACGAGCCGTTCGCCGTCGCGGAGTTTGGAGGCGAGGGTGTCGGCGAGCCAGCGCTTCCACCACTCGACGCGGCGCGTCGGCTCGGTCCGGCCGCGCAGCGCGCCGAGACCGAGGCGGGCCCACAGCTTGCCGACCCGGTCGCTGCCGCCCTCGGAACGGTCCGCGAGGTGCAGGATCTCCTCCCGGGCGATGCCCTCCCCGCGCAGGGCGGCCCGCAGTACGTCCGCGAGGACGCCCTCCACGACCTCGCCCACGGTCTCGTCGTCCAGCGGGAGACGACCGACGAGCAGATGGGGGCAGACGGCGCCGGCGGGCACGGGCGGGTCGCTCATGCGCTTCAGCTCCCCGTAGACGGTCATGTCGGTCTCGGTGAAGTGGTCGTAACTCAGCGGCTCCAGGCCCTGTGCGCGCAGATCCGCCTCGTACCGGGCGTGGATCACGTACGGATCGATCCCGACCGGTTCCCGCGCGGAGCCGGTCCCGCCGTCCGTCCGCGGGGCCGCCCGGCGGGTCGGCAGCTTGGCGCGCAGCCGTCGCATCACGACGTGGTTGATGGAGACCTCGGCGGCCAGCGCGAACACGGCGTCCTCGCGCAGCTCCGCGTCCACGTACAGATGCCGGTGGATGAGATGGCGCGCCTCGTGGAAGAGCACGAACCGCACGCCGTCCGCGCCGATCTCCGCGAAGAACTCCGGGTTGTACAGCAGCACACAGCTGCCGTCCCCGGTGGCCATCACCGCCGCCGTCTCCACCGCCAGGGTGGGAATCTGCTGATGGCACTTCGTGTAGAGCCAGGACGCGATCGCGCTCTCCCGCACCCCGAAGTCGAGCATCGCGGCTTCCTTCAGCCTCCGGCCGCGCTCCGTCGTCTCCGGGTCGGGCGGATCGTCCAACAGCCGCCGCCAGTCCCGCAGATCGGCGACGCTCGTGGTCGTGGTCACGGCCGCTTCGGTCATGCGGAAGACCCTAGCGCCGGGGTCTGACATGTCGTCGGGCGTCCGCCTCGCGGGCGGTCGGCGGGCGGCGGACGGGCGTCCGGGCGTGCGGACGGTCAGGCGGGTGGCCACTCCCACGACATGCCGTGTATCCCCGCCGGGCACTTCGGCGGCAGCATGTGCGCCGTGTGCGAGACGTCCAGGGCGATCTGCCGGCTGCTGGTCTTCTCCGCGCCGATCCGCTCGCGGTAGTAGCGGTGGCAGCTCGCCGGCAGCGCGTCCGGGTGGAAGTACACGTGCAGCAGGTACTCCCGCAGGCTCACGCGCGTGCGGCGCTCGTGGTACGTCGAGACCTCGCGGCTCGGGGAGAGCGAGATGGTGTAGTCGGCCACCACCGTCTCGTTCTTGGCCAGTTCACCGCCGAACAGGATCTCCGTCACGATGCTGCGCCGCTCCGGCAGGAACTCCACCCGGCCGAGCTTGCCGCACCGTACGGCGACGTCGACCGAATCCGTCGCCGGGTCGTCGATGACATGCACGGCCGTCAGCCTGCTCGCGCCGTCGCGGGTGGCCCGCAGCACCTGGTTCACCGACATCTGCCGTATGCGGCGGTCCGCGTCGAGGTGCACGGTCTCGTGGATGACCAGGGAGGTGACGTCCTCGTTGAAGCGCGCGAAGTCCGCGCCGAGGGCCTGTTCCACGTCGGAGTTCTCACCGAAGACGCGGTGGGAGGCGGACAGGTCGAGCAGATCGGACGCCGTACGGCCGCGCGGGCGGCCGGGGCGCAGGAGGGAGCGCAGGGCCCCGGCGGGCAGGGCGAGGATGTCCTCCAGCGCGTCGACCGCGCGCAGGGACCTGGCCCGTTCGGGCTGGCTGCGCCCGCGCTGCCAGTAACTGAGGGTGGCGAGGCTGACGCCGATGCCCTGGGCTTCGAGCCGGTCGCGTACGCGCTCCAGGGAGAGACCGCGGCGGCGCAGGGCCTCACGGAAGACATCGGCGAACGTGACTTCCGCGTCCCCGGTGCTCTCCGCGCCCCCGGCGACGCCGCTCCCCGTGCCCCCGCCGGTGTCCGCTTCCGTCTCGGTCATGGCACCAGCTCCGATCGAAGAGGAGTCCCGGCGGCCGAACTCCGTTATCTCCGCCCGATGGTATGCGGACGACGAGAGCCGCCCACCGGTAAGGGTGGACGGCTCCGCCGTCGTCTCTCCGGGGGCATCGGAGAGACGAAAACCTGGTCAGTTGGTGTTGAGGGTCAGCTTGTAGTGCGAGAGCGCGTCGGTCAGCGGCTGGAAGTACGAGGAGCCGGTGGTGTTCACGCCGCCGCAGTTCTGCCCGATCGGGCCGCCGGAGGTCATGCCCTGCGCCTGGTTGCCGGAGATGTAGGCACCGCCGCTGTCGCCGCCCTCGGTGCAGACCGTGGAGCTGCCGAGGCCCGTGACGACCGTGTCGGGGCCGCCGTTGGCGTCGGTGTACGTGACGGTCACGTTGTACGAGCGCACGGTGCCGCAGGTCCAGCCGGTGGTCTGGCCGGACTTGCACATCGCCGCGCCCGTCGCCGCCCGCGTACCGCCGCGCACCGCGACGTTCCCGGCCTGGCCGTACGTGGTGACCTGCGTGCCGATCGAGTCCTCGGCGTCGACCGCCGCTATGCCCATGTCCACGCTGCGCGTGCCGACCGCGAAGCGCGAGTTGGTGCCCTTGGCGAACTTGACGTTGTTGTACGCGAGGTCCGGCAGGTCCTCGATGCAGTGCCCGGCGGTCACCAGATACTGCTTGCCCGCCGCGTCGCGGGCCCCGAACCCGACCGAGCAGATGTAGCCGTTGAACGTCATACGGCTGCCCGGGGGCACCACCGTCTGGGTCTCCAGCCGCTCCTGGCCACGGACGACGCGGACGGCGTCGCCGTGCTCGGCCGCGGCCTTGATGAACGAACGGGCGGCGGCGGCGCTGTCGCTGCTCACCTCCACCGTGACGGTGTCGGACGCGAGGTCGACCGACCACGACGAGACACCGACGGGAGCCTGCTCGACGGCCTTCGCGTCCAGCTCCGCCTTTATTCGGTCCAGCGCCGACTTGCCGTGCTCGGGAACGCGGGCGACGAGGCCGGCGTCCGTCACCCGGGCCGCGGATCTCGCGTCCGGCGCGTTCACCGTGAGCGTGCCCGACGGGGTGAAGAAGGCGCCGTCCGTCTTGATGCCGCGCTTGTTCACGGCGGCCAACTCGCGCTGCTGCGCGGCTTCGTGATCGAGCCGCTCGACGGCCTCCCGCTCGCTGCCGCCGAGCGTCTGGGCGAGCGCCGAGACCATCTCGGGCTGGTACCGGGGCGCCTGGCCCGCCGCCACGGACGGGTCGGCGGCCTGTGCGCCGGTGACGGCGGAGGCCGACAGCAGGACGCCGCTGACGGCGGCGACCAGGAATTTCCGGGAAACCTGCACGGTGCTTCCTCTCGTTGTCGGAGCAGCGCCGAACAGCGGCGTGCCAGACCTGCGGGAAACCGGGTCCGTTGCCGCGAATTCGTGGGTGGGCGCTCGTCCGGCGACGTGGATGGGGGGGTGTGTGGGGCGTCGCGGGATGAACTCTCGCCGAACGGTCCCTTTCCGTACAAGGCCTGGCCAGGGAGGTATTTTCAACAGAGTTGCGGATAACTGTTGAGAGCGGGCCGGCGGACGAGAGGTGTCCGGCCGCCGGGCGGGCGGGCCGTCAGTCGCCCGGCCCTTCCGCCGCCCCGTCGAACGCCTGGGCCACCGCGAGGCTGTCCTCGTAGACGTGGTTGCGGACGACGAGACCGTTCTCGACGGTGAGGTGCAGGGCGAACCGCGCCCGGTACGCGCGTCCGGTGGACCGGGCCGTCTGCCGGATCTCGCCGGTCACGACGGCGTCGTTCCCGTCGACCAGGATCCGCTCGATCTCGGTACCGACCGATCCCGGTACGTGGTGCTCGGCGATCTCACGGTAGTTGGCCGCCGCGTCCGCGCGGGTGGAGCGGTGCCGGATCCAGGGTGTCGCGGCCCGGCCGTGCTCGGCCTCCGGCCAGTCCAGCCCCCAGTCGACCTTCTCGGCGTACAGCTCGGCGATCCGGTCCGGGTCCCCGGCGCCGATCCTGCCCAGCAGCTCCTGGACCACCTGGCGCGTCCGCGTGCCCGCTTCGTCCGACATCTCTGCCCGCCCCTCACCTGCCCCGCGCCCTGCCGGCGCGGCGTGTGACCACATCCTGGCCGGGGCGGGCGGACGGTGGCGATTACCCCGGAGGTAACGGCGGCGAGCCACCCTTACCGCGACGAGGTGATCCCCAGCACCGCGTTGCCCTCGTTCATGGCCTTCAGCTCGACGGTGACCGTCGTGCCGCCGCCCCGGCCAAATGTGCCCCGCGCGCCCTCACCGGAGAGGTTCACCCTGACCGCGCCGCCCGAGGGGTAGGAGTGGCGCACCGTGACCTCGGTGTCGTTCCGGTCCACTTCCAGGGTCAGTTCGCGGACCTTGACGCGGGTGGCCGGCTTCGTGACCCGGACCTCGCAGGCGCCGTCCGCGCAGGCGGCGAGGGAGGTGCCGTCGGCGGCGGGAAGCAGCGGCGGTTCCGGCTCGGGCGGTGCGGACCGCCGCTCGCGCTCGGCCTGCCTCACCGCGAAACAGCCGGGCGAGTTGGCGGCCCTCTCGAACGTGCCGTCGCGCTGTATCAAGTGGTCCCAGCTCGGGTCCGGTTCCTTGATCGAGGCCACCAGCGAGGTGACGCGTTCGGCGCGGCCGATCCTCTCCCGGGCGGCGAGGCCGGCGAGGCCGTCCGCGTCGGCCAGCTCCGCGGCCTCGGGCCGGACGCGGTCGATCTCCCTCGCGTAGGCGGCCCGCAGTCGCTCCGTGTCGGGGATCCGCGTCAGCGAATCCACCGCTCCGAAGTCCCGGGAGATGCCCTCCAGGGCCTCCGACGCCGACCGGAGGTACGTGGCCGCGACGGAGCCGGATTCCCGCTCGGCGGCGGGATCACCGGCTTTTCCCCGAAGCCGGTCGGCCTTCTTCACGCTGTCCGCTCTCAGTGCTTCCAGGGACGCCATGCTCTCGCACATCCCGTCGGCCCACTCCCACAGCCGCACGTTGAAGTACGGCTCCGAGTACTTCGAGTCGTCGCTCTCGCCTTCCTGCGTCCCCGTCTCAGTCTCCGCCACGGCGAAGACACCACCGACGGCCACCAGTAGACCGGCGGCCACCAGCGCCGTCTCCCGCCTGCGCCCAACCGGCCTCTTGAACATACGAGTTCCCCGTCCCCCCGGTCACTGCCCCGCTGCCCCGCTGACGCATTGAGCCTAGGCGGCGCGGTCGCGACGGGGGCGCGCGTCAGAACCTGCCATATCAACCGCGCCTGAAATCCCCTACGTTCGGATGTCGTCCAGTTCACTCCTCCCCCACAGGAGTTCCCATGTGTGAGCCCCACCTCACCCGCCGCGCCCTGCTGCGCGGATCCGCCGGCGCTCTCGGTGTCGGTGCGCTCGGCGTCGGTCTCGTCGCCGCCACCGGTACGTCGGCGTACGCCGACGGCGGCGCCGACCGGGCGCCGCGCGACAACTTCCACAATCCGTTCAGCGGTTACGCGATCACCGGCACCTGGCAGGAGCACATCGACCGCGGCTCGCTGGGCGGTCTCGACTACGGCATGGGTGTGGGAACGCGGCTCCCGGCGGCCGGCGGCGGGACGGTCACCAACATCCCGGAGAACGGGACCGGCGGGCACACCGTGACCATCAGCCACCCCAACGGCTACCGCACGCAGTACATGCACCTGTCCCAGTTCCTGCTCGGCAACGGCGCCGCGGTCGCGGCCGGCGGCATCGTCGGGCTCTCCGGCGGCGCGCCCGGCGCGCCCGGCTCGGGCTCGTCCACCGGCCCGCACGTGCACTGGCACATGATCGATCCGAACGGCGTGCGCATCAATCCGCTCACCTTCCTCGGGAACGGCGGTGGCGGCACCGGGCTGCCGAAGACCTCGACGGAGCAGGACGGTGTGCCGGGCACGGTGTTCTGGCAGCGGGCCCAGAAGTGGCTCTCGATCACGTCGGGTTACACCGGTCCCGTCGACGGCGCGCCGGGGACCCGGACGTACGCGGCGCTGCAACGCAACCTGCGCGACCACCACGGCTACACGGGCCCCATCGACGGCGTACCCGGCCCGCAGACGTACGCCGCGCTCCAGCGGCTCGCGGGCGGTTACGGGTACACCGGGCCGGTGGACGGGGTGATGGGCCCCAACTCCTGGCGCGGCGTCGCCCGTTTCCTCAACGAGGACCGCTGGGACTGAGCGGGCCTCAGCCCGCGAGCCTGGCCCGGGCCAGGATCTCCTCCACCACCTCGGTCTTGGCGTCGGCGTAGTTCTGGAGGTACTTCCACTCCTGCCGCGCCAGTCCCCGCTTCGTCCTCGCGTACAGCTCGCGGTCGCCGGCATGCCTGCGCAGCCGGTCCCGGAAGAGCAGCATGCGGTCGACCTCGGGGCAGCCGGCGGGCAGTACGTGCAGGTTGGCCGAGCCGGCCGAGGGGTCGGGGTCCCGCTTCCGGAGCACCCGGTGCTCGTACCACCCGGGCTCCCGGACGGCGACCGCGTACCCGGCGGCGGTCAGGGCGGGCACGTAACCGTCCTCGTCGCCGGGGTCGTCGACGATCAGCAGCATGTCGATGACGGGTTTCGCGGGGAGACCGGGCACCGAGGTGGAGCCGACGTGCTCGATCCGGTGCCCGGACGCGCCGCCCGCCTCGGCGAGGCGCGCGCCGATCGACGCGGCCTCGCGCTCGTAGACCCCCGCCCAGCGGGGGTCGTACTCCCTCAGCGTCACCTGCCCGTCGACCCGCTGGGCGGCCCCGAGCGTGGCTGCCTCGATCTCCGCGTCGGTCATCGGCCGCTGACCGTGGTCGTCCGCCATGAGTCCTCAACTCCCGTGCGCGCGTGTCCTGCGTACTGCTTACTACGAGGCAGGCTGCGGGGACGGCGGCGACGGCTCCGGCAGTGGTGCCGTGGCCTGGAAGAGGGCCGTCCCGGCGTCGGCGCTCACCCGGGTGAGTCCCGCCTTCTCCAGTACGCGGGCCGAGGCCGGGTTCGACAGTTCCACCCTCGCGCTCACCGTGTGGATGTCCGGCGCCGTCAGGGCGAAGGCGGCGATGGCGCGGGCGGCCTCGGAGGCGTAGCCCCGGCCCCTGCGGGAGGGGACGATCCCGTAGCCGAACTCGATCGTGCCGTCCGCCGGCGGGAAGAGGCCGACCGACCCGACCACCAGGCCGGTCGCACGCTCGACGATCTGGCGCTGGCCGTAGGGGCCGGGGGTGCCGGGGTGTCCGGCGATGAATCCGGCGATGACACGGTCGCCTTCGGCGGGGAAGTCCTCGGCCCAGTGCGGAAACCGGCTCCCGCCGGCGACGACGGCGGAGACCTCGCCGGCGGGCCAGGAACGCAGGACGAGACGGTCGGTGGTCAGGTCGGACACGGAAGTCTCCTGAGAAACGCGACGAATGGAGCCGACGCCGGAGTCTGCCACCGCCACGGGCCCGCAGCGGGCGCGGATCGTACCTCGCCCCCTCCCACCTGCGCTTCCGTCCGTCGGCAAAGATTGCGTATGCCGATTGTCAGTGGTGCCTTCTATGGTTTTGGGCATGACCCCTGCACTCATCGGGCGTGACCACCCCGCAGGCGTCCTTCGCGCGGAGATCGGCCGGGCGACGGACAGCCACGGGGGTCTCGTGCTGGTCGCGGGTGAGGCGGGCATCGGGAAGACCACTCTGGTCACCGCCGCCGCCCTGGAGGCCCGGCAGCGCGGGGCGCTCGTGCTCGGCGGCTCCTGCTGGGAGGGCAGCGCTCCGGGGTACTGGCCGTGGGTGCAGGTCGTGCGCGGGATGCGGCGCGGCCTCGGTGAGCAGGAGTGGGCGAAGGCCGAGGAGGCGGCGGGGGGACGGCTCGCGGTGCTGCTCGGCGAGGCCGCGGGGGACGACGAGGCCAAGGACGCCTTCTCCGTGTACGACGCGGTGACCACCGCCCTCGTCACGATCTCCCAGCACCGGCCGGTCGTCGTCGTCCTGGACGACCTGCACTGGGCGGACACCGCGTCGCTCAGACTGCTCGAATTCGCCGCCCAGCACGCCTGGTTCGAGCGGCTGCTGCTCATCGGGACCTACCGCGACGTGGAGGTGGAGGCGCCCGGCCATCCGCTCCAGCAGCTCATCCTTCCCCTCGTCGCACGGGCCACCACGGCGGTGACGCTGACCGGGCTCGACCGGGACGACGTGGGCGCGCTCCTCGCGCTGACGACCGGGCGGGAGCCGGAGCCCGCGCTGGTGGACGAGGTGCACAGCCGTACGGGGGGCAATCCGTTCTTCGTCGAGCAGACCGCCCGTCTCTGGCACGGCGGCAGCCCCGTCAGCACGATCGCGCCCGGCGTCCGCGAGGCCGTGCGGCGACGGCTGTCGATGCTGCCGAAGCCGGTCGGCGACCTGCTGGTGACGGCGAGCGTGCTGGGCAGGGAGTTCCACCGCCAGGTGCTCGCCGCCGCCGCGTCGGCGCCCGTGCCGCACGTGGACCGGCTGCTGGACCGGGCCGTGTCGGCCCGGCTCGTCGTCACGCGCGGGAGCGGCAGGTTCGCCTTCGCCCACGACCTCGTCCGCGAGACGCTCTACGAATCCCTGGAGGACGCGGACGCGGCCCGTCTGCACGGCGCGGTCGTCCGCGCCCTGGACACCGCCCCGGCGCTGAGCGAGAAGGTCGTGCCCGCCGATCTGGCCCGGCACGCCCATCTCGCGGGCGGGACGGTGGACCGCGGCCACCGCATCGACCTGCTGCTCGCGGCGGCGCGCGACGCGTCGAGCAGGCTCGCGGTCGACGAGGCGGTCGGTCACTACCGGCGCGCCCTGGAGGTGGCGGAGACGTCCGGCGAGGGCGCTCCGCGCCGCGCCGTCCTCATCGCGCTCGACCTCGCCGGCGAGCTGCGGCACCACGGCATGGAGGAGGAGGCCCGGCGCTATTTCGACCGCGCGGTGACACCGGCGCGCGAGCTGGGCGATCCCGAGCTGCTGACCCGTGTCGCGCTGACCCTCCATCAGCAGCAGGACATGCCGGGGCACGGCTCGCAGGCGGGGGAACTGCTGCACGAGGCGTACCGCGCGCTGTTCGGGGACGGGGACGGCGGGGACGGGCCCACGCCGCCGGCCGGCCGCGGCACCGGCCGCGACGACATGGAGCGGATGGCGCAGGATCTCGCCGTCCGCGCCACGGACATCGCCCGGCGGGACGAGGACGACGAGGCGCTCGCGTTCTCCCTCTGGGCGCGGCACGACACGATCTGGGGCCTCGGGTCGTCCGACGAACGGCTGGCCCTCACCACCGAGATGTCGACCGTCGCCCGCCGCACCCAGAATCTGGACATGGAGGTCCACTCCGCGGCCATGCGCTGGGTGACCCTCCTGGAGCTGGGCGATCCGCGCTACCTGAACCAGTTGCGTACGTACGCGGGAGTGGCCGAGCGGACGGGCAAGCGCAGGTACGAGCTGGGCAAGACCCTCGACATGGGCATCGTCGCCGCGCTCAACGGCGACTTCGACCAGGCGGAGAAGTGGTACGCCGACACGGTCGAAGCCGTGCCCGACCAGGCCGCGTACGGGTATCTCACCTCCCATCTGCGCTGGGCCCTGCACATGGCGCGGGGCCGCTACGACGACGCCGACGCCGTCACGCGCGGCCTCGAAGATGTCGACTACCCCTATCCGCTGCTGCTCGACGGGATCTCCGCGATCGAGCGCGGCGACACGGCACGGGCGCTGCGGCTGCTCCGGGAGGTGCCGGACCGGCCGGAGCCCGTCTCGCGGGTCTTCGCACCGCTGTGGTTCCGGCTGCTGGCGCACACGGCCGCCGCGTCCGGCGATCCCGCGCTGATCGCCGAGGCCCGGGACGCGCTCGGCGCGCACAGCGGCCGGTGGCTGGTCGCGCTGTACGGCTGCGACATCAGCGGTCCCGTCGACCACTGGCTCGGCCTGCTGGACGCGGCGGAGGGGCGCTGGGACGCGGCGGTGGCCTCCTTCACCGCCGCCCGTGACTCCGCCGACCGTCTCCAGGCGAGACCGTGGTCCCTGCGGGCGGGCCTGGCCCTGGCGGACGCGCTGCGGGCACGCGGCGCGGACGGGGACGCCGCCGCCGAGGCGGCGCTGCGCGCGCGGACGGCGCGGGCGGCCCGGACGATGGGCCTGCGGCATCTGGAGAGGCGCGACCCGGCGGTGGAGGTGGTGGCCGACGAGCCCGGTTCGGCCGGCTCACCCGACCCGCCGGACGCGGACACCCGGCGGGGGCCGTGGGTGAAGGGCCCGTGGGCGGACGGCGCGGGCCCGAGGGGTCCCGGCAGACCGCGCGAACCGGCGGAAGCGGACCCCGGGGGCCGTGCGGAGGCGGGGGCGGACGCGGGCAAGGACGCCGGTGGCCGGCCCGCCGACGGGGCCCGACCGGTCCCGCCCGGTGCGGAGTTCAGACGGGACGGGGCCGTATGGGCGCTCGCCTTCGGCGGGCGGGCGGTCCACGTGCCCGACGCCAAGGGGCTGCGCGATCTGCACACGCTGGTCTCGCACCCCGGCACGGACTTCCCCGCCGTCCGGCTGCTCTCCCCGGACGGCGGCGAGACGGCCGTGGCGGCGCACGCCATGGGCGGCGACCCGGTGCTGGACGAACGGGCCAAGGCGGAGTACCGCAGGCGGCTCGACCAGCTGGACCAGGAGATCGACCGCGCGGGCGAACGCGGCGACGACGCGCGCGCCGCCGCGTACGACAGGGAGCGCCAGGCGCTCCTCGACGAACTGCGCACCGCCGCGGGTCTCGGCGGGCGCACCCGCCGGCTGGGCGACGAGGCCGAGCGCGCCCGTAAGACCGTCACGGCCCGGATCCGCGACACCCTGCGCAAGCTCGACGCCCTCCACCCCGAACTGGCCGCGCATCTGCGGAAGTCGGTGACCACGGGCGCGACCTGCGCCTACCGCCCCGAACGCACGGAGGGCGACGCCTCCGGGGCGCTCAGCTGGCGGCTGTGAGGCCCGGCGCCCCCGGCTCCCGACCGGCCAGCAGACGCAGCGCCCCGTCCACCGCCGCCGGCCCGGCGGGCAGCAGCGGCAGTCGTACGGACGCCGTGGGGATACGCCCCTGAGCGTGCAGCACCCCCTTGATCACGGTGGGGTTCGGTTCGGCGAACAGGGCCGCCGACAGGGCGCCGAGGCGGTGCCCGAGGTCACGGGCACGGGGGACGTCACCGGAAGCCCAGGCCCCGGCCAGCTCCACGTAACGGCCGGTCGCCAGATGCGCGGACGCCAGGATGCCGCCGTGCGCGCCCATGGCCAGCAGCGGCGAGAAGAAGAGATCGTCGCCCGCGAACACGGCGAAATCGTCCGGCAGTTCACCGAGCAGATCCACCGTCGACGCGCCGATGCCGCCGGTCGCGTACTTCACCCCCACGACGCCCGGCAGCGCGCCGAGCGTCCGCAGAGTGTCCGCGTCCAGCTCCTGCCCCGTGCGGTAGGGGATGTGGTAGATCACCAGCGGCACGGGGCTGCCCGCGGCCAGTTCGGTGAAGTGGGCGACGACACCGGCCGCCGAAGGCCGGGTGAAGTACGGCACGAGTGTCAGCGCCGCCGCCACCCCGGGCACCTTCCCGAGCGCGGCGAGCGCGTCACGGCTGGCCGCCGTGTCGTTGTTCCCGGCACCGGCCATAAGGGGCGCGCCGCGCTCGCGGCAGACGCGGGCGAGCGTGCCGAGGACCGCGTCCTTCTCGGCCGCGCTCAGGGTCGCCACCTCGGCGGTGGTGCCGAGGGCGACAAGCCCCGCGGCACCGGCGGTGAGCATGTCGTGGGCCAGCGCCTCCAGGGCGTCGAGCGCGACCTCCCCGGCAGCGTCGAAGGGTGTGATCAGCGGGATGTGCACGCCGCGAGGGGGAACGCCCGCGCTCGTGGCTCCGCCGCTCACCGCTCCGCCACTGACCGCTCTGCCGCTCACCGCTCTGTCGCTCGTCATGGTCCGGATCCTGCGCCCGCCCGGCCGCTCCGGTCCAGCGGGAAATACTGACGCCGCTCGTAAGCTGAGCCGATGCTCAACCTGCACCAGTTGCGCCTCCTGCGGGAACTCGCCCACCGGGGCACCATCGCCGCCGTGGCCGACGCCCTGTCGTACAGCCCTTCCGCCGTCTCCCAGCAGCTGTCGCTCCTGGAGCGGAACGCGGGCGTGCCCCTCCTGGAACGCAGCGGCCGGCGCGTGGCCCTCACCCCGGCGGGAGCCAATCTGGTGCGCCACGCCGAGGTCATCCTGGAGCGTCTGGAGACGGCCAGGACGGAGCTGGCCGAGGGCCGGGAGGTGGCCGGTCCGCTCCGCCTCGGCATCTACCCGTCCGCCGCCCGCGCCCTGGCGTCCGGCCTGCTCGTCTCCCTGCGCCGGGCGTATCCGAGGCTGGAGCCCTGGGTCTGGGAGGTCGACCCGGCGGACGCGCCCGACGCCCTGCGCGCCGGCCGACTGGACCTCGCGCTCACCCATTACTACGACTCCGGCGACGGGCACCCGCCACCGGCCGAGCCCGGTATCCGGAGCAGACCGGTGTTCACGGAACGGATGCGGCTGGCCACCCCGACGGACCCAGGCCCGGCCCCGGATCCGGCGCCGGACGAGGATCCCGTACGCCGGTGGCGCCACGCGCCCTGGATCCTGCCCACGCCCGGCACGCTCTGCCATACGAGCGTGACGCGGCTCTGCGAGGCGAGCGGCTTCCACGTCGACTCGTGGCACCGCGTGGACGACTACGACACCGCGCTCGGCCTGGTCGCGGCGGGCGTGGGTGTCGCCGTGGTCCCCGACCTCAGCGCGCAGAACCCGCCCGCCGGCACGACGCTGACACCGCTCCCGCTACGCCGCCGCAGCGAGGTCGCGTTCCGGGCGGCGGGCCCGGCGGCCCATCCCGCGGTCGAGGCACTCGTCGCGGCGCTGCGCGACACACTCCCCACGGGCCTGGCCACCGAGCCGAACTGAGCCGCCCCGTCACCCCGTCCGCCCGTCACCCCGCGACGGCCTGCCCCCTGGGCAGGGGTCAACACACACCGGTGGCCCGCGGCTCTCCCCCGGGGAGCCGCGGGCCACCGGCCGTGGGAGTCACATCCTCACTTGCGGTTGTAGAGCCGCATCGTCCACGTGCCGAAGACGAGCACCAGTCCGACCGACCAGCCGAGCGTCACCGCGATGTCGTGGGTCGGCCAGTTGCCCGCCATCAACTCCCGGACCGCGCTGGAGAGTACGGAGACGGGGCTGTTGTTGACGAAGGCCTGGAGCCAGCCCGGCATCGTCTTCGGGTCGACGAAGACGTTGCTCAGGAACGTCAGCGGCATGATCACCATCATGCTGACGCCCATCACCGACTTCTCGGTGCGCAGCATCAGTCCGAGCATCGTCCAGATCCACGAGAACGAGAAGGAGAAGACGAGCAGCAGCGCGATGCCCGCCGCGATGCCGAGCACACCGCCGTCGGGCCGGTACCCGATGGCCAGGCCGACGCCCAGGATGACCACCGCGGCGATCATGTAGCGGATCACGTCACCGAGCAGATAGCCGACCATCGGGGCCGGGCGCCAGATCGGGAGCGTGCGGAAACGGTCGAAGACGCCCTTGGCTATGTCGGTGTTGACCGCGAGGCCCGAGTACATCGTGATCATCACGACGCTCATCACCATGACGCCGGGCAGCAGGAACTGGACGTACGCGGAGACCGACCCCGCCAGCGCACCACCGAAGAGATACGCGTACATCAGCACCATCATGACCGGGAAGACGGTCACGTCGAAGAGCTGCTCGGGCACGTGCTTGATCTTCAGCATCGCGCGCCAGCCGAAGGTCATCGACGCGGAGAGCGCGCTGGGCCTCGGCGGGCGTTCCTTGTTCACGAGCAGCGCGGCGAGGTCGTCCGCCGTGGGCGTGGCGAGTTCGAGGTCGTCGAGGTCCTTGGTCTTTGTGGCTACGGTCGTCATGCCGCCGCCCCCTCCTTCACATCGGTGTTCTTCTTGTCGGTGAGGGCGAGGAAGACCTCGTCCAGGCTGGGCTGGCCGAGGGAGAAGTTGTCCACGACGATCCCCTCGCGGGCCAGCTCGGCGAGCGCCCGCCCGGCCTGCTCGGCCGCGCCCTGCTCGGTGCCGCCGCCGCTGATGGTGGCGGTCAGGGCGAGCGGGTCCGCGTCCAGCACGATGTCCGCGCGCAGTGCGGCGGCCAGCACCCGCCGGGCGTCCGGCCGCTGGCCGGCGTCACGCAGCCGCAGGTGGACGGCGCCGGAGCCGACCGACGCCTTCAGGTCCCCCTTCGTGCCCTCGGCGATGACCTTGCCGTGGTCGATCACGGCGATACGGGACGCCAGTTGGTCCGCCTCGTCCAGGTACTGGGTCGTCAGCAGCACCGTCGTCCCCTGGGAGACCACGGCCCGCACGATGTCCCACACCTGGTTACGGCTGCGCGGGTCGAGGCCGGTCGTCGGCTCGTCCAGGAAGAGCAGGTCCGGGGTGTTGAGGATGGAGGCGGCGATGTCGATACGGCGCCGCATACCGCCGGAGTAGTTCTTGACCTGCCGGCCCGCCGCCTCCGTGAGGCCGAACGCGTCCAGCAACTGCCCCGCCCGGTCGCGGGCGTCGGGCTTGGTGTGCCCGAGGAGCCTGCCGAGCAGGATCAGGTTCTCCGAACCGGTCAGGTCCTCGTCCACCGACGCGTACTGCCCGGTCAGCGCGACCCGGCTGCGGACCGTCTCGGCGTCCTTCACCACGTCCTTGCCGAAGATGCGGGCCTGGCCGCCGTCGGGGCGCAGCAGCGTGGCGAGCATCCGTACGACGGTGGTCTTTCCCGCGCCGTTCGGGCCGAGCACTCCGTAGACCGTGCCCGTCGGCACGGCGAGATCGACTCCGTCCACGGCGCGGTTCGAGCCGAAGACTTTCACCAGCCCCGTGGTCTCGATCGCGAGGTCATTACTCATCGTCATTCCTTCGTCTGTCGTCGTTCGTCGTTCGTGTGCGGGCGCGGGGGGTGCGTCGTTCCGGATCGGCTTCGGCAGGTTCCGTCTTATGACTGGGCCGGTGCCTGAAACTCATCAGCAGATGTACGGGCGGGCCGCCCGCGCCTCGCGGAGGGCCAGGCCCCACCAGCCGAGCTGGTCGAGCAGCACCCTCGCCGCGCGGTCCCTGTACTCCTCCGCCGCCGCGCCGACGTCCAGGACGTCGTCGCCGCAGTCGAAGAGGTTGATCGACACCCCGTTGCGGAGGGTGACCGTGTGCAGCTCCGTGAAGACCGTGCGCAGCCCCTCCACCGCGTACAGCCCGCCCGACCCGTGGCCGTAGCTGACGAAGGCGACCGGCTTCGTGTGCCATTCGTCGTACGCGAAGTCGACGGCCTGCTTGAGGGAGGCGGGGAACGAGCGGTTGTACTCCGGTGTCACCACCACGAACGCCTCCGCGCGGTCGACCTCGGCGGTGAACTCCGCCATGTGCTCCGTGGGCAGATCGGGGTAGCGCGCGGGGAAGTCGAAGTCGGCCAGGTCCACGACCGACAGCTCCAGCTCGTCCCGCTTGGCCGCCCGCTCGACGAACCACCGCCCGACCGACTCACCGAGGCGGCCCTCGCGGGTGCTGCCGATGATGACCGCGACGCGCAACGGGGCCGCCGGGCCTGGCTCGCAGTGCTGTCGCATCCGGGCCGCCTCCCTCCCACGCTCGCCGTCGTTTCCCCCTCACCCCGAAGGCGCCAGACGTGACCGCGCGCCCGCCAGATCAGATCTGGCGGGCGCGCGGGATGATCCCGGTATGGAGAAGCGAGCAGACTCCGTAGTGGACGCGGACACCGACGCCGGGTGGAAGGCACGGCTGGGCTGGGCATACGGGCTGATCGCGGACGACCCCACTGTCCGGGACGCGGCGCTGACGTCACTGGCAGGCGCCCGAGTACGTGTCGGGGAGACTCTCGACCGGTTCAACGCGTTGTTGGCGGCGGCGCGGTCCGACTACGAGGTGCCGGGCGTCCGGGAGGCGTTCGCGGAGTATCAGCGTGCCGCCAGGTACGTGCTTCCGGACGCGTTGTGGAACCGGCGTGCGGACATCGAGTCCTGGCCGGGGCTCCCCTACGCGTTGCTTTTCCTGGAGTGGGAGGCGAGGTATCCAGAGGACTGGACCGTGCATGCCAAGAAGTGGGGCACGAAGCAGGGTCTGATACGGGACCTGGCAGTGGCCGAGCACAGCGCGCCCGTCAGGGCAAAGCTCACCGAACTCGTCGAGATCGTCGTCCGACGGCCCTACCGCTGCAAGGACCGCGACTACGTACGCGTCGCCCGCGCCGTCGACAGCCCCGGCCTCCGGGCGGGGCTCACCGCAGCCGCCCGGAGCGGCGACCCCCTGGCCGAGCGCCATGCCGGCTACGTACTCTGGCTCCTCGACCACCCCGAACTACCCAACTCACCGCACGTCTGGCGCACCTGGAACGCCGGCGGCCCGGCGCGGCGAATCCCCGGCCGGAGAGAGATGACGCGTGACTCACGACTCCCGGGGCGCACGACGGGGGCACGATCCCGCTGCCTGTCCGGCCCACCTGAACCGCGCTGAACGGGACGACGCCTGAGCGAAAGCCGCCGCCGGGGGTGGGTGTGGCGCGTAAGCCGCCGGCCCGCGAATCGTGAATGCCTGGCCGACGGCGGTCGGCCCGCCCCCGCCCCGCGGCTCATTTCTCGCGCGTGTGGAAGTAGTAGAACGTCGCGATCGCCGCCGCCGCGCCCACCACCATCCCGATACCGGACGACCGCAGCACGCTCGCGTAGGTGAGGCTGTGCAGGAAACCCACGGACACGCCCGCCACCACGCCGAAGGCGATCGCTCTCAGCTCGGGGGTCATCGTCTTCGGAAGCCGCATCAGTACGAAGACGAGCACGGCCACCGCGAGTCCGGAGACCACGCCGAGGGTGATCTGGAGCGCGTTGAGCGGGCTGCCGTGGCGCTGGATGAACGGGGCCCAGATGCCGTAGAGGATGCCGAGCGCCACCGGCACCGCCACGGTGTGCAGGGGGATACGGGGCCTCCCGCCGCCCGAGGCCCGTCCCGGGAAGTGCCCCGAGAAGCGCGACGGGCGCGCGTGCCGGGGCCCGGACGTGGTCCTGGGCGTGGACGCCGGTGCCTGTGTGGCCATGGCAGAGAACTCCTCCCGCTCGTCCCTCTTCCAGAGCACACCCGCCGACCGCCCCCG
>NZ_JAAPBF010000150.1 GCF_022695985.1 Streptomyces sp. NP-1717 | reverse complement strand
GGGCGCCGGGCGGCGTGCGCGCGACATGCCCGCGGCGGGCCACGGATCCTCCGTGACCCGCCGCGGGACCACCGCGCCGCCGGCGGGGAGAGCGCGGCGCGGCAGGAGTGACCGGCCCCGGGCGCCCGGGGCCGGCGGTCAGCGGTAGACGCCGAACTCGTAGAGCGAGTAGCCCCAGGGGGTGCCGCGTTCGGTCGCGTGGACCCGTACGTACCGGCCCTCACCGCTGACCGCGAGGTCGTCGATTCCCCCGTCGCCGCCGGTGACGGTGCGCACGGTGTTCCAGTCCTGCCCGTTGTCGGACGTCTGGACGGTGTAGCTCTTGCCGTACGCGGCCTCCCAGGCGAGTTGTACGTGCTTGAACGCGGTGCGCGCGCCCAGGTCCACCTGGATCCACTGCGGGTCGGCCCAGTCGCTGGCCCACCGGCTGCCGAAGTCGCCGTCGACGGCGTTGGCCGCCGGGCAGGGGCAGCCGACGCTGCCGGGCTGGAAGGACGACGCGGTGGCCGGCTTCCCCTTGGCCACGTTGGTGCCGTCGACGGGCGGCGGCACGACCTTGAAGGACCTGGTCTCGATCCCCACGTTGCCCTTGCCGTCGGACGCCTTGATGTACACCTTCCACACACCGAGCTTGTCGGGCGCGGTCACGGTGAAGTCCCCGTTGCCCTCGGCGGTGAACCGGGCCGGCGTCAACTGCCCGCTGTTGTCGATGTACTTGCTGTTGACCAGCACTTCGTAGCTCAGGGGGTCACCGTTCGGGTCGGTGACGTCCGAGGTGACCTTGAACGGGCGTCCGGCCGGTACGGACGTGGCGCCGTCGACAGCCATGTCCGTGATCACCGGCGGCTTGTTGTCGCCGGCGGTGCTCCTGCCGTACGCCTCCTTCACCGCGTAGTACGAGAGGCGCTTCTGGCCCGCCGGGAGCAGGTTGAACCAGACGCCGCCGAAGTCGTACTCGGTGCCGTAGTGGAAGAGCGTCGCCCCGAGCGCGACGCCCTCGTGACCCGTGACGCAGTTCCACGCGTCCTTGTAGCCCTGGGCCTTCGCCGTGTCGGCGGGCTCCGCCGCCACACCGTTGACGTCGTCGTCCACCTCCCACTCACCGGCGGGGCCGCCTTCGGTGACGATGTAGGGCTTGGTGTAGCCGCCGGCCTTCCAGGTCTCCTCGATGTTGCACACGTCGGCGTAGGAATTGACCGCGTACAGGTCGAGGTCGGGCGAGTTGCGCTGGTAGTAGGGCCAGGCCCCGGTCCAGGCGTCGGTCGAGGTCACCGGGTGGTTCGGGTCGACGGAGTGGATCTTCTTGGCGATCTCGTTGACGAAGGTGGTGTACGCGTTGCGCTGCTGCTCCAGCGCGTCGCCGCTGTAGCAGTTCTGGAGGCCGAGGACGGATTCGTTGCCGACGTTCCACATCAGCACACCCGCGTGGTCCTTGTAGGTCTCCACCCACTTCGGGAACTCGGCGAGCATGTCGTTCTTGTACTGCGTGTCGGTGAGGTAGTTGACGCAGCCGCCGCTGCCGGGGCCGCCGCCGGGCTGGAGCCAGAAACCGGCGATGACCTTGATGCCGTTGGCGGCGGCCGAGTCGAGGAGGGGCTTGGTGGTGCCGTCGGTGCCCCAGGTCCGGATGGTGTTGACGCCCATGGAGGCCACATCGGGCATGTACGTGCCGGCGTCGGCGACGGACGGGCCCCAGGTCAGCCCCTTGACCTGGTACGGCGCTCCGTCGACGGTCAACTGCCAGGCCCCCTGGGAGCCGGTGACCTTGACGACGCTGCCCGCCGCGTGCGCGGGCTGGGCGGCCGGGAGGGTCACGGCGAAGGCGGCGAGAAGCGTGGTGGCGGCGACCGATGCCATGGTGCGCAGCCGGCCGGGGGCGGATCTCGGGAAGAGTCGTGATTCGCTCATGAGTCACCTGTGGGGAGAGTGCGGGCGGGGATACGGGAAGCGGGAGCGAGGGCGAGGGCGAGGGCGAGGGCGATCGACAGTGGGAGAGCGCTCTCCCGCCAGGGCGCGGAACACCCCGGCGGGAGAGCGGTCCCGGTCACGGCAGTTCGTAGTCCTCGTTCAGGGCCGCGCCGGCCTGTGGATTGTTCTGGTCGTAGCCGCGCGCGTCGCACTGGAGGCCGCCGACGACGCAGTGGTTGACCATGGCGGCCAGCGTGGCGTTGTCCCAGGCGTTGAAGAAGTCGTAGTGGAACGAGTGTCCCGTCCCACTCGCGAGTCTCACCTTGGACATGTCTCCGTTCACCGGCCATGCCATCTTGAACTCGACCATCGGCAGCGCCACCGGGTGCGACCTCGGGCAGACGTCCTGGTTGGCGCCCTGGACGAGCGGATAGGCCATGTGACTCTTGTGGTCCGGGGTGTCCAGATACTTTCCGTCCCAGCAACTGGGCGCCTGGAAGCGGAGGTTGAGCTGGACATCACGGGTGTCGGGGCAACTGAGCGGGATCTCGGTGTTGTTGAACGAGTTGCCGCACTCCCAGCCCTCCACCCAGCCCGGGTGGTCGCGGAACTGCTGGGCCGTCTGCGTCGGGCTGCCCACGACGAACCGCAGGCCCTTCGGGAACGGCCGGACGGTGCGGTAGTCGGTGACTCCCGCCTTGTAGTAGATGACCTGCGGGCCGATGGGCCGTACCGGCGTGTCCCCGTTGAGCAGGGTCGGCATCCAGTACGCGGACCGGTCCCCCGGCGCCTTGCACGCGGTGGTGCCGGCCTCCAGCGAGGCCGTGGTGCTGCCGGCGTGGGTGGTCCGGTTGCCCATGAAGGTGTGGTCGTGCGACGCGCCGGGTCGGCCCGGATAGACGATCGGGTCGTCCGGCCTGGTGTGGGTGACGTCGCAGTTCGCCTGGAACTCGTGGAAGTAGCGGTGCGGCGGAATCTCGGCCGACGGTTCGACGCCGGTGACCGGCGGGTTCGCCGGTATGTAGCCGTCGCCGTCGGGGTCGTCGCCCGAGGGAACGGGGACGGCCGGTGGCATCTTGTGTCCCGCGTGGGACGCGGCGGTGGTGCCGCGGTCGTTCTTGGGGTCGGCGGTCGCGGTGTCGGTGATCGCGGTCAGCCCCATGGCCACCAGGGCCAGGGCGGTGAAGACGAGCAACGCGGACACCAGGGTGGTTCTGCGAAGTCTTTCGGCCATGCGGACCTCCATGCCGCTCTTCGTCCGCATACGCGTCGTATGCGGTGGGGGGAGAGAGTGGTACTGGACGGTGCACCGCGGACAGCGGCTCCCGGATCCGGGGCCGTCAGGAACACCGGAATCACTGCGGGAGAGCGCTCTCCAAAGCCAGGCCAGTGTTGCGCCGCCGCTGAGAGAGTGTCAAGAGTCGGTGAACGGTGGTCCGCACCGGCACCCCTTCCGCCCAAGAGGTGAACGGTCACGACGCGTCCGACCCGGAATGCGACAGAATGCGGGCGGCTTGAAGATCGATGAACAGCCGTGTCCGGCGGTACGTACCCCTGCCGCCGGACGAGGTACATCCGACGGAGACCCAGGAGCACACGCATGAGTGGTACTGCCCAGATCGGCGTCACCGGGCTCGCGGTGATGGGCCGCAATCTCGCCCGCAACTTCGCCCGCAACGGTTTCACCGTCGCCCTGCACAACCGCACGGCGTCGAAGACCCACGCCCTGGTCGACGAGTTCGGCGATGAGGGCGTCTTCGTCGCCGCGGACTCGGCGGAGGAGTTCGTCGCCGCGCTGGAGCGCCCGCGCCGTCTCGTCATCATGGTGAAGGCCGGCGACCCGACGGACGCCGTGATCCAGGAGTTCGCCCCGCTGCTCGAAGAGGGCGACGTCATCATCGACGGCGGCAACGCGCACTTCGCCGACACCCGCCGCCGTGAGAAGGAACTGCGCGAGCGCGGCATCCACTTCGTCGGCGTCGGCATCTCCGGCGGCGAGGAGGGCGCGCTGCACGGACCGAGCATCATGCCCGGCGGTTCGAAGGAGAGTTACGAGTCGCTCGGGCCGCTCCTGGAGCGCATCGCGGCGAAGGCGCCCGACGACACCCCGACGGTGGCCCACATCGGCCCCGACGGCGCCGGACACTTCGTCAAGATGGTGCACAACGGCATCGAGTACGCCGACATGCAGCTCATCGCGGAGGCGTACCACCTGCTGCGCGCCGTCGCGGGCTACTCCCCCGAGAAGATCGCCGAGACGTTCCGGACCTGGAACACCGGGCGGCTCGACTCGTATCTGATCGAGATCACGGCCGAGGTGCTGGCCCACCAGGACGCCGCGACCGGCAAGCCGTTCGTCGACGTCGTCGTGGACCAGGCCGAGCAGAAGGGCACCGGGCGCTGGACGGTGCAGATCGCGCTCGACCTCGGTGTGCCGGTCTCCGGCATCGCCGAGGCGGTCTTCGCGCGCTCGCTCTCCGGGCACGCCGCGCTGCGCGACGTCTCGCAGACGCTACCGGGGCCGGCGGCGACCGCGCTGAGCGAGGAGGAGGCGGCGCGCTTCGCGGACCGGGTGGAGCAGGCGCTGTACGCGTCGAAGATCGTGTCGTACACCCAGGGCTTCCACCAGATCCAGGCGGGCAGCGAGGAGTACGGCTGGAACATCGACCTCGGGTCCGTCGCCGCGATCTGGCGTGCGGGCTGCATCATCCGGGCGGCGTTCCTGGACCGGATCCGGGGCGCGTACGACGCGCAGCGTGATCTGCCGAGCCTGCTGGCCGACAAGCAGTTCGCCGAGGAGATCGGCGCGGCGCAGGACGACTGGCGCGAGGTGATCGCGACAGCGGTGCGCCAGGGTGTGCCGACTCCCGGCTTCGCGGCGGCGCTCTCGTACTACGACGCGCTGCGCGCCGAGCGGCTGCCCGCGGCGCTCACGCAGGGGCAGCGTGACTTCTTCGGTGCGCACACCTACCGGCGTACGGACCGCGAGGGCTCGTTCCACACGCTGTGGGGCGGGGACCGCTCCGAGGTCGCCGGCTGACCGGGCGCACCCTTGTCCTCAATCGCCGGACGGGCCGCGAACGGGCCCGTCCGGCGATTGAGGACACCCGCTGGGCCAGGCGCCGCGAGCCAGGCGGGACTTTCGGAACACGGCCTAACCGAGCGGACCGGGCGCCGGTTCCGGGTCCGGCACCGGGTCGGGTCCCGGCGGGCTGGGGATCGGGTCCGGTGACGGCCCGGGCGGCGGCCCGGGAACGGGCGCCGGACCGGGAACAGGTCCGGGCGCGGGCCCCGGTTCAGGTCCTGGCGGCCCCGGCGGCGGGGTGGGCGAGGGCGGTACGGGGTCGGGATACGGATGGGTCATGCCAGTCCTCCAAAAGTACGGACTCGTGCGTTCCCAATGTCTCCCGATGCACGTGCCCACGCGCGCCGGGTCCACTCATGATCGACCGGGGGTACCGGCATCCGGGCGGTTCGCCGGCCGCCCGCCGGTCTCACCAGCGCCCGGAGTCCGCCTTGAGCTGGGCCTTCGCCGCGTGGACCGTCTCCTCGGACGCGACCGGAGCCACGGCCGCCTCGTCCGGGTGCCGCTGCGTCCACCTGGCGGCGTACGGGCACAGCGGTACGACGGGCACGCCCTCGCGGGCCGCCGTCGCGTAGAACTCCTTCACCAGCGCGCCCGCGATGCCCTTGCCCTCGTGGCCCTGCTGGACGACGGTGTGCACGGCCACGAGCGCGGCGGGCGCGCCGGCCATCACGAAGTAGCCGATGACGCCGACGAGCTCGTCGCCTTCGTACGCCTCGAACCTGCCCCGCGCCCGGTCGTCGCGGATGTCGGTCTCGCTCATGGCCGGTGTCTCCCTGGTCGTGGTCGTCGGGCGGGCGCTCCCCAGGGGCTCTCCAAGGCGCTCTCCGCCCGGGAGAGGGCCCGCCGAAATCATCCGGCGGGTCCCTCCGTGAGGCAAGCTCACGCCGTGGGAGTGTGCCCACGGCGTCCGGGCGGCACTCCCCCGCCCCCCGGGGGGCGACGTGTCCTCAGACGATCTCCAGCGTGGCCCTGGCGGTGGCCGTCGAGTCGGCGCCGACGATGATGTCGACCGCGCCCTCCTCCACCACGAACCGGCCGTCCGGGTCATTGGTCCAGAAGCCGAAGTCCGCCGCGCCGAGGGTGAAGCGCACGGTGGTGGACTTCCCGGCCCCCACGGTCACCCGGCTGAATCCGCGCAGCCGCCGGACCGGCTGGACGATGCTCGCGACGGGGTCGTGGAGGTAGAGCTGCACGACTTCGTCCCCGTCGCGCTCGCCCGTGTTGCGTACGGTGACGGCGATCTCCACCGTGTCCCCGTCGCGCAGGGCCCGCGCGCCGATGGAACCGCGGCTGAGCGAGGGCTCGGAGATGGTGAAGGTCGTGTAGCCCAGGCCGTGGCCGAACGGGTAGCGCGGGCCGTCCGGCACATCGAGGTAGCGGGAGACGTAGCGCTGGTCGGGATCGGCCGGGTCGTAGGGGCGGCCGGTGCGCTCGTGGTTGTAGTTGACCGGGATCTGGCCGACCGTCCGGGGGAAGGACGACGGGAGCCGACCGCCGGGGTTCACGTCCCCGAACAGCACGTCGGCGACGGCGTGCCCGGCCTCCATGCCGGGGTGCCACGCCTCCAGCACGGCCGGGGCGGCGTCGGCCCAGTCGCCGAGGGTGAGCGGGCGCCCGTTCACCAGGACGACCACGTACGGCTTGCCCGTGGCCGCCACGGCGGCGATCAACTCCTCCTGCCTGCCCGGCAGTCCGATGTCGCTGCGCGAGTTCGCCTCGCCGCTGATGTCCGGGCTCTCGCCCACGACGACGACGGTGACGTCGGCGGCCCGCGCCGCCGCGACGGCGTCCGGGAGGGTGGCGGTGTCCCGGCCTGCGGCGTCGATGCCGAGGGCGTGGGTGACGGTGGCGTCCGGGAGTGCGGCCCGTACGGCGTCGAGCACGGTGACCGACCGGAACTTCTCCGCGCCGGGCCCGGCCCAGGTGCCCTGGAGGTCGTCGGAGTCGGCGAACGGCCCGACGACGGCGAGGGAGCGGACCGACTTGGCGAGCGGCAGTGCGCCGGTCTCGTTCCTGAGCAGCACCATGGAGCGCGCGGCGGCCGTACGGGCCGCCGACCGTGCCTCGGGTGTCGGCCCGGTGATCTCGGCCTGCTCGGGGACGTAGGGCTCGTCGAAGAGGCCGAGCCGGAACTTGACGCGCAGGACACGGGTGACGGCGTCGTCGAGTCGCGCGGCGTCGATCCGCCCCTCACCGAGCAGCTTCCGCCCGTGGTCAACGACATGGGTGCTGACCATCTCCATGTCGACACCGGCGCCCAGGGCGAGCCGGGCCGCGTCCTCGCCGTCGGCGGCGAATCCGTGCGGGATCAGCTCCTGGACACCGGACCAGTCGCTGACGACGAACCCGTCGAATCCCCAGTCCTCCTTGAGGATCCGGGTGAGCGTGTGCTCGTTGCCGTGCGCCGGGACTCCGCTGATGGTGTTGAACGCGGCCATGACCGTGGCCACTTGGGCGTCCACGGCCACCTTGAACGGCGGCAGGTAGTGGTTGCGCAGCCGCGCCTCGGACACGTCGACGGTGTTGTAGTCCCGGCCGCCCTCGGCGCCGCCGTACGCGACGTAGTGCTTGGCGCAGGCGGCGATACGGTCCTTCGCCTTCAGGTCGCCGCCCTGGTAGCCGCGTACCTTGGCAGCGGCCAGCACGCCGTTCAGATAGGGGTCTTCACCGCCGGACTCGGCGATACGGCCCCAGCGGGGCTCGCTGGTGACGTCCATCATCGGTGCGAACGTCCAGTGCACGCCGTTGGACCGCGCCTCGGCCGCCGAGACCGACGCGTCCAGCTCGGACACCGCGGGATCGAAGCTCGCCGCCTGCGCGAGGGGGATCGGGAAGGTCGTCCAGAACCCGTGGATGATGTCGAGACCGAAGATCAGCGGAATGCCGAGCCGGGACTCCTCGACGGCGATGCGCTGGAGTGCGTTGCTCTCCTTGGCCCCGTGGATGTTCAGCACGGAGCCCAACAGGCCCGCGCGGGCCGCCTCTTCGGCCTCCCGGGTCTGGGTGCCGCCGGGGCCGGTGGCGCCCGCCCAGGCAAGCTGCTGGAGCTGGCCCAGCTTCTCCTCGTCGGTCATCCGGGCGAGCAGTTCGGCGACGGGACGGTCGTACGGATCGTCTCCGGCCTGCGGGGTGTCCGGGGAACTGACCGGGGTGGCGGCTTGCACGACGGGGGTCCTTTCGGTGGCGGGCGCGGGGCCGCCGGCGGCGGACGCGCGTGCCGGCGCGGTCGGCGCGACGGCGGTCGCACCGATCGTAGTGAGCGGGGGCGGGCCGTCCCGCGCGGTGAGCTTCCGGCCACGGTACGGACGCGGTTCGGCTGCGGTTCCCGGCTCCCCCGCGCGGCTCGCGCACCGTGCGATACATTTTGCGACGCCTTTGCCACGATCATCTTCAGCAGCGGAGACGGGCTTCTCAATGAACGACATAGTCAACGGACTTGGCCGGGCCGGCGCCTACGGCGCGCTCGGTGTGGTCCTTCTCATCCTCGGTATCGTCCTCATCGACGTGCTGACGCCGGGGAAGCTCGGGAAGCAGATCTGGGAGGACCGGAACCGCAACGCCGCACTCCTGCTCAGCTCGGCGCTCCTGGGTATCGGCGGCATCGTCTTCACGTCCATCTGGACGACGTACGACGACTTCGGCAAGGGCCTGGCGTCCACGGCCGCGTTCGGGGTGCTCGGCCTCGTGATGATGGCGGTGGCGTTCCTGGTCGTGGACCTGGTGACCCCGGGCAAGCTGGGCGCGACGCTGGTCGAGGCGGAGCCGCACCCCGCGGTGTGGGTGACGGCGTCGTGCAACATCGCGGTGTCGGCGATCGTGTCGGCGTCGATCGCCTGAGCGTCCGGCACTCCGCTTCGACCGGCACTCCGACCGGTACGCCGGTCGGAACTCCGGTCGGTGCCTACGCCGGGACGGTGACGGACGTCAGCACGATGCCGTCGTCCGACAGCCAGCGCCCGTCGAACGTGTGCAGGGTACGGCCTCCGGCCCGTGCCGGCCCGGCGAGGAGGTGAGCCGTGAACGTCCCTCCCGCCGGGTCGAAGACGAGCCGGGCCTCCTCGAACTCCAGGAAGCGCCTCGTCAGCGGATACCACGCCTTGTAGACTGACTCCTTGGCGCTGAACAGCAGCCGGTCCCAGGCGACACCGGGCGCGGACACCAGGAGTTCCTTCACCGCGATCTGCTCGTCCGGCAGGGCCACCGCCTCCAGGACGCCTTCGGGCAGCGGCAGCGCGGGCTCCGCGTCGACACCGATCGAGGCGACCAGCGCTGGGCGGGCCACCACGGCGGCGCGGTAGCCCACGCAGTGCGTGATGCTCCCGACCACGTCGCGGGGCCACAGCGGCGCGCCGCGCTCGCCGGTGAGGATCGCCCCCGCCGGGGCGCCCAGCCGCGTCAGGGCCTGGCGCGCGCAGTGCCGGGCGGTCGTGAACTCGTCACGGCGCTGCGCCACGGCGGACTTCACCAGCAGCGCCTCCTCGGGGAAGAGCGTGGCCTCGGGAAGGTCTCCGTACGCCTCGGCCGTCCGCGCCTCGGCGGGCACGATGCGCTCGATCATCTCGTCGCCCCCGCTTCGCCGCGGACCGGCAGCGGCAGTATCTGCACGGGCCGGCCGGCCTCCCGCGCGCGCCGTGCCCACTCCCTCGGGTAGCCGAGGGAGACCTCCTGGTGAGGAACTCCGTCGCACCACATGAGCCGGGGTATGTGCAGGTGCCCGTACACGACCGAGGCCGCCCGGAATCTGCGCGGCCAGTCCGCCGAGCCCTCCGTACCGCACCACAGCGCGAACTCCGGCCGCCACAGCACGTCCGTGGGTTCGCGCACGATCGGCCAGTGGTTGATCAGGACGGTGGGCAGGTCGGCCGGGATCTCCGCGAGGCGGCGTTCGGTGGCCGCGAGCCGGGCGCGGCACCACGCCTCTCTGCTGGGATACGGATCGGGGTGGAGCAGGAACTCGTCGGTGCAGACGACACCGGCGGTCTCGGCCACGGCGAGGGCCGCTTCCTTGGAGTACGTACCGGCGGGCCGGAAGGAGTAGTCGTAGAGGAGGAACAGGGGCGCGATCACGGCGGGGCCGCCCTCGCCCTCCCAGACGGGATAGGGGTCCTCCGGCGTGACGACGCCCATCTCCCGGCAGAGCTCCACGAGATGACGGTACTTGGCGTCGCCCCTGAGCTGTACCGGGTCGTCGGGGGCGGTCCACAGTTCGTGGTTGCCGGGCACCCAGACGACCTTCGCGAACCGCTCGCTGAGTGTGCGCAGCGTCCATTCGATGTCGGACACCAGCTCACCGATGTCACCGGCCACCAGCAGCCAGTCGTGCTCCGACTCGGGCCACAGGGAGTCGGCTATCTTCCGGTTCTCGGGATACCGGATGTGCAGATCGCTCGTCGCGACGAGCCGCCCGGGTTTCGCCGGGAAAGGAGCGGGTTCCACGAGGGAGGGAACGGCGGCGGCCGGAGGCGGCGACGCACCACGAATCTCATAGGTCATCGGCAATCGCTCCGAACTCGGCGGGCCCGCAAGTAGCGCATTCGACAAGAATTGGGTACGCGTCCGCGCCGATCAACCCCTACTTTCCCCTGCCGCGCCGCCTTGTCCGGCGTGCGGGGGCGCTGTCAGTGCCGCCCGATACGGTTCGTACAGACAATCGAGGAGGCATGGTGGCCACCAAGTGGAGTCTGACCGTCGACTGCGCGCATCCCGCGAAGCTGGCGGAGTTCTGGGCACTCGCCCTGGGGTACGCGCAGAAGCCGCCGCCCAGCGGTTTTCCCACCTGGGAGGCGTGGTTCGCGCACTTCGGGGTCCCGGAGGAGGAGTGGGGCGACGGCGCGTACATCGCGGATCCGGACGGTGTGGGTCCCTCCATGTCCTTCCTCAAGGTCCCGGAGTCGAAGGTGGTGAAGAACCGGCTGCATCTGGACGTCCAGGTCGGCGGCGGGCGGGACACCCCCTGGGAGACACGGTGGCCACGGGTCCTCGCCGCGGTCGAACGGCTGACGGCGGCGGGAGCGACGGTGATCCGTGAACACGAGTCGCGGGGCAGGCCGGACCATGTGGAAATGGCCGATCCGGAAGGGCACGAGTTCTGCCTCGTCTGATTCCTCGCGGTCCAGTGGGAGTCGTGTGGGAGTCGTGCGCGATTTAAGAGGCTTTTTAGCTTCGGGGGCGAGTATCCGACTCGACCCTCGGAGGAAATTGCGTGAATGCCATGGACGACTTCGCCGCCCTGATCCGCGACAGGCCCGGCCCGGCGGTGACCGCACCGCAACGGCGTTCCGGGGGGAGCGTCCCCGCGCCGGGCCGGCCGGAGACCGGCGCCCCGGTGGGCACGCACAGGCCGATGGCACGGCGATGAGCGCGACCGCGTTCCACCCCGAGCGCCGGCACACTCTCTACCTCTGCGAGGAGAACCGCGCCGCGGCCGCCGCCTTCCTCGACACGGAGGTGGACATGAGCAGTGTCCAGCGGCACCGCATCAGCGCACGCGAGGCTCCGAAGCAGTACTCGGTTGTCGCCTACGTCATGCACGCGGTCGGCCGGGTCCTCAGCAACCATCCGGAGGTCAATGCCGCGATCCGCGGCCGGATGCGCCCACGTGTCGCGCGGTACTCGATGGTCAGCGGAAAGCTCACCCTCGACTCGTCGCTGAACGGCCGACGGGTCGTCCTGTCCACCGTCATACCGTCCCTGGACGACGCCTCGCTCGACACCATCCAGGAGCAGGTGAACCACTTCCGGGGCGGGGACCCCGACACCATGCCGGAGTACGCACGCATACGCGCCCTGCACCGGCTGCCGACTCCCCTGGGCCGGGCGCTGTTCAAGCTGAGGACCCGATCGCTGCGGCACCGCCCGGAACTGATCGGCACGGTCGCCATCACGTCCCTCGGTCACCGAGCCGTGGACAGCTTCCACTTCGTCGGAGGCACCGCGGTCACCGTCGGTGTGGGCCGGGTCGTGGACCGCGCGGTCGTCCGCGGGGGCGAGGTGACGGTGGCGCCCATGATGCGGCTGAGTCTCGCCGTTGACCACCGCATCGTCGACAGCGCCGAGGCGGCCGACGTACTCACCGAACTCAAGAGCAGGTTGGAGACGTTCACTCCGGACTACCAGCCACCTGGGTTCGGTACGCCCGCGTTCGGTACGCCCGGCCATGGCGCGCACGGGTACGGTGCGTCCGCGTACGGTCCGGGCATGCGGCTGCGGTCTCCCTGACGCCGGGACGGACCGCGGCCGGTCCGCCCGCTCCCCCTGCGTCCCTTACTCCCCTGCTCCCTCCGATTCCCGTGTCCCGTTGTCTCTCCGCCTGGTTGTCACGCCTCGCCGAGCAGCTTCTCCGGCGTCTGCAACAGCGCCTTGACACGCTGGAGGAACAGCACGGCGTCCCGTCCGTTGAGGAGGCGGTGGTCGTAGGCGAGGCCCACGTTGGCCACCGTCCGCGCGGCCACCGCTCCGTCGGGATCCAGGAACAGCTCCTGCTGAGGGCCCGCGAGGGCGAGCGCGCACGCCTGCCCGGGGAAGACGAACGGCACCGCCGCCACCACGTCGAGGTCGTTGTGCAGGGTGACCGTGATGTTGCCGCCCGAGAGCTCCGACTCCCGGAACGTGCCCGACATGACGGTGCGCCGGAAGCCCGACACCGCCTCCACGATCTCCTCGAACGCCAGATCCGAAGCGCGCTCCACCACCGGCACGAACAGTCCCTGGCCCACATCCATCGTGACACCCACATGGGCGGCATCGGCGAGTTCCGCCGTGCGGGCGTCGGCCAGGCGGGCGAAGCAGAGCGGGAAGGCACGGTACGAGCGGGCCACCGCAGACAGAAGCAGCTCCGGCAGACCCACCAGCCGCCGAAGCCGCTTTCCCTCCCGCGCCGCGAGAGTCTGAGCCTTGGTGACGTCGACCTTCACCACGGTGTACGCGGCGGGAATCGTCTGATGCGACGTCAGAACACTGCGGCCGACAGCCTGTTGCACGGAAGGGAGGGCCTGCGACAGCGTCGGGACGGTGCCCTTCGTGGAGTGCGTCGGTGCCGTGGGAGTCGTCACTGCGGGCCTCGTCCCCGCTGCCTCCGACTCCGCCGCCGCCTCCTCGGCCGGCGCCGGCCCGGCGAGACGCTCGACATCCGTCCGCCTGACGACCTTCAGCCCCCACGCCAGGACCTGCTCCTCGCCGATCCCCCACTCCGTCATCAGCACCCGTGCCGGCTTGGTGATCGTCACCCCACCGGGAGACGACTCGGCCCGCGGAACGGGAGCGGTGGAAGCGGCAGGAGCGGCCGGGGCCGCCTCCACGGTCTCGCCGGGGGCGAGTACATGCCCGATGACATCACCCGGAGCACAGACGGACCCGGGCTCCAGGGACTGACGCAGAACACCCTCGGTGGCGGACTCCAGCTCCTCCGCCGCCTTCGAGGTCTCCACCACGGCCACCGGATCGCCCGCGGCGATCGGCTTGCCGTCATCGACGAGCCACTCGACGAGTGTGTACTCGGTGTCGTTGTTGTTGAGCTTGGGCACACGGATCTCAGTCACGCAGGGCCTCCACAACCGCTTGCCTAATCGTGTCTCCGCTCACCAGGACGCGCTCCTCCAGGTGGGCGGCGCTCGGGATGACGCTGTCGGCGGAGTGGACGAGCCGTACCGGACGGCGCAGCGTGCCCCACAGCCGCTGGTGCAACTGCTGCGCCACCTCGGCGCCCCAGGTGCCGCCGGCCGTGCCCTCCTCGGCCACACAGATCACGTCGGCCGCGCCCAGCGTGCCGAGCAGCGGCTCCGCGGCGAAGGGGTAGAGACGGGTGGGCACCAGCAGCAAAGCCGTGATCTCCTCCTCGACCAGCAGATCGCGAACCGCCTCACAGGCCCGGTGCGCCATGCCGCCCGCCGCGATCAGCACCACGTCGTAACGGTCGGGATCATCGACGAACACCCGTGCCACGTCCGGCGCTTGGGGATGCCGGTCGAAGGAGAGCAGGTCGTCCACGACGCCGTCGGTGAACATCTGGCTCGTGTAGAGCACCTTGTCCTCGAAGAGCATCGCCGGCTCCTCCCGCTCCACGATCTCCGACAGCAGCTCGTAGGAGTCCCGGAAGGGAGACAGTTCGTAGAGCGACAGACCGGGAGCGCCGATGAAGTGCTTCTGGAGGCTCTGGCTGTGGGTCGCCCCGTAGCCGCGCCGGCCGCCCATCGGGCAGCGTGCCACCAGCGGCATCGGCACCCGGCGGCCGTACATGGATACGGACTTGCTCGCGAAGTTGACGATCTGGTCGAAGGCGAGCGCGACGAAGTCGCCGAACATGATCTCGACGATCGCCACGTCACCGGCGAGCGCCAGTCCCGCGCCCGCGCCGACGATCCCCGACTCGCTGATGGGCGTGGTGAGGACGCGGCCCGGATAACTGTCGCTCAGGCCCTTGGTGACCTTGAACGCTCCCCCGTACGGATCGGCGATGTCCTCCCCGAGGACGTACGCCCGGGGCTCCGCCTCCAGCAGCGAGTGGAGCGACTGGTTGAGGTTCTCGGCTACGCGCATGAGCCACTCCACACCGCGGGCGGCCGTCCGGCCACGTCCCGCGCGATCTCGTCCACCTCGGCCCTGACCTTGCCGTCCCAGCTCTCGAAGTGCTCCGGGAAGGCGGCACCGTAGAGCCGGTACCAGTCGTGCTCCCGGGCGTGCGCCAGCTGCTCGCGCGTCCGGGTGTCGTCTCCCTTGCTGTGCGGTCCGACCCGGTGCGTGACGAACTCGACCACCAGCGGGCTGCGCTGCTCCCGCACCTCGTGCACCAGTGGTGCCAGGCCGGTACGGACAGCGTTCACGTCCAGCGAGGCGACCCGCTGGTACCGGATCCCGAAGGCGGCGGCCCGGCCCTCGATGGTGCCGGCCATGTTCGCCACCGCCGGGGTCGACTGGGCGATCCCGTTGTGCTCCACGGCCACCAGCAGCGGCACCCGCCAGAGCTGGGCCATGTTCAGCGCCTCGTACACCGCGCCCTCGCCCCAGGTGCCGTCACCGATGAACGCGCAGACGAGCGCGCCCGGGTCGGCCCGTAGCTGGTGCAGGCCGGCGCCGACAGCCACCGGGAGGCTCTGCCCCTGCACGCCCGTGGAGAGATAGCGGTCGCGCAGGATGTGCTGGCTGCCGCCGACACCGGAACAGACGGCCCCCTCGCGGCCCATGATCTCGGCCAGCAGACCGGCCGGGTCGCGGAATCGGGAGAGGTAGTGGCCGTGGCCCCGGTGGTTGCTGAAGACGAAGTCGCGATCCTCCAGCAGGGGACGCAGCGACACCGGTACGTACTCCTGACCGAGACAGGTGTGCGTGGTGCCGTTCAGCTCGCCCTGCCCGAAGAGGTCGAGCAGTTTGCGCTCGAAGTGCCGGATGAGCAGGAGCAGTTCGAGATCGTCGTCCGCCAGCTCGGTGAGCGGGCCCACGGCGGTCAGGTCGGGGGGCGCGTTCACGGTCGCGGTCGCGTCGGTGTCGGCTTCGGTGTTCGTGTTCGCACCGGTGTTCGTGCCACGTGTCTCGACGGAGACATCGGTCATCGGGAGTCCGCCTCCGGGGCCATCTCCACGATGGATTTGGCCAGTTGGTCAATCGTCCGCGTCTCGATGAACGTTTCCAGCGGTACGTCGACCCCGATCTCCCGCTGAATGCGCATCGCGATCTCGATGATCAGGATCGAACGCGTCCCCAGATCGGGGAGATCCGCGTCAATGGTGAGTCCGTCGCTATCCACCTGGTGTGTATCCAGGACGTCCCGCCAGATGGCGAGCAATCGCTGAGGAAGGGGCACGGACGTGGAGGTGCTGGTCATGGTGGAGGACTTCCTGTGTGCGTCGGACGAATTCATTCGCATGCGTCGCACCTGCGGCGCGCACCCTACCCGGCCTCACCTTGTCCACGTCCGCTAAAGCCCAGCTAAGAGCGGTGGAAGCCCGCTCGGAGCAGGGACTCGACGGACGGAACGGACTCTTAGGTCCGCTTTAGTCGGCGTGCTTAGCGTCAAGCCGCTTGTACGGATCAAGTAGCGCCCTCCTGCGTACCGGGACCCCGTTCACCGTCACTTGCCGCTCCTCGCCCGAACTACGCAGGCGGCGCAGGCCGATTTCCTGTGCGGCTCGAAATCGGGCCCGCCAACGCTGTGAAAGGGCGGACGGTAGCGGATGAGTATCAGCACCGAGGACAAACTTCGCGACTACCTGAAGCGCGTCACAGCCGACCTCCGCCGCACACGGCAGCGACTCGACGCCGCCGTGTCGGGAGAGCAGGAACCCATCGCCATCGTCGGAGTGGCGTGCCGCTTCCCGGGCGGTGTCGCCTCCCCCGACGACCTGTGGCGCGTCCTGGCCGACGGTGTCGACACCGTCTCCACGTTCCCCACCGATCGCGGCTGGGACCTGGAGCGCGCCGTGGGCGAGTCCGAGACGCTGCGTCCCCAAGGGCGGGAACCGCAGGGGGCGTTCCTCGACGACATCGCGGGATTCGACGCCGAGTTCTTCAACATCTCGCCGCGCGAGGCGCTGGCCATGGACCCCCAGCAGAGGGTCATCCTGGAGATCGCCTGGGAAGCGGTGGAACACGCCCGCATCGAACCCCGCTCACTGCGAGGCGGACGTACGGGTGTGTTCATCGGTGCCACCCACCAGGACTACGGCCCCCGGCTGAGCGAGCCGGCCGAAGGGGTCCAGGGCCATCTCATGACCGGCAGCCTGCCGAGCGTCATCTCGGGCCGCGTCGCCTTCACCCTGGGCCTGGAGGGGCCGGCGGTGACGGTGGACACGGCGTGCTCGTCGTCGCTGACGGCGCTGCACCTGGCGTGCCAGTCGCTGAGGCAGGGCGAGTGCGAACTCGCGCTGGCCGGCGGCGTCACCCTCATGGCCACCCCCGGCATGCTGGTCGACTTCGACCACCAGGGCGGTCTGGCACCGGACGGCCGGTGCAAGGCGTTCTCCGACGGGGCGGACGGCACAGGGCTCGCGGAGGGCGCCGGTGTCGTGCTCGTGGAGCGGCTGTCGGACGCCGTACGGAACGGGCACGAGGTCCTTGCGGTGGTGCGAGGCTCGGCAGTGAACCAGGACGGTGCGTCGAACGGGCTGTCGGCGCCCAACGGGCCTTCGCAGCAGCGCGTTATCCGCCAGGCGCTGGCGAACGCCGGCCTGTCGGTGACGGATGTGGACGCGGTCGAGGCCCATGGGACGGGCACGACGCTGGGTGACCCGATCGAGGCGCAGGCGCTGCTGGCGACGTACGGTCAGGACCGGCCAGAGGACTCGCCGTTGTGGCTGGGGTCGCTGAAGTCGAACATCGGGCACACGCAGGCGGCGGCCGGTGTCGCGGGTGTCATCAAGATGGTGCTGGCGATGCGGGAGGGTGTGCTTCCGCGGACGCTGCATGCGGATGAGCCGTCATCACACATCGACTGGTCGTCGGAGACCGTGCGGCTGCTGGGCGAGAACGTTCCCTGGCCGGAGGGCGAGGGCAGGCCGAGGCGGGCGGGTGTCTCGGCGTTCGGCATCAGCGGTACGAACGCGCACGTCATCCTGGAGCAAGCGCCTGCGGTCGAGGCCGTCGAGGCCATCGAAGCCGCCGAGGGCATCGGCGTCGAGGGCAAGGCCGAGTCCGACTCGGAGTCCGAGCGTGAGGC
>NZ_JAAPBF010000015.1 GCF_022695985.1 Streptomyces sp. NP-1717 | reverse complement strand
GTCGGCGCCGTCCTGGTCTCCCTGCTCCTCGCCGTCGCCATCACCGGCGCGTCCGTCGCAGTCTCCGCCGTGGTCCTGCGCTCCCTGCTCAACCAGTCCCGCACCCGCTGACCAGCGAAGGAGAACGCCATGGCATTCCGCAACGCTCGCAAGGCCGACCGCCAGTTGACACAGCGCATGATCGCCGACATCTCCGCCGACCTGAAGGGCGGTCAGCCGGACGACTTCACCACCGTCGTCGCCAGATCGCTGTTCGCTACCGCCAATGACCAGGGGCTCGCCGACGACTGCGGGCAGGACGACGCCTACCCGCCGCCTGGCCACGGATACCCCCGCCGGTAACCGGCCCCCGGAGCGGCCTCAACCGCCAAGTTTCCGCCGCTCCGGGCGCCTTCCACCTTCCAGATCACGCAGACCCGAAAGGGAAACACCATGATGCCCCAGCACACCCGGCCCCGGCAGATTTGCCCGGACTGTGACGGCTTCCCGACCGTCGCCATCACCACCGGCCAGCGCACGGACGACGGCCACAGGCAGATCCTCACCGTCACCTGCCGCCCCTGTAACGGCACTGGCCACCGCCTTCCCGCCGCCGTGCTCGCCCGGACCGGGAGGTGAGCGCCGTGAGTGACTTGACTCCGACGCCGGACAGTCCCGGCGTGCACGTCAGCAAGCCCTCTGCGTCCACCCCCGCCCACGCCTCCGCTGTGTGCCACTGCGGAGCCAGTGCCACCGCAACCGGTGATGCCCAAGTACAGGCCCTGGTGGAGGGTTACAGCGCCAACCACGGCCCCGCCCACGGCATGGGGCGTGGCCGCTGATGAACAGCACCGCCCTCGCGGCGGGCCTGGACCCGGTCACCCTCGGCGATCTGCTGCGGGTGGCCGGTGCCCCGGGTTTCGACCGCTGGCAAGAGCAGATCCGCCGCACCGGAGGATGCTCCGACCCGATCCGCCTCACCGGCGCGACCAAGACCATCGACCGCGCCACCGGCACCCTCCTGCACCACTACTCGACCGATGGTGAGCCCGGCGGAACCCTCCGCCTCGCCTGCGGCAACCGCCGTGCCTCGCGCTGCCCCTCCTGCGCCTGGACCTACGCCGGAGACACCTACCACCTCATCCGCGCCGGACTCACCGGCGACCCGAACAAGGGCACTCCGCACACGGTGCGCGAGCACCCGCGTGTGTTCGCCACCCTGACCGCTCCGTCCTTCGGCCCGGTCCACAACCGCCCCGGCACCCGGCCCTGCCGCTGCGGCACCCAACACCCCGAGGACGCGCCCGAGTTGGGCACAGCGCTCGACCCCGGAACGTACGACTACGCGGGCGCCGTGCTGTGGAACAACCACGCCGGGGACCTGTGGCGGTACGTGACCATCTACCTCCCGCGTGAACTGGCCGCCCGCGCCGGCATCACCCAGCGCGAACTCAAGGAACAGCTCCGTGTCTCCTACGGCAAGGTCGCCGAGTACCAGAAACGCGGCGCCATCCACTTCCACGCGGTCATCCGCTTCGACGGACCCGCCGGACCCGACTCACCGCCCCCGGCCTGGGCCACCCTCGACCTGCTCACCCACGCACTGCGTTCCGCGGCTTCCCGCGCGCAGATCACGCTTCCCCCTTCCGGGGGCCAGCCCGCCCGCGTCCTGGCCTGGGGCACACAGCTCGACGTCCAGCCCATCGGGGCCTTCGGCAACGGCGAAGACCTCACCGCACAAGCCGTCGCCTCCTACGTCGCCAAGTACGCCACCAAAGCCGCCGAGACCACCGGCACCGTCGACCGCCGCGTCGGCAACCGAGAAGCCCTGATTCTCCTCGACATCCCCGACCACACCCGGCGCCTCATCGAAGCCTGCTTCGACCTGGACCCCCACTACCCGGACAGGCGGCTGCTCGCCTGGGCTCACATGCTCGGCTTCCGGGGCCACTTCTCCACCAAATCCCGCCGCTACTCCACCACCCTCGGCGCCCTGCGACAGGTCCGCGCCGACTACCGCGCTCACCAGCAGCGTGAAGCCCTCGGCCTGCCCGACCCCGACGACCACCCGGAGGCAACGACGCTCACGCTCGCCCACTGGACCTACGCCGGACACGGCCACACCCCCGGCGAATCCTGGCTCGCCGCCAACATCCACCGCGACATCCAACAAGCCCGCGAAACCGCCCGCGAAGCACGCGCCGACCTGACCGACAACGAGGGGGAGTGGTGACCATGACCGACCGACTGCTGACCGTGGAACAGGCCGCCGAACGGCTCGGCACCACCGTCCGCTTCCCGCGACGGCTGATCGAGGAACGCCGGATCGAGTTCGTCAAGATCGGGCGACACGTCCGCATCCCTGAGCGGGTCATTGACGCCTTCATCACGGCGAGCACGATTCGGCCGGCACGCCGACACCTGCGGGGTGCTGCCTGATGGCAGGCAAGAAGCGTTCGTTCGGGAGGGTCCGGAAGCTGCCCTCCGGCAGGTATCAGGCCCGCTACCTCGGCGCTGACGGTGTTGACCGTCCAGCCCCGCACACCTTCCGTACCAAGCGCGACGCGGACGACTGGTTGGCCGAAAGGCAAGCGGAGTTGAGGGCCGGTGACTGGTCGGACCCGGATGCGGGGAAGATCCCCTTCGGGACGTATGCCGCCACCTGGATCACCGAACGCGGGATCGGCGCTTCGACCGCCGACCTGTACCGCTCGCTGCTGCGGAACCACCTTGATCCGACGTTCGGCACGGTCGCCGTGGCTGACATCACGTCGGCTCGGGTCCGCGCTTGGCGGGTGGCCCGGCTCGACGCTGGTGCAGGCCCGTCAACCGTCGCGAAGTCGTACGCCCTCCTACGCGCCGTCCTCATGACGGCCGTTGACGACCGGCTCATCCGGCGAAACCCGTGCCGGGTCAAGGGCGCCAGTTCGGCCGTGACCCCCGAGCGGCCCACAGCGACCGTTCAGGAGGTCTACGCGATTGCCGACGCCATCCAGCCCCGGTACCGCGCGCTGGTCCTCCTGGCGGCCTTCTCAGGGCTTCGCTGGGGCGAGTTGATCGGTCTGCGTCGTCGGGACCTCGACCTGACGGCCAACACGCTGCGGGTGCGCCGGAACATCGCCGAACTGCACAGCGGTAAGCGTCTGATCAAGGAACCCAAGAGCGCTGCCGGTAAGCGCACGGTGGCGATCCCGGCCGTGATCCTCAGTGATCTGTCGGCCCATCTCACGGTCTTCGCCGAACATGGGGCGGACGGCGGCGTGTTCATCGGGGCCAAGGGCGCGGCTCCCCGCCGGAACCACTTCAACCGGCTGTGGCGCAAAGCGTGTCATCAAGCCGGGATCAAGGGCCTGCACTTCCATGACCTTCGGCACACGGGCAACACCCTGGCTGCGGCGACGGGTGCGAGTACCCGTGAGTTGATGACGAGAATGGGCCACAGCACCGCCCGTGCGGCGCTGATCTACCAGCACGCGACGGCTGAGCGGGAACGACTGATCGGCAACGCGGTGAGTGCAGCCGTCGAGCAGGCCCGGAAGCAGGCTCCCGGCCCGAACGGGCACGCAGCGGGCACGTAGGCCGGATTGCGAATCAACAACGACTGAGGGCCAGGCCGGAGAATCACTCTCCAGCCTGGCCCTCAGTCATATGGAGCGGGCGACGGGAATCGAACCCGCGTAGCTAGTTTGGAAGACTAGGGCTCTACCATTGAGCTACGCCCGCACGCGCCGCAGGTCACATGGACCGTGGCACGGGAAACATCGTAGCGGGTCGGTGGGCCTCGGCGCACACCGCTTCCCCCTCACCGCCGCTCCACTTAATACGTCCGGCGTACCGGTCGCGGGCATGTACCCTACGTGTCGCACCGACGGGGTGTGGCGCAGCTTGGTAGCGCGTCCGCTTTGGGAGCGGAAGGTCGTCGGTTCGAATCCGGCCACCCCGACCATCAGTGACGCGTGACGGTTCATGATCGCGTTGTGGGCGTCATCCTGCTTGCGGCTACTATGCAAGCTGCGTGCCCGTGTGTCTGAAGAGACCGTGAGGAACCGGGCCGAATCCGCTGGTCCGCCGGAGTCACGGCGGGCGTAGCAGAACCCCAGAATCAGCCACCAAGGAGACCGAACCGTGAAGAGCGCCGTGGAGACCCTGAACCCGACCCGGGTTCGGCTCACTGTCGAGGTGCCCTTCGAGGAGCTCAAGGACAGCCTCGACGCGGCGTACAAGAAGATCAACGAGCAGGTCACGGTGAAGGGCTTCCGCAAGGGCAAGATCCCGGCCCGCGTCATCGACCAGCGGTTCGGCCGTGGAGCTGTGCTGGAGGAGGCCGTCAACGACGCCCTTCCCAAGTTCTACACGGAGGCCGTCAACGAGGGTGAGCTCAATGTCCTCGGGCAGCCCGAGGTCGACATCAAGGAGCTGAAGGACGGCGAGCTGCTGTCGTTCACCGCCGAGGTCGACATCCGTCCCGTCATCGAGATCCCGGACTACTCCGGTATCGAGGTCACCGTCGACGCGGTCGACGTGTCCGACGAGGACGTCGACAAGTCCGTCGACGAGCTGCGTGAGCGCTTCGCCTCCACCAACCCCGTCGAGCGCGCCGCCGCCGACGGCGACGTCGTCACGATCGACCTGGAGGCCAAGGTCGACGGCGAGGTCCTGGAGGACGGCGTCGCGAGTGACGTGCAGTACACCATCGGCTCCGGCGAGCTGCTCGAAGGCATCGACGAGGCCGTGACCGGCCTGGAGGCCGGTGGCGAGGCCACCTTCACCTCCCAGCTGAAGGGCGGCACCGCCGAGGGCAAGGACGCCGAGGTCTCCGTCAAGGTCACCCAGGTCGCCGCCCGCGAGCTGCCCGACCTGGACGACGAGTTCGCGCAGATGGCGAGCGAGTTCGACACCCTCGACGAGCTCAAGGCCGACAGCCGCAAGCGCCTCGGCAGCATGAAGCAGTACGACCAGGCCACCCAGGCCCAGGAGCGCGTCCTCGACGAGCTGCTGAAGCTGGCCGAGGTGCCGATCCCCGAGAAGCTCCTCGAGGACGAGATCAAGACCCGCAAGCACAACCTGGAGCACCACCAGCTCGGTCAGATGGGCCTCGACCTTCCGAAGTACCTGGAGATCCAGGGCAAGACGGAGGAGGAGTTCGACGAGGAGACCAAGGAGCAGGCGGTCAAGGGCATCAAGACCCAGTTCATCCTCGACGAGCTGGTCAACAAGGAGAAGCTGAACGTGAACCAGGAGGAGCTCACCGAGCACCTCATGCGTCGCGCGCAGTCCTCCGGCATGTCGCCCGACCAGTTCGCGCAGGCCGTCGTCGAGGGCGGCCAGGTGCCGATGCTCGTCGGCGAGGTCGCCCGCGGCAAGGCGCTCGCCGTGGTCGTCGAGGCCGCCAAGGTCGTCGACACCAACGGTGAGGTCGTCGACCTGGAGGACGAGGAGGAGGACACGACCGCCGAGACGGTCGAGGCGTCCTCCGACGAGGCCGACGCCCCCGCGGAAGCCGCGGCGGACGACAAGGCCGGTGACAAGGCCGAGGCGAAGAACGAGGGCTGAGCGCCCTCGCTCGACCGGATCTCCGGGCCCCGGGACGCGACTCGCGCCCGGGGCCCGTTCCCGTAGGGGGTGTCGTCCGGCCCGACCCGGAGGACACTCCCTCCCCAGGCCCTGCGACGACCCAACTACCTTGCGCTGCCAGCGAACAGTCCAGGAAGCGGGATGGCGCCCGCCGACCAGCGCGTTAGGGTCCATGAATACGAGGGCTGGGGTCTACCCCCGTCCCCCGGAACGAAAGACGCTGAGACGGCCGGAGCCGTCAGAGACGAGCAGGTGGATACGTGACGAATCTGATGCCTTACGCCGCCGGTGAGCCGTCCCTCGGTGGTGGCCTCGGCGACCAGGTCTACAGCCGACTGCTCGGTGAGCGGATCATCTTCCTCGGCCAGCAGGTCGACGACGACATCGCCAACAAGATCACCGCGCAGCTCCTTCTCCTCGCGGCCGAGCCCGAGAAGGACATCTACCTCTACATCAACAGCCCCGGTGGTTCCGTCACGGCGGGCATGGCGGTCTACGACACCATGCAGTACATCCCGAACGACGTGGTGACCATCGGCATGGGCATGGCGGCCTCCATGGGCCAGTTCCTGCTGACCGGCGGCACCGCCGGCAAGCGCTTCGCGCTGCCCAACACCGACATCCTCATGCACCAGGGCTCCGCGGGCCTCGGCGGCACCGCCTCCGACATCAAGATCCAGGCCGAGCAGCTGCTCCGTACGAAGAAGCGCATGGCCGAGATCACCGCGCGCCACACGGGTCAGACCGAGGAGACCATCATCCGCGACGGTGACCGCGACCGCTGGTTCACCGCCGAGGAGGCCGTGTCCTACGGCATCATCGACGAGATCATCTCCGCTGCTTCGGGTGTTCCGGGCGGCGGCGGCACCGGCGCCTAGGCCGTGTTGTGGAAGTAGCGCCGGACGCCGCGGGGCAGGCGGGACTTCCAAAACCCGGCCTGGGGCGGAAGTCACGCCCCGGACCGGCCACGTCAGCCCATCGAACGCCACCAGGATGGTGAACACCCACATGAGCAACTACCCCGGCGCCTCTGCGAGCGGCCTCTACACCGGCCCGCAGGTGGACAACCGCTATGTCGTCCCGCGCTTCGTGGAGCGCACGTCGCAGGGCGTGCGCGAGTACGACCCGTACGCGAAGCTGTTCGAGGAGCGCGTGATCTTCCTCGGCGTCCAGATCGACGACGCGTCGGCCAACGACGTCATGGCGCAGCTGCTGTGCCTGGAGTCCATGGACCCCGACCGTGACATCTCGATCTACATCAACAGCCCCGGCGGCTCGATGACGGCCCTCACGGCCATCTACGACACGATGCAGTTCGTGAAGCCGGACATCCAGACGGTCTGCATGGGACAGGCCGCCTCCGCGGCGGCGGTCCTGCTCGCGGCCGGCACGGCGGGCAAGCGCCTGGCCCTGCCGAACGCGCGCGTCCTGATCCACCAGCCGTCCAGCCAGACCGGCCGTGAGCAGCTCTCCGACCTGGAGATCGCGGCCAACGAGATCCTGCGCATGCGCGCGCAGCTGGAGGAGATGCTGGCCAAGCACTCCACGACGCCGATCGAGAAGGTCCGCGACGACATCGAGCGGGACAAGATCCTGACCGCCGAGGACGCTCTGGCGTACGGTCTGGTCGACCAGATCGTCTCGACCCGTAAGACGACGGCGGCGGCAGCGGCCTGACCCGTCCGGTGCCCTTGGCGCGGCCCTGGTGGTCGCACGTACAGCCTCAACCGCGCCAAGGGGGGCCCGAACGGGGGGCCAGGCAAGGTACCGTCGGGTATGAGGCACAGGAGCCGCTGAACCAGGCTGCTCCCAGGCGAAGGGGAAGCACCTCGTGGCACGCATCGGTGATGGCGGCGACTTGCTCAAGTGCTCGTTCTGCGGGAAGAGCCAGAAGCAGGTGAAGAAGCTCATCGCAGGTCCCGGGGTCTACATCTGCGACGAGTGCATCGACCTCTGCAATGAGATCATCGAGGAGGAGCTCGCCGAGACCTCCGAGGTGCGGTGGGAGGAACTGCCCAAGCCGCGGGAGATCTACGAGTTCCTGGAGGGGTACGTCGTCGGGCAGGCGCCCGCGAAGAAGGCCCTCTCGGTAGCGGTGTACAACCACTACAAGCGCGTGCAGGCCGGCGAGAACGGCGGCGCCGGAAGCCGTGACGACGCGATCGAGCTCGCGAAGTCCAACATCCTGCTGCTGGGCCCCACGGGCTCCGGCAAGACACTCCTCGCCCAGACGCTGGCCCGGATGCTGAACGTCCCGTTCGCGATCGCGGACGCGACGGCGCTGACGGAGGCCGGCTATGTCGGCGAGGACGTCGAGAACATTCTGCTGAAGCTGATCCAGGCGGCCGACTACGACGTCAAGAAGGCCGAGACCGGGATCATCTACATCGACGAGATCGACAAGGTCGCCCGCAAGAGCGAGAACCCGTCGATCACCCGTGACGTCTCCGGCGAGGGCGTCCAGCAGGCTCTGCTGAAGATCCTGGAGGGCACGACGGCCTCGGTCCCGCCGCAGGGCGGCCGTAAGCACCCGCACCAGGAGTTCATCCAGATCGACACGACGAACGTGCTGTTCATCGTGGGCGGCGCCTTCGCGGGCCTGGAGAAGATCATCGAGTCACGGGCCGGCGCCAAGGGCATCGGCTTCGGCGCCACGATTCGCTCCAAGCGCGAGATCGAGGAGAGCGACCAGTTCCAGGAGGTCATGCCGGAGGACCTGGTGAAGTTCGGGATGATCCCGGAGTTCATCGGCCGGCTGCCGGTCCTGACCTCGGTGCACAACCTGGACCGTGAGGCGCTCCTCAAGATCCTTGTCGAGCCGCGCAACGCGCTGGTGAAGCAGTACCAGCGTCTCTTCGAACTCGACGGCGTGGAGCTGGACTTCGACCTCCCGGCGCTCGAAGCCATCGCCGACCAGGCGATCCTGCGCGGCACGGGAGCGCGCGGTCTGCGCGCGATTCTCGAAGAGGTCCTGCAGTCGGTGATGTACGAGGTCCCGTCCCGCAAGGACGTGGCCCGTGTGGTCATCACGGCGGACGTCGTGCGCAACAACGTCAACCCCACGCTGGTCCCGCGCGAGCCGCGGATCGTGAAGAACGACGGCCGCCACGAGAAGTCCGCGTAGCGCCGCTCACCCACACCAGGAGGGGCGCCCCGGCCGGTCGAACCGGCCGGGGCGCCCCTCTTCGTGTGCATAAAGCCTTCGGCCGTCTGAAGTCAGCACCGTGAGCTGTTGCGGTTAGGGCACCAAGGTCCGATGACCTCCAGAGTTCCGACTCTGAGGGTCAAGTAGCAGTTAGCCAGATGGCTTGGGGGATCCAGCCAAATGTGATCAAGTTATTGCTCGCTGTGATCGAAAGATGGCATGCTCACGGGGAACTTTCGAACCGAACGAACAGGAGTCTTTCCGTGAAGATTCGACGGCTGGTGGGTGCGGTGTGTGTCGCTGCCGCTGCCACTTTTGTTCCCGTTGCGACCGCCGCGCCAGCGCAAGCCGACTCGATAGACTGCATGGTGTACCTGGAAGATACGGGCATATACACCGTTGGTGAGAGGCTGATGGCGGCTTGTAGAGGCCAGACCGCTTGGACGCAGCCGCTCTGCATCTCCACCATGATTAAGATTGGTGTTCGACCGAACCATGCCAGCGAGGCGTGTCGCCTAGCCGGACGACCGTAAGCGGAGGGGTGCCGACCAATCGAGTTGGTCGGCACCCCTTTGCTACGCATGCTGCCTACGCGTCAGAGCTTGACGCGAACGTCGTTGCGCAGCTTGGCAGTTGTGCTCGCGGCATCTTCGAGGGAGCTGGCCTTGCCTGTGATTGCGGTCGCCATGTCGATCGGCATCGTGAAGCCCAGAGTGCTGTAGTCGCCCCAGATGCAGATCGGGAAGTTCATCTCGGACGGCCCTTCGCCCTCCGGCAGCTTCATCTTGCCCGACTGGCACTTCAGGATGGCGCCGTCGAGGCCCGCAGGCTCGAAGGACTCGGCGTCTCCCTCGAATGTGGGTGTGTCACCGCCTTCTTCTTTGGCGGCCTGCGACTTGAGGTAGTTGAACATCGCGTCCACGGCCTTCTCCGGGTCGTCGATCTCACCATAGACGCCACCGAACTGGATCAGCTTCTGGGCCAGCGGGTTGTCTTCCGAGCCCGCTTGGTAGGCAGCACTGACGTCCTTGGGGTTGGTCACGCCCCACTTCTCGGCGTCCTTGAGGTCGTCTTTAGTCATGCCACCGGTGTCGCCCTCACCCTCCCCCTTCTTGTACTCGCCGCCGATCACCGTCGCGGGCGTGGTCAGCTTGTGCGGACCGTCGTCGGCGACGTCGCTGCTGCCTCCGCCCACCAGGAAGTACGCCCCACCACCGATCACGGCGAGTGCCACGACGACCGAGGCGATGATCAGGCCGGTCTTCTTCTTGGGAGCACCACCCTGCGGCGGCGGGAACCCCGGGGCTCCGCCGTACGGGGGCTGCTGCGGCTGCTGCCCGTACGGGCCCGGCTGCTGCGGCTGGCCGTAACCCTGCTGCGGGACTCCCTGCGGCGCCTGCTGCGGATACCCGTAACCGGGCTGCCCCTGCGGCTGCTGCTGCGGGTAGCCGTAGCCGGGCTGGCCCTGCGGCGGCTGCTGTCCGTACGGTCCGGGCTGGCCCTGCGGCTGCTGCCCACCGTACGGGCCCGGCTGGTTGTAACTCATGTGCTCTGTCCCCTCCAGATATTTATGCGTTCCCGACATCCTGACTGAAGGACCGGAGACATGGACCATCGGGGGGCGCACCGTTACCGAACTATCCCGTTTCAGTGCGGAGCTGTGACGGCTCTAAACTGTCCACCGTGACCGAGAACTCTCAAGCGCAGCCCGCAGCCAACCCTGAACTGCCGACCCAGTACGCGCCGGCCGAGGTGGAGGGGAAGCTGTACGAGCGCTGGGTGGAACGCGGCTATTTCGAGGCTGACGAGAAGAGCGGCAAGCCCCCGTACACGATCGTCATCCCGCCGCCGAACGTCACCGGCAGCCTGCATCTCGGGCACGCCTTCGAGCACACGATCATCGACGCCCTGACGCGCCGTAAGCGCATGCAGGGGTACGAGACGCTGTGGCAGCCCGGCATGGACCACGCCGGTATCGCCACGCAGAACGTCGTCGAGCGGGAGCTGGCGAAGGAGGGCAAGTCCCGGCACGACCTGGGGCGCGAGGCGTTCGTCGAGCGCGTCTGGCAGTGGAAGGAGGAGTCCGGCGGCCAGATCTCCGGGCAGATGCGGCGCCTCGGCGACGGCGTCGCCTGGTCCCGTGAGCGGTTCACGATGGACGACGGGCTCTCCGCCGCCGTCCAGACCATCTTCAAGCGGCTCTTCGACGACGGGCTGATCTACCGCGCCGAGCGCATCATCAACTGGTGCCCGCGCTGTCTCACCGCCATCTCCGACATCGAGGTCGAGTACCAGGACGACGACGGCGAGTTGGTCTCCATCAAGTACGGGGACGGGGACGAGACGCTCGTCGTCGCCACCACCCGCGCCGAGACGATGCTGGGTGACACCGCCGTCGCCGTCCACCCCGACGACGAGCGTTACGCGCACCTGGTCGGCAGGCGGATCAAACTGCCGCTGACCGACCGGACGATCCCGGTCGTCGCGGACACCCACGTCGACCCCGAGTTCGGCACGGGCGCCGTCAAGGTCACGCCCGCGCACGACCCGAACGACTTCGAGATCGGCCGCCGCCACGACCTGCCGAACGTCACGGTCATGGACGAGCGGGCCGTGATCACGACCCCCGGTCCCTTCCAGGGACTCGACCGCTACGAGGCCCGCTCCGCCATCGTCGCCGCGCTCCGCGCCGAGGGCCGGATCGTCGCCGAGAAGCGGCCGTACGTCCACTCCGTGGGCCACTGCTCGCGCTGCAAGACGACCGTCGAGCCCCGTCTCTCGCTCCAGTGGTGGGTCAAGGTCGAAACGCTCGCCAAGGAGGCCGGTGACGCAGTCCGTGACGGCCGCGTCACGATCCACCCCAAGGAGATGGAGTCCCGCTACTTCGCGTGGATCGACAACCTCAACGACTGGAACATCTCACGGCAGTTGTGGTGGGGCCACCGGATCCCGGTCTGGCACGGCCCGAACGGCGAGACCGTCTGTGTCGGCCCGAACGACGAGCCGCCGACCGGTGAGGGCTGGCACCAGGACACGGACGTCCTGGACACCTGGTTCTCGTCCGGGCTGTGGCCGTTCTCCACCCTCGGCTGGCCCGAACAGACCCCGAGCCTGGAGAAGTTCTATCCGAACTCGGTCCTGGTCACCGGCTACGACATCCTCTTCTTCTGGGTCGCCCGGATGATGATGTTCGGTCTGTACGCGATGGACGGCACACCGCCCTTCCACACCATCGCGCTGCACGGCATGGTCCGCGACGAACACGGCAAGAAGATGTCGAAGACCTTCGGCAATGTCGTCAACCCGCTGGACTGGATGGACAAGTACGGCGCGGACGCGGTCCGCTTCACCCTCGCCCGAGGCGCGAACCCCGGTGTCGACGTGCCCATCGGCGAGGACTGGGTCCAGGGCTCGCGGAACTTCGCCAACAAGGTCTGGAACGCGACCCGTTTCGCCATGATGAACGGTGCGACGGTCGAGGGCCCGCTGCCCGACGCCGAGCGGATGTCCGCCACGGACCGCTGGATCCTCTCGCGGCTGAACGAGACCGTCGCCCAGGTCGACGCCCTCTACGAGGACTACCAGTTCGCGAAGCTCAGCGACGCCCTCTTCCACTTCGCGTGGGACGAGGTCTTCGACTGGTACGTCGAGCTGTCCAAGACGACGTTCTTCGCGGGCGGCGAGCAGGCAGGCGTCTCCGGACGGGTCCTCGGCGAGGTCCTGGACGTCACCCTGCGTCTGCTGCACCCGATCGTCCCCTTCGTCACCGAGACGCTGTGGACCACGCTGACCGGCAAGGAGTCGGTGGTCGTCGCCGACTGGCCGGCCGACTCCGGCTTCCGGGACCCGGCCGCCGAGCGTGAGATCGAGCACCTCCAGCAGGTCGTCACCGAGGTCCGCCGGTTCCGCGCCGACCAGGGCCTCCAGTCGGGCCAGAAGGTCCCCGGACGGCTCGACCTGTCCGCGACGCCGCTGGCCGCGCACGAGGCGGCCATCCGGCAGGTGCTGCGTCTCCAGGCGGCGGGCGAGGGCTTCCACGCCACCGCGACCCTGCCGGTCGCGGGTGCGACGGTCGAACTCGACCTGTCCGGCACGATCGACGTCGAGGCGGAGCGCAAGCGGCTGACGAAGGACCGGGACGCCGCCGAGAAGGAGAAGCAGCAGGCCGTGGCCAAGCTCGGCAACGAGGCGTTCCTGGCCAAGGCGCCGGACAACGTGGTCGACAAGATCCGTGGCCGGCTGTCCAAGGCGGAGGCGGACATCGAGCGCATCACGGCGCAGCTCACGGCGCTCCCGGAGAGCTGAGACCGGGGCCCGTACCGGGTCGGCGGGGCGGGGCGGCGAACGTGTCGTACCCGCTCCGTAGACTGGTCGTGTGAGCGAGCAGCAGCCCGACCAGCCAGACCAGCCCGGCGAGTACGACGACGATTTCGACGACATCGTCCACGCCGAGACATCCCGCGACCCCGACCTCGCCGTCATCGAGGCCGGGAGCCGCACGCTGCGCGCCCAGGCGGGCCCCCCGCAGGGTGACGGCGTCCCGGCCCGGCCCGCCGACCCCGAGGTCGACAGGGCGCTGCGCGCCGTCGAGCAGGAGCTGGCCGGGCGGTGGGGCGAGACGAAGCTGGAGCCGTCGGTCAGGCGCATCGAGGCGCTGATGGACGTGCTCGGGGACCCCCAGCGGGCATATCCCTCGATCCACCTCACCGGCACCAACGGCAAGACGTCCACGGCCCGCATGATCGAGGCGCTGCTCGGCGCCTTCGATCTGCGCACCGGCCGCTACACCAGCCCGCACGTCTCCTCGGTCACCGAGCGGATCAGCCTCGACGGCGAACCGATCTCCCCGGAGAGGTTCATCGAGACGTACGGAGACATCAAGCCGTACGTCGACATGGTGGACGGCGCGCAGGAGTACCGGCTCTCCTTCTTCGAGGTGCTCACCGGCATGGCGTACGCGGCCTTCGCGGACGCGCCGGTGGACGCCGCGGTGGTCGAGGTGGGCATGGGCGGCACCTGGGACGCGACGAACGTGATCGACGCCACCGTCGCCGTCGTCACCCCCATCGACCTGGACCACACCGACCGGCTCGGCTCCACACCGGGCGAGATCGCCGTGGAGAAGGCCGGGATCATCAAGCGGGGCGCGACGGTCGTCCTGGCGCAGCAGCCCGTGGACGCGGCGCAGGTGATGCTCAAGAAGGCCGTCGACGTGGACGCCACGGTGGCGCGCGAGGGCATGGAGTTCGGCATCGTCTCCCGCGAGGTCGCGGTCGGCGGGCAGATGCTGACGCTGCGCGGCCTCGGCGGTGAGTACGAGCAGATCTTCCTCCCCCTGCACGGCGCCCATCAGGCGCACAACGCGGTGGTGGCGCTGGCGGCCGTCGAGGCGTTCTTCGGGGTCGGCGCCGAACACGCCCGCCCGATGGACCTGGAGACGGTGCGCGCGGCGTTCGCCTCCGTGGTCTCGCCGGGCCGTCTGGAGGTCGTACGGCGCTCGCCGACGGTCGTCCTGGACGCGGCGCACAATCCGGCGGGGGCCCGGGCCGCCGCCGCGGCGGTCGGTGAGGCGTTCGGCTTCAGCAGACTGATCGGGGTGGTCGGCGCGAGCGCCGGCAAGGACGTCCGCGGGCTTCTCGAAGCCCTGGAACCGGTCTTCGCGGAGATCGTCGTCACGGAGAACTCCAGCGACCGTGCGATGGGCGCGGACGAACTGGCGGCCGTCGCGGTCGAGCTGTTCGGCGACGAGCGCGTACAGGTCGAGCCGCGGCTGGACGACGCGCTGGAGGCGGCGATCACCCTCGCCGAGGAGGGTGACGAGTACGCGGGCGCCGGGGTGCTGGTGACCGGTTCGGTGATCACGGTCGGCGAGGCCCGGCTGCTTCTGGGAAAGGGCTGATTCCGCATGCGTACGCTCTGCGCGTCGACGCTGATCGGCGAGTTCTTCGTGATCGGCTTCGCCGGGCTCGTCGCCATGAAGTCGGACGACCACTCGATGACGACGGTGTGGACGGTCTGCGGCGCCGCGATGCTGCTGTCCCTGCTGCTGTGCGGCATGATCACCAGGCCGGGCGGGGTCCAGCTCGGCTGGGCGTTCCAGGTCGCGCTGATCGCGGGCGGTTTCGTGGTGCCGGCGATGTTCTTCCTGGGGGTGCTCTTCGGAGGGCTGTGGTGGGCCTCGGTCCACTTCGGGCGCAAGATCGACACGGCGAAGGCGCGATGGGCCGAGCAGGCCGCCGCGCAGCCGTCGGCGGAGCCGGGGACGACCTGAGGGTTTGTACCCGTACCGGGTACGGCACGGCCCCCGCGCACCTGTAGCCTCACACCACTTCACCCGTTTGCCCGCAGCGAATGCCCGCAAGGAGCCGCACACCATGACCCAGCGCACTCTCGTCCTCCTCAAGCCGGACGCAGTCCGCCGCTCTTTGGTGGGAGAGATCATCGGCCGTATCGAGCGCAAGGCCGGCTGGAGCATCACCGCGCTGGAGCTGCGTACGCTCGACGACAGCACGCTGGAGCAGCACTACGGCGAGCACAAGGGCCGTCCCTTCTACGAGCCGCTGATCGAGTTCATGGCGTCCGGCCCGGTCGTCGCGCTGGTCGTCGAGGGCGAGCGCGTCATCGAGGGCGTACGGGCCCTGGCGGGCCCCACTGACCCGATCGCCGCAGCGCCGGGGTCCATTCGGGGGGACTTCGGAACCATTGTCCGGGAGAACCTGATCCACGCTTCGGACTCCGAGGAGTCCGCCATTCGGGAACTGAAACTTTTCTTTCCCGAGCACTGAAAGACACCCCTTACGCTGGTCTTTCCTGACCACACGTCAGCCATACAGCGCTGAGCGCGCCTGCGGCGACCGACGGAATTCGGCCACCCCCGGCATATGCGGAGCCAGATCGGGAACGCATGGCTTCGACACATCGTCACCTTTATATGAGGTGGATCTACCGCGCCGCGTCGGTACAGGCGGCACTACGATGGAAGCCTCCTCGCCACAGCATCCACCTCGCCATCCTGAAAAGCCGTCAATGCTCTATTTGGGAAGGCCAGACGCATCCTCATGGGGAACAAGATGTCGTTCATCGGCCGTGACATGGCTGTCGACCTCGGGACCGCCAACACGCTGGTGTACGTCAGGGGTCGGGGGATCGTGCTCAACGAGCCGTCCGTCGTCGCCATCAACACCAACACGGGCGGCATTCTCGCGGTCGGCGCCGAAGCGAAGAAGATGATCGGCCGGACACCGGGCAACATCGTTGCCGTCCGGCCGCTGAAGGACGGCGTGATCGCCGACTTCGAGATCACCGAACGCATGTTGCGCTACTTCATTCTCAAGATCCACAAGCGTCGCTATCTGGCCCGTCCGCGGGTCGTCGTCTGTGTGCCCTCGGGCATCACGGGAGTCGAGCGGCGCGCCGTCATCGAGGCGTCCACCCAGGCGGGCGCCCGTCAGGTGCACATCATCGAAGAGCCCATGGCCGCCGCCATCGGTTCGGGCCTTCCCGTCCACGAGGCCACCGGCAACATGGTCGTGGACATCGGCGGCGGCACCACCGAGGTCGCGGTGATCTCGCTCGGCGGGATCGTCACCGCCCAGTCGATCCGGGTCGCCGGTGACGAGCTGGACAACGCGATCATCCAGCACATCAAGAAGGAGTACTCGCTCCTCCTCGGTGAGCGGACCGCCGAACAGATCAAGATCACCATCGGTTCGGCCTACGACCTCGACAAGGACGAGCACACCGAGATCCGCGGCCGCGACCTGGTGTCGGGGCTGCCGAAGACCGTCGTCATCTCGGCCGCCGAGGTCCGCAAGGCCATCGAGGAGCCGGTCAACGCCATCGTCGACGCGGTGAAGACGACGCTCGACAAGTGTCCGCCGGAGCTCTCCGGCGACGTGATGGACCGCGGCATCGTCCTCACCGGCGGCGGCGCACTGCTGCGCGGCCTCGACGAGCGCCTGCGCCGTGAGACCGGCATGCCCATCCACATCGCCGAGGACCCGCTGGATTCGGTGGCTCTCGGCTCCGGCAAGTGCGTCGAGGAGTTCGAGGCGCTCCAGCAGGTACTGGACGCCTCACCGCGCAGGTGACCGATCGCCGCCCGGCCTGATCCGCGGATCACGAGGCAGAGCATGAAACAGATCATGAAAAGGGCGAATATCCCCCGGGCCCCAACGGGCCCGGGGGACACCCCATATGGAACGCTGACGTCCCCGCCGGTGGATCGTTGATATACAGACAAGACCAATCCGATGCGCCAATTGCGACGAATCCCTTCCCGGTGATTCCCGCGATTCGCGCGAAACTTTCCGACGAGGCATTCCAACGAGGAAGGCACGGCCGCCGCACGTGAGGGACACACGAGAGAGCCGGCTGCTCCTGGTGCTGCTGATCGCCATCGCGTTCGCACTGATCACGGTGGATATCCGCGGGGGAGAGGCGTCACCCGTCGACAGTGCCCGGCAGGCCGCGGCCACGGTCTTCGGACCCGTGCAGAACGGTGTCGCCAAAGCCGTCGACCCGGTCGGCAACGCCATCGGCGCCGTACGGGACTCCGGTGGGCGGCACGACCGTGTGACCGCCCTGGAGCGGGAGAACGCGGCGCTCAAACAGAGGCTCGGCAGCGACGACCGCAACCGCAGCCGGGTGAGAGAGCTGGACAAGCTCCTCAAGACCGCGGGCGCCGGCCAGTACGGCATAAAGGCCGCCGAGGTCATCGCCATAGGAGCGGCCCAGGGCTTCTCCTGGACCGTCACCATCGACGCGGGCGCCGCCGACGGCGTCAAGCGCGACATGACCGTACTGAACGGCGACGGGCTCGTCGGCCGCGTGACCACCGTCGGGCCGAACACCGCGACCGTACTGCTCGCCAACGACCCGGACTTCACCGTCGGCACCCGGATGGAGAAGTCCGACGAACTGGGCTTCGCCACCGGCCAGGGCGACCAGCCGTTCAACGTCCAACTCCTCAACGGCAAGGCCAAGGTGAAGAACGGCGACCGGCTGGTCACGTTCGGCTCCAGCAAGGACCGGCCGTTCGTACCCGGAGTGCCCGTCGGCCAGGTCGTACGCGTCGACCCCGCCGCCGGCGGCCTCACGCGCGACATCTACGTCCGCCCGTACGTCGGCTTCAGCAAGCTCGACATCGTCGGCGTCGTCGTCCAGGCACCCCGCGACGACCCGCGCGACATGGTCCTGCCGAAGAAGCCCGCCAAGCCCAAGCCCACACCGACCGTCACCGTCACGGTGACCCCGTCGCCGAACGGCCAGGCCGCCCCGGGCGACGGCCAGGTCAACGAGCAGGAGTAGAGCTGATCCCCATGCGCTTCAACCGGACGCTGCTCTCCATCACCCTGGTCGTGGTCGCGCTGGTCGTCCAGGTCTCCGTACTCGCCCGTCTCCAACTCCCCGGAGCCGTACCCGATCTGCTGCTACTCGTCGTCGTCGCGCTCGCCCTCGTGTACGGGCACACCAGCGGCGCGGTCATCGGCTTCGGCGCCGGGCTCCTCGCCGACCTCGCACCGCCCGCCGACCACGCCGCCGGACGCTACGCGCTGGTGCTCTGCCTGATCGGTTACCTCGCCGGACTCGCCAAGCCCGACACCGGCCAACTGCGCACCGCGCTCGGCCCGATGGTCGTCGTGGTCGGCGCGGCCGTCACCACCACCCTGCTGTACGCGGGAGTCGGCGCTCTCGTCGGTGACACCGCCGCGCGCCATGTCGGTCTGACCAACCTGGTCGTCACGGCGGCCATCTACGACCTGCTGCTCGCCCCGTTCACCGTGCCGCTGATCATGGCCCTGGCCAGACGCGCGGAGAACGATCCGCTCGCCGAGAAGTCCAGCGGCGGCAGCGACGTCGCCTCCGGCTGGCTGGCGGCGGGGACCGGACTGAAGATCGGGAACCAGCGCGGCGGACTGCGGCTGAAGACGGCCCGCTCCCGCGCGGCGCGGGCCGGACGGATCAAGGGGGTCAAACGACTGTGAGCAACATTCCGGAGACCGGACGGACACCGCGGGTCCAGATCCGGCTCGTCGTCATCCAGGTGCTGGTCTTCTCACTCCTGCTGACGCTCGGCGGACGGCTCTGGTACCTCCAGGTCCGCAACGGCGCCGAGTACACGGACGAGGCCAAGAACAACCATGTGCAGCAGGTCGTCCAGCCCGCCGTCCGGGGCTCCATCCTCGACTCGCAGGGCGTGCCGCTCGCCGACAACGAGACCCGTCTCGTCGTCTCCGCCAGCCGCACCGAACTGATGAAGATGAAGGACGGCGGGGGAGCGGTCCTCACCCGCCTGGCCGGCGTCCTCGGCATGAAGCCCAAGGACGTCCACGACAAGGTCAGGCTCTGCGACAACAAGACGCCGCAGCCCTGCTGGAACGGCTCGCCCTACCAGCCGATCCCCGTCACCGACGAGGCCACCACCCAGCAGGCGCTCCAGATCCGTGAGCGCGCAGAGGACTTCCCCGGCATCACCGCGGAGCCGACCGCCGTGCGCCGCTACGCCGCGCCCGCCAAGGCCAACACCGCCCAGGTGCTGGGTTATCTCTCGCCGGTCACCGACGAGGAGATCACCAAGGCGCAGGACACCGACTCGCCGTTCCTGCGCTCCGACCAGGTCGGCCGCTCCGGTCTGGAGCGCACGTACGACAAGTACCTGCGCGGTGACGCGGGCGTCACCCGCTACGAGGTCGACAACCTCGGCCGGGTCATCGGCCAGGCCAGGAGCGACCAGGCCGAGCCCGGCTCCAACATCATCACCTCCATCGACGCGCGCGTGCAGGCCGTCGCCGAGTACGAGCTCGACGAGGCGATGAAGGCGGCGCGCAAGGAGATGGACCGCAACACCAACGAGAACTACAAGGCCGACGCGGGCGCCGTGGTCGTCCTGGAGTCCAAGACCGGCCGCGTCGTCTCGATGGCCTCCCAGCCGACGTACGACCCCAACGCCTGGGTCGGCGGGATCTCCGCGAAGGACTACTCCAAGCTCACCAGCAAGAAGTCCAACTTCCCGCTGCTGAACCGCGGGATCCAGTCGCAGGCCGCCCCCGGATCGATCTTCAAGGTCATCTCCTCGACCGCGGCGGTCAAGGCCGGTTACGACTTCGACGGCAGCTACCCGTGCCCCAGTTCGTACTCCATCGGCAACCAGGTCTTCAAGAACTTCGAGTCCCAGGGCTACGGCAACATCGACCTCGGCCGCGCCCTGGAGGTCTCCTGCGACACCGTCTTCTACGGGCTCGCGCACAAGGAGTGGCAGAAGGACGGCGGCAACAAGCCCAAGAAGGGCGCCAACGACTACTTCTACACGACCGCCAAGGAGTTCGGTCTCGCCAAGGAGACCGGGATCGACCTCCCCAACGAGACCGCGGGCCGCATCCCGGACCGCCAGTGGAAGCAGAACTTCTGGGAGGCCAACAAGGACGGCTGGTGCAAGCAGGGCAAGAAGGGCGGCACCTACGTCGAGCAACTGGCCTACGAGGGCTGCCTCGAAGGCAACCGGATGCGCGCCGGTGACGCGGTCAACTACTCGATCGGCCAGGGCGACACACTCGTCACCCCGATCCAGATGGCCACCATCTACTCGGCGATCGCCAACGGCGGCACGATGTACACCCCGAGCGTCGGCAAGGCGATCGTCAGCCCCGACGGCAAGAGCGTCGAGGAGATCAAGCCCCAGTCGCACGGCAAGCTGCCGGTCGACCGCAAGCTGCGCGACCAGCTGGACAAGGCCCTCGCGGGAGTGGCGACGTCCGGTTCGGCCGCCTGGCGGTTCGGCGGCTGGCCGCAGGACAAGATCCCGATGCACGCCAAGACGGGTACGGCCGAGGTCTACGGCAAGCAGACGACCTCGTGGTTCGCCTCGTACACCGAGGACTACACGATCGTCATGACGATCTCCCAGGGTGGTACGGGCTCCGGAGCATCGGGCCCCGCCGTCCGCAAGATCTACGAGGCGATGTACGGCCTCGACGCGAAGGGCGGGCAGAACCTCAAGAAGGCCCTGCTGCCCGAGCCGCGCAAGTCGCTGCCCAAGATCCAGCCCGACGGCTCGATCGACGCGCCGCCCGTCAAGCCGTACGTGCCGGACAAGACGCCGCTGGACGGCAACGAGATCGCACCGGCCGGTGACAACAACGGACAGGTGCCGCAGACGCCCGGCGACGCGAGCCAGGCGCCCGGCACCGGCCGGGCACCGGACGACGCAGGGCAGGTCCCGGCCGATCCGGGGCAGGCGCCGGACGACAACGGACCACTCGCGGGGCCGCCCGCGCGGAGGGACTGACCCATGGCCGGCACAGGCGGTTTCTCCGTCTCCGGATACGGTCCCGAGCGCGGGCTCTGGGCGACGCTCGCCGCGCGTGACTCGATGGCGCGCAGGCTGGACTGGCCGCTGATGTTCTCCGCGGTCGCGCTCTCGGCGGTCGGGTCGCTGCTGGTCTGGTCGGCGACCCGCAACCGTACGGATCTCAACCAGGGCGATCCGTATCACTTCTTCTTCCGCCACATACTGAACACCGGTATCGGGCTGGCCCTGATGATCGGCACGATCTGGCTCGGCCACCGCACCCTGCGCGGCGCGGTGCCGGTCCTCTACGGCGTCTCCGTCGCGCTCGTGCTGCTCGTCCTCACCCCGCTCGGCGCCACCATCAACGGCGCGCACGCCTGGATCGTGCTCGGCGGCGGCTTCACCCTCCAGCCCTCGGAGTTCGTGAAGATCACGATCATCCTGGGCATGGCGATGCTGCTCGCGGCCAGAGTCGACGCGGGTGATCAGGTCCATCCGGACCATCGGACGGTCGCCAAGTCCCTGGGGCTCGCGGTCGTCCCGATCCTGGTCGTCATGATGATGCCGGACCTCGGCTCGGTCATGGTCATGGCGGTGATCGTGCTCGGCGTCCTGCTCGCCTCCGGGGCCTCCAACCGGTGGATCTTCGGGCTCGTCGGTGCCGGGGTCGCGGGCGCCGTCGCGGTCGCCGCCCTCGGAGTGCTCGACGAGTACCAGATCAACCGCTTCGCCGCCTTCGCCAACCCGGAGCTCGACCCGGCGGGCGTCGGCTACAACACCAACCAGGCGCGGATCGCGATCGGTTCGGGCGGACTCACCGGCACCGGCCTCTTCAAGGGCTCCCAGACCACCGGGCAGTTCGTCCCCGAGCAGCAGACCGACTTCGTCTTCACCGTCGCGGGCGAGGAACTGGGCTTCCTCGGCGCCGGGCTGATCCTGCTGCTGCTCGGTGTGGTGCTGTGGCGCGCCTGCCGGATCGCCCGTGAGACGACGGAGCTGTACGGGACGATCGTGGCGGCCGGGATCATCGCCTGGTTCGCCTTCCAGTCCTTCGAGAACGTGGGGATGACGCTCGGCATCATGCCCGTGGCGGGGCTGCCGCTGCCGTTCGTCTCCTACGGAGGCACCTCGATGTTCGCGGTCTGGATCGCGGTCGGGCTGCTCCAGTCGATCAGGGTGCAGCGGCCCATGTCGGCGTGATCCGCCCGTTCGGCGTCGCGGGGGCTGCCACTCGGCGGCCCCTGCGACTACGTTTGTGAAGATGGCGGACACAAAGCGAGAGATCGAACGCAAGTACGAACTCCCGGTGCGGCCGGACGGTGGCGACAGCGGCTCGCGGCCCGACGGCCCTTCTCCTCTGCCGGACCTCACCAAGGTCCGCGCCGTCTCGGCCGTCTCGGCCCGGGGCGTCACCGAACTGGACGCCGTCTATCACGACACGCCGGACCTCCGGCTGACCGCCGGCTCTCTCACCCTGCGGCGCCGCACCGGCGGCGCCGACGAGGGCTGGCACCTCAAGTTCCCCGTCGGGGACGGCGTCCGTGACGAGATCCAGGCACCGCTCTCCGACACCCTCCCGGACGAACTCGCGGCGCTGGTGCGCTCACGGGTCCGCGGCGCCGAACTGACCCCCGTCGTACGGCTGCGGACCTCCCGCGACACCAGCCTGCTGGTCGACGAGGCGGGCCGGACGCTCGCCGAGGTGGCCGTCGACACCGTCCGCGCCGAACGGCGGCCCGCGGGGGCTCATACCGGCACCGGGACCGCCGAGTGGACCGAGATCGAGGTCGAGCTGGCCGACGACGGCGACCCGGCGCTGCTCGACGCCGTGGAGAAGGTCCTCCGCAAGGCGGGAATGCGCCCGGCGTCCGCCGGGTCCAAGCTCGCCAGGGCCCTCGCCGAGACGGCGCCGGCCACCACGAAGGGGGCCGGGCCGGGCAAGCGGGCCCCTGCCGCCTCGAAGCGCGCGCCCGTCACCGCCGGGGACCATGTGCTGGCCTATGTGCGCGAGCAGGCCGAGGCGATCGTCTCCTACGACCCGGCCGTCCGCCGCGACCTGCCCGACTCGGTGCACCAACTGCGGGTCGCCACCCGCAGGATGCGTTCCGCGTTCCGCACGTACAAGAAAGTGCTCGACCGCGACGCCACCCGGCCCATCGGCGCCGAGCTGAAATGGCTCGCCGGGGAGCTGGGCGTCGACCGGGACCAGGAGGTCCTCGCCGAGCGGCTCACGGCGGGCGTCGACGCGCACGACACGACCCTGTTGCTCGGCCCCGTGCACGCCCGGCTGCGGATCTGGGACGCCGCGGGCCGCACCGACGCGCGGACCAGGACGCTCGCCGTCCTCGACAGCGCGCGCTATCTGCGCCTGCTGGAGTCGGTGGCGGCACTGCTCGCCGATCCGCCCCTGCTGGACGCGGCCCACCGGAAACCGGCCAAGGTGCTGCCCCGGGCGGTCGTCAAGGACTACGACCGGCTCGCGGGCCGCGTCGATCACGCGCTGGGACTCGCGCCGGGGGAGGAGCGCGACCTGGCGCTGCACGACGCCCGCAAGGCCGCCAAGCGTGCCCGCTACGCCGCCGACGCGGCCGAGCCCGCCCTCGGCAAGCCCGCGAAGCGCTTCTCGAAGCGGATGAAGGCCGTGCAGAGCGTGCTCGGCGACCACCAGGACAGCGTGGTGGCCCGCGACACCCTGCGCGATCTCGCGGTCCAGGCCCACGCGGCCGGCGAGTCCGCCTTCACCTGGGGGCTGCTGTACGGCGAGGAGGAGTCGCGGGCGGCGGACCGGGAGCGCGAACTGCCGCGAATCTGGCGGAAGTCGGCGAAGCGGAAGCTGCGCACGGCGCTCTTCGACTGAGCACCGGCGTGCGCCCCGCGAGCGGCACCGCTCGCGGGGTCGGGGGCGGGCTGCCGTCAAGGTAGCCTGGATGGTCACCCCGTCAGCCCACGAAAGTCGCCGTGATGTCTGCTGTTGAGTCGGTCTTCCCACAGCTCGAAGCTCTGCTCCCGCATGTGCAGAAGCCGATCCAATACGTCGGCGGTGAGCTCAACTCCACCGTCAAGGACTGGGACGCGTGCGACGTCCGCTGGGCGCTGATGTACCCCGACGCGTACGAGGTCGGGCTGCCCAACCAGGGCGTCATGATCCTCTACGAGGTGCTCAACGAGCGCGAGGGCGTCCTCGCGGAGCGCACGTACAGCGTCTGGCCGGACCTCGAAGCGCTGATGCGCGAGCACCGGGTCCCGCAGTTCACGGTGGACGCGCACCGCCCCGTCTCGGCCTTCGACGTCTTCGGGCTCTCCTTCTCCACCGAACTCGGCTACACCAACATGCTCACGGCGCTCGATCTGGCCGGGATCCCGCTCAACGCGGCCGACCGCACCGTCGACCACCCGATCGTGCTCGCGGGCGGCCACGCGGCGTTCAACCCCGAGCCGATCGCCGAGTTCATCGACTGCGCCGTCATCGGCGACGGCGAGCAGGCCGTCCTGAAGATCACCGAGATCGTCCGGGCCTGGAAGGCCGAGGGCCGGACCGGTGGCCGCGAGGAGCTGCTGCTGCGGCTCGCGAAGACCGGCGGGGTGTACGTCCCCGGCTTCTACGACGTCGAGTACCTGGCCGACGGCCGTATCGCCCGCACCGTCCCCAACCGCTCCGGCGTCCCGTGGCGGGTCTCCAAGCACACCGTCATGGACCTGGACGAGTGGCCGTACCCGAAGCAGCCGCTCGTACCGCTGGCCGAGACCGTGCACGAGCGGATGTCCGTCGAGATCTTCCGCGGCTGCACGCGCGGCTGCCGCTTCTGCCAGGCCGGCATGATCACGCGGCCCGTCCGGGAGCGCAGCATCACCGGCATCGGCGAGATGGTCGACAAGGGGCTCAAGGCGACCGGCTTCGAGGAGGTCGGCCTGCTGTCGCTGTCCTCCGCCGACCACAGTGAGATCGCCGACGTCGCCAAGGGCCTCGCCGACCGCTACGAGGAGGAGAAGATCGGTCTCTCCCTCCCGTCCACCCGCGTCGACGCCTTCAACGTCGACCTCGCCAACGAGCTGACGCGCAACGGCCGGCGCTCCGGCCTCACCTTCGCCCCCGAGGGCGGCTCCGAGCGGCTGCGCAAGGTCATCAACAAGATGGTCTCGGAGGAGGACCTGATCCGGACGGTCTCCACCGCGTACGGCAACGGCTGGCGCCAGGTGAAGCTCTACTTCATGTGCGGGCTGCCGACGGAGACCGACGAGGACGTCCTGCAGATCGGCGACATGGCCGTCAAGGTCATCGCCGAGGGCCGCAAGGTCTCCGGCCAGAACGACATCCGCTGCACCGTCTCCATCGGCGGATTCGTGCCCAAGCCGCACACCCCGTTCCAGTGGGCGCCGCAGCTGAGCGTCGAGGAGACCGACGAGCGCCTGCTGAAGCTCCGCGACAAGATCCGCGCGGACAAGAAGTACGGCCGCTCGATCGGCTTCCGTTACCACGACGGCAAGCCCGGCATCGTCGAGGGCCTGCTCTCGCGCGGCGACCGCCGGGTGGGTTCGGTCATCCGCGCGGTCTACGAGGACGGCGGCCGGTTCGACGGCTGGCGTGAGCACTTCAGCTACGACCGCTGGATGGCGAGCGCCGAGAAGACGCTGCCCGAGTTCGGCCTGGACGTCGACTGGTACACCACGCGCGAGCGCACGTACGAGGAGGTCCTGCCCTGGGACCACCTGGACTCCGGTCTCGACAAGGACTGGCTCTGGGAGGACTGGCAGGACGCCCTCGACGAGACCGAGGTCGAGGACTGCCGCTGGACGCCGTGCTTCGACTGTGGCGTGTGCCCCCAGCTCGACCTCGACATCCAGGTCGGCCCGACGGGCAAGAAGCTGCTGCCGCTGACGGTCGTGAAGTAGGGCCCCGAAACGCGGCACGGCGTTCGTGCCCGGTCTCGAATCGGGCACGAACGCCGTCCCGTGCCCGGATCCGGGATCCGGGCGGGCGCCGGGGGCGTCATGGGGGGCATGGATCTGGACAAGAGGCCGGCGCCGCCGGCACCCGAGCGGTACGAGCCGGGCGACGGCTGTCTGACCACCGCCATCCGGATTCCGGTGCGGATCGTCGTCCTGGTTCTCGTCGTCCCGGTGCGGATGGTCTGGGATCTGCTCGCCGCCGGGGCGCGGGCGCTGCACCGCTCGGTGTTCCGGCCGCTCGGACGGGGCATCGGCGTCCTCTGCTCGTGGGTGTACGAGACGTTGCTCGCCCCGCTCGGGCGTGCGCTGGGCGTGGTGCTGGGGTGGGTGTTCCGGGCGTTGTTCGTGTGGCCGTGGGTGGCGCTGTGGCGGTATGTGCTGGTGCCGGTGGTGTACTACGGGCTCGTCGTGCCGGTGGTCTGGCTGTATGCGAGCGTCCTGACTCCGATCGGCCACGGCGTCGCCCACGTCTGCTCATGGGTGTACGAGACGTTGCTCACGCCGACCGGACATGTGCTGGGCGTGGTGCTGGGGTGGGTGTTCCGGGCGTTGTTCGTGTGGCCGTGGGTGGCGCTGTGGCGGTATGTGCTGGTGCCGGTGGTCTACTACGGGCTCGTCGTACCGGTCGTATGGCTGTACCGGTACGTGCTCACCCCGATCGGCCACGGCACCCTCTGGTCGCTCACCTGGCTCGGCAGGGGCATCGCGCTGACCGCCGTCGGTATCCGGACCGCGCTCGTATGGCTCGTCGTCACCCTGCTGATCACCCCGCTCGGCTGGTTCTTCCGCGCGGTCCTCACCCCCGTCGGCCGGGAGATCGCCGCCGCCTTCGGCGTCGCCTGGCGGATCGCCGGACAGATCTCCCGGGCCGTGGGCCGTGCGCTGAAATGGCTGGCCCGGATCCTGATCGGGCAGCCCGTGAGCTGGTTCTACCGCTCCGTCTGCACCCCGGTCGGCCACATCCTGCGCGACAGTGTCTGGGCCCCGGCCAGGAAAGCCGCCGCCGAGACCGGCCGGGCCGTCCGCGGCGCGCTGCGCTCCGCCCGGGAAACGGTCCGGCAGGCCCGCCGCGACGCGTGGCGCGCGCTGGTCGGCGCTCCCCGCCCGGCCGAGCCTGTGGCGGCGCCGGTCGACGGGGCGCGTACGCTGGGTAGTACAACAACCGTCCCCGGCGCGGTACCCGCACCCGAGATCTCCCTGCGCAAGCAGGTGTGAGCCGGGGTTCCGGGGCCGACCGCCCGGTCGGCCGCGCGTTTTCGAGGGTGTGCGCCACCGCGCGCACCCCGCACCGAGGAGAAGAACCACTGGGCAAGCGACAGCCCGAAGGCCCACCGCCCGCGCCGGCGGTGCAGCGCATCCGACTGCGTTACACCAAGCGTGGCCGCCTCCGGTTCACCAGCCACCGCGATTTCCAGCGCGCCTTCGAGCGGGCACTGCGCCGCGCCGACGTCCCCATGGCGTACTCGGCCGGATTCACCCCGCACCCGAAGGTGAGTTACGCCAATGCCGCACCCACCGGCACGGGCAGCGAGGCCGAGTACCTGGAGATCGCCCTCGCGGCGCCCCGCGACCCGGACACACTGCGCGAGCTGCTCGACGAGTCACTGCCCACCGGGCTCGACATCGTCGACGCCGTCGAGGCCCGTACATCGGGCCTCGCCGACCGGCTGACCGCCTCGGAGTGGGAGCTGCGGCTCGACGGGGTGGAGCACGAACAGGCCGAGCGCGCCGTGACCGCCTTCCTCGCCGCCGAGGTGGTGGAGGTCGAGCGGCGCGCGAAGAACGGCCTGCGCACCTTCGACGCCCGGGAAGCCGTCGTCGACCTGCGGACGCTTCCTCCACAGGCCGATGGTCCGCGGGGCGAGCGCTGTGCGATACTGCGGCTGGTTGTTCGGCACGTGACACCCGCCGTACGACCCGACGACGTCCTTTCCGGTCTCCGAGCTGTGGCCGACCTGGCGCCGCCGGTCCCCGCAGCGGTGACCAGGCTGGCGCAGGGGCTCTTCGACGAGGAGTCCGGAACGGTGACCGACCCGCTCGCGCCCGACCGCGAGGCAGTCACGGCAGGCCTGTCCACGGCCGCCGGACCCGCCGCCGCGAAGGCGCCGGAAGGTGCAGGTTCCGCGTAGGGACGGTTGTTGTAGCGCTGCCCTCGAAACCGCCTCGGGAGCCACCTGGGCCGGGCGGCGCGCTGACCACGAAGACTTTCGCCAGGCCGTACCTGCGAACGCGTAGGTACGGAACCGGCGACTCAGACATAAGAGCTCCTGTGCGGCGCCCGCGCCCCGGACGGCGGCATTCGCGCACTGGCGCGAGCCGCGGCCGGACCGGATCCGGCGTGGCGCCCGGGAGCGTGACGGGAGAACCCCCCGCATGTCCCAGAACGAGCCCGGTACGAACCGGGAGACCGAAGAAGAACTGAGCAGTCCCAGCGACACGCTGCCGCCGCGCCGCAGGCGCCGCGCCGCGTCGCGACCGGCGGGGCCGCCCGCCGCAGCGGCCGAGGCCGCCGACGTGACACAGGACGCGGCCGAGCCCGTGGCCGACGAGGCCGCGCCGCCGCGCGCCCGCCGCCGCGCCACCCGTAAGGCCACCGCCGCTCCCGTGGAGATCGTGGCCGAGCCCGCTCCCGAGGTCGCCGCTGCCGAGACGCTCGCCGAGCCGGTGGCCGCCGCCGACGAGGCCGCGCCGCCGCGTGCCCGCCGCCGCGCGACCCGTAAGGTCGCCGCTCCCGCCGAGACCGCCGCCGAACCGGTCGTCGAGCCCGTTGTCGAGGCCGCCGCTCCCGCCGCCGTCGCCTCCCCGGAGCCCGCCGCCGAGCCCGTGGCCGACGAGGCCGCGCCGCCGCGTGCGCGCCGTCGCGCGACCCGTAAGGTCGCCGCTCCCGCCGAGAGCGTGCCGGAGCAGGTCGCCGAGACCGCTCCCGAGCCCGTCGCCGAGCCGGTGGCCGCCGCCGACGAGGCCGCGCCGCCGCGCGCCCGCCGCCGGGCGACCCGGAAGGTGACCGCACCGGCCACCGCCCCCGCCTCCGCCGAGGCGGACGACGAGACCACGCAGGGCGAGACGCTGCCCGCGAACACCGTCACGCAGATCGCCGCCGACGAGGAGCGGGTCGAGGCCGCCGAGAAGGCCGCGACCCGTGGCCGTACGCGCCGCAGGGCCGGCGGTTCGCCGGAGCTCACCGCGGAGCCGAAGGCCGAGTCCGGGACGGAGCCCGCGCCCGAGCCGAAGACCGAGTCGAAGGCCGAGCCCCGGAGCAGGAAGGCCGAGCAGCGCAACGGCTCCGCCCCCGCCGCCGCGAAGGACAGCGAGACCGACGCGCCCGAGCGGTCGCGCCGGCGCGCCAACCGGCCCGCCGTGGCCGTCTTCCAGGCGCCCGTCTTCGCCGAGCCGATGTTCCAGACCCCCGAGACGGCCGCCGCGATGGCCGCCGCCGGTGGTGACGTCGAGGACGACGAGGACCTCGACATCGAGGACGAGACGACGGCCGAGCCCGCGCCCGCTCCCGAGCCCTCGGGCCGCCGCCGGCGCCGCCGCCGCGGTGAGCCCGCCGAAGCGGTCGAGCCCGCTCCCGCCGCCGCCGAGCGCGACGCCGACGACGAGCCCGACACGGAGCAGTCCGCCGAGGGCGACGAGTCCGACGCGGACGAGTCCGACGACTACGACCGTCCGTCGCGCCGCCGCCGCAGGGGTGGCCGCCGCCGTCGCCGCGGCGAGTCCGCCGAGACCGACGAGCAGCCGGACGAGCAGTCCGACGACGCGTCCGAGGAGCGGAACCGGGAGCGTGGCAAGAAGCAGGTCTCCCCGGAGGACGCCGACACCGCTGTCGAGGGTGACCTGGACGAGCAGGACGACGACGACTCCGCCGGTCAGTCGGGCGGGGGGAGCAGCAGCAGCCGCCGGCGTCGCCGCAGGCGCCGTCGCAGCGGCGACGGTGGCTCCGACACCGAGAACAACGGCGTGGACGACCCGGAGCGTACGGTCGTCAAGGTCCGCGAGCCGCGTGAACGCCGTACGAAGGACACCGAGCCCGGCACCGGCGTGGACGAGGTCCAGTCCATCAAGGGCTCGACCCGTCTCGAAGCGAAGAAGCAGCGCCGCCGCGAGGGGCGCGAGCAGGGCCGCCGCCGCGTGCCGATCATCACCGAGGCGGAGTTCCTGGCGCGCCGCGAGGCCGTCGAGCGTGTGATGGTCGTCCGGCAGAGCGGCGAGCGCACCCAGATCGGCGTCCTCGAGGACGACGTGCTCGTCGAGCACTACGTCAACAAGGAGCAGGCCACCAGCTACGTCGGCAACGTCTACCTGGGCAAGGTGCAGAACGTACTGCCGTCCATGGAGGCCGCCTTCGTGGACATCGGCAAGGGACGCAACGCCGTCCTGTACGCCGGTGAGGTCAACTTCGAGGCGCTGGGCATGGCCAACGGTCCGCGCCGTATCGAGACCGCGCTCAAGTCCGGCCAGTCGGTCCTCGTCCAGGTGACGAAGGACCCGATCGGCCACAAGGGCGCGCGTCTCACCAGCCAGGTCTCGCTGCCCGGCCGTTACCTCGTGTACGTCCCCGAGGGCTCGATGACCGGCATCAGCCGCAAGCTCCCGGACACCGAGCGGGCGCGGCTGAAGACCATCCTGAAGAAGATCGTCCCCGAGGACGCGGGCGTCATCGTCCGTACGGCCGCCGAGGGCGCGAGCGAGGACGAGCTGCGCCGCGACGTCGAGCGCCTCCAGTCGCAGTGGGAGGACATCCAGAAGAAGGCGAAGAGCGGCAACGCCCCGACCCTTCTCTACGGTGAGCCCGACATGACCGTCCGGGTCGTGCGCGACATCTTCAACGAGGACTTCACCAAGGTCATCGTCAGCGGTGACGAGGCGTGGCAGACCATCCACGGTTACGTGGCGCACGTGGCGCCCGACCTGTCCGACCGGCTGAACCGGTGGACGAGCGAGGTCGACGTCTTCGCCTCCTACCGGATCGACGAGCAGCTGATGAAGGCGCTGGACCGCAAGGTCTGGCTGCCGAGCGGTGGCTCGCTGGTGATCGACAAGACCGAGGCCATGATCGTGGTCGACGTCAACACCGGGAAGTTCACGGGTCAGGGCGGCAACCTCGAAGAGACCGTCACGAGGAACAACCTGGAGGCGGCCGAGGAGATCGTGCGTCAGCTGCGGCTGCGCGACCTCGGCGGCATCGTCGTCATCGACTTCATCGACATGGTCCTCGAATCGAACCGGGACCTGGTGCTGCGGCGACTGCTGGAGTGCCTGGGCCGGGACCGTACGAAGCATCAGGTCGCCGAAGTGACGTCGCTGGGCCTGGTCCAGATGACCCGTAAGCGGGTCGGCCAGGGTCTGCTGGAGTCGTTCTCCGAGACCTGTGTCCACTGCAACGGGCGCGGCGTGATCGTCCACATGGAGCAGCCGACCAGCTCCGGTGGCGGTGGCAACGGCGCCGGTGGCGGCAGCGGCAAGCGCGCGAAGAAGCGGCGCGGCGGGTCCGGCGCGGACCACGACCACAGCCACGACCACGACCACGAGACGGCCGAGGGGCCGGCGGACTCGGAGACCGAGTCCGAGGCCGAGGTGGCGGCGGAGGCCGCCGCCCCGGTCGCGCTGCCCGCGCCGGAGTTCGTGCCGGACGAGGAGCTGTACAGCAGCGTCGCGGAGGCCGAGACGGCCGCCCGTGGCGGGCGTTCGCGCCGCCGGGCCTCACGCAAGGCGTCGGCTCCGGCCGGTTCGCCGCGTTCGGCCGAGCCGGAGCAGAAGGTCCGGGCCGACGAGCCGGCGGAGGTGCCCGTCCCGGTCGCCTCGTCCGTGCCGGTGGCCGAGCCCGAGGAGATCGTGGAGGAGGCGGCCCCGCAGGGCCGTACCCGTCGCCGGGCCACCCGCAAGGCGTCGGCTCCGGCCGGTTCGCCGAAGGCGGCCGCGTCCGACGAGGCCACCGAGCAGACGGCCGAGGTCGTCGTCGAGCAGCCGGCGGCGCCCGTCGCGGCGGAGCCGGAGGCCGTACAGGCCGAGCCCGCCGGCGACACGCCCGAGGCGGCGCCGCCCCGGGCACGTCGCAGGGCGACCCGTAAGGCGTCGGCCCCGGCCGGTTCGCCGGCGGGTGCCGAGGAGGCGGCGGTCCTCGTGGTGGATTCGGCGCCGGAGCCCGCGACGGTCTCCGCGGAATCGGCCGATTCCGCGGGACACGCCGATCGGTCCGACGGCGACGACAATGCGGAATCCTCCGCTCCGGCCAAGAAGGCGGCTCGAAAGACCGCCAAGAAGGCCCCGGCCAAGAAGGCGGCGGCGAAGAAGACGGCCGCCAAGAAGACCGCCGCGAAGAAGACCACCACCAAGAAGGCGGCCACGAAGTCCGTGACCAAGAAGACATCGGCGGCCGAGCAGCCGACGGCCCCGGCCGTGTCGGTCCCCACGGATGGCTGAGCCGTTGAGCTGAACACTTGGTGACAACCGGTTGAACGACCCGTGCCCGTCTCTGGGAATCCAGTGACGGGCACGGGCTCTTTTGTTTCGGAATTGATGCGATTGGCGGTTAACAGCGCCGAAATTCGGTCGGAAATCCCTGATAATGTGACTGGCGGTCCCCGCCGTCGACAGTCTCCGCCCGGAACCCGCGGTCGGAGACCGGCCCGTCCAGGGACAGCGGTCCCACATTCCTCGGCAGGGCGTCGGCCAATCGTGCCGCAGGAGTGCACGCGGCCTCGTGAGACGCCCGCTGCACTCCTGGCCTCTGCCACAGAGAGCTTTCGCGGTGTTCAAGGAGGACGACGTCCATGTCGAGCAGTGAAGCGCAGCCCATCCCCGCTGCCCGCCCGGTCATCGGGGAGGAAGAGATCGAGGCCGCCGTACGCGTACTGCGCACCGGCCGGGTCGTCCAGGGCCCCGAGGTGGCCGCGTTCGAAGAAGGCTTCGCCGAGCTCGTCGCCGGCCGCCACTGCGTGGCCGTGAACTCGGGCACCTCGGCACTCCATCTCCTGCTGCTCGCCCTCGGCATCGGCCCGGGCGACGAGGTGATCGTGCCGTCGTTCTCGTTCGCCGCGTCGGCCAACGCCGTTCGCCTCGTCGGCGCCGACGTCGTCTTCGCCGACATCGAGCCCGGCAACTTCGGTCTCGACCCGGCGGCCGTCGAGGCCGCGATCACCCCGCGCACCGCCGCGATCATGCCGGTGCACCTCTACGGCAACCCGGCGTCGATGGACAGGCTGATGCCCATCGCCGACAAGCACAAGCTCGCCGTCGTGGAGGACGCCTGCCAGGCGCACGCCGCGTCACTGCACGGCACGCCCGTCGGCGCCTTCGGCTCCGGCGGCACCTTCAGCTTCTACCCGACGAAGAACATGCACTCCCTCGAAGGCGGCATGATCTCCACCGGTGACGCCGAGGTCGCCCGCACCCTGCGCCTGCTGCGCAACCAGGGCATGGAGCAGCGGTACGCGAACGAGATCGTCGGCGCCAACATGCGCCTCACCGACGTGGCCGCCGCCGTCGGCCGGGTGCAGCTCACCAAGCTCGCCGGCTGGACGGAGCAGCGCCGCGCCAACGCCGCGTACCTGAGCGAGCACATCACCGCGCCCGGTGTGGTGACGCCGCCGGTCGCCGAAGGCGCGTACCACGTCTACCACCAGTACACCGTCCGGATCACCGGTGACCGCGACGCCGCGATGGCCAGGCTCACCGAGGCGGGCGTCGGCAACGCCGTGTACTACCCGACCCCCATCCACCGGCTGCGGCCGTTCTGGGAGCCGGACCAGAAGGCCGGCCGGAACTGGGATCTGCCGGAGACCGAGCGGGCCGCCGCCGAGGTCGTCTCGCTGCCCGTGCACCCCTCGCTTTCCGAGTCGGACCTGGAGCGAATCGTTTCCGCCGTGAACGAGCTGGGAGAGAACCTGTGACCACCGGGGGACTGCGCGCCGGGCTGATCGGCCTGGGCTCGATGGGGCGCCACCACGCACGTGTACTCGCCGGGCTCGACGGCGTCACGCTCGTCGGTGTCGTCGACCCGCTCGGCGACAAGAACGGACTCGCCCAGGGCGCGCCCGTCCTCGCCACCGTCGAGGAACTGCTCGCGATCGGCGTCGACTACGCCGTCGTCGCCTGCCCGACCGCCCTGCACGAGGAGGTCGGCCTCCAGCTCGCCGAGGCCGGCGTCGGCGCGCTCATCGAGAAGCCTCTGGCCGACACCGTCGACGGCGCGCGCCGTCTGGTGGAGGCGTTCGAATCGCGCGGCCTCGTCGCCGGCGTCGGCCACATCGAGCGCTGCAACCCGGCGCTGCGCAGCCTGCGCGCCCGGCTGGAGGCCGGTGAACTCGGCGACGTGTACCAGGTGGTGACGCGCCGTCAGGGACCGTTCCCGCACCGGATCGCCGATGTCGGCGTGGTCAAGGACCTCGCCACCCACGACATCGACCTGACCGGCTGGGTGACCGGCCAGACGTACACCTCGATCTCCGCCCACACGGTGTCCAAGAGCGGCCGCCCGCACGAGGACATGGTCTCCGCCGTGGGCCGGCTCTCCGACGGCACCATGGTCAACCACCTGGTGAACTGGCTGAGCCCGCTCAAGGAGCGCTTCACCTCCGTCACCGGCGAGCGCGGCTGCTTCATCGCCGACACGCTGACCGCCGACCTGACCTTCTACTCCAACGCGGCGGTGACCACCGAGTGGGAGGCGCTGCGCGCGTTCCGCGGTGTGGCCGAGGGCGACATGATCCGCTACGCCATCCCCAAGCGCGAGCCGCTGCTGGTGGAGCACGAGCTGTTCCGCGACGCCGTGCTCGGCGAGTCGCACGACATCTGCACACTGCGGCAAGGTCTGCGCACCGTCGAGGTGGCAGCGTCCCTGCTGGAGTCGGCCGCCAACGGCACGACCGTACGGCTCGACTCGGAGTACAGCCCCGGCTGAGACCCGGCGCCGACGGTTTTCTCCCGACCGGTCCCCGCCGCTTCTCCGACGCCGACACCGGCGGTGGGGAGCCCGGGGACCGCACCGGACCGCAGGTCCGCAGCAGCTTCCTCAAGTGACCGGTTCAGAAAGGCAGTTGATGGATACGCAGAGTGCCGGTGGTGAGATGACCGGCAAGGGGCGCGTCGTCATGCTCGTCGACAACAAGGTCGACGGCGACTCACGGGTGCAGAAGGCCGCCGAGTCCGCGGCGGCGGCCGGCTGGGACGTCACCCTGCTCGGGCTGGTCCGCACCGGCAAGGGCCGCAGCTGGAAGCTCGGTGACGCGGAGGTACGGCTGCTGCCGCTGAAGGCCCCGCTCGCCAAGCGCCACGCCGAACGTCACCGCTCCCTGCTGCGCCGCCCGCTCGCCTACCCGCCCGGCCCGGTCGCCGCGTACCGGCGGCAGTGGGCCAAGGCGTGGCGGGCGGACGTCGCGACGCGCCGGGCCGCGCTCAAGGTGGCACCGAAGGCGGTCGGCACCCCGCTGTTCCGCCGGGTCGAAGGCGTCCGTCTCCGGGTGGCCGGCCCGGTCTCCAACATCGTGCAGCGCTGGGTGGGCCTGCGCTCGCGGCACAGCACGGCGGCCCAGCAGGCCGGCCGCCGGCTGCGCGGCCCGCTGGACCGGCTGTTCACCGCGGCCTGGACGGCCGTCAAGGGCAAGCGCGCCTGGCGCAGACTCGAACCCGCCCTGTGGGACTACGAGTTGACGTACGGTCCGGAGATCGACGCGCTCAAGCCCGACCTCATCCACGCCAACGACTTCCGGATGCTCGGCGTCGGGGCGCGGGCCACGGTCCGCGCCAGGGCCGCCGGCCGCTCGGTCAAGCTGGTCTGGGACGCGCACGAGTTCCTGCCCGGGGTACGCCCCTGGGAGGACAACGCCCACTGGATCCCGGGCAACACGGCGCACGAGAGCGAGTACGCGCCGTACGCCGACGCGGTGGTCACGGTCTCCGAAGGGCTCTCCGACCTGCTGATCGAGCGGCACGGGCTGACGGAGCGGCCGACGGTCGTCCTGAACGCGCCGGACCGCCCGGCGGACGCCGAGGCGCACGCGATCACCCGTGTCACCGCCGACGGCGAGCCGGAGCCGACGCCGGACCTGCGCGAGCTGTGCGGCATCGGCCCCGACGTCCCGCTGATCGTCTACAGCGGCTCGCCCGGACCGCAGCGCGGCCTCGGCGACCTGGTCGAGACGCTGCCGAAGCTCGACGGCGTCCACATCGCGTTCGTGGTGCCCAACCCCACGTCCGCCTACATGGAGACCCTGCTGGCGCGCGCCGCGGAGCTGGGGGCGGGCGACCGTCTGCACACGGTGCCGTACGTGCCGCACTGGCAGGTCGTGCGCTTCCTGTCGGCCGCGGACGCGGGCTGCATCCCGATCCACCACTGGCCGAACCACGAGATCGCGCTGATCACCAAGTTCTTCGAGTACTCGCACGCGCGGCTGCCGCTGGTGGTCAGCGACGTGAGAACGATGTCGGAGGTCACCCGGTCCACCGGCCAGGGCGAGGTCTTCACCGCCGAGGACACGGACGACCTGGCCCGCGCGATCAAGCAGGTCCTCGCCGACCCGGAACCGTACCGGGCCGTCTACGACAAGCCGGGGCTGCTGGACGCGTGGACGTGGGAAGCGCAGGCCGAAGTGCTGGACGAGCTGTACTCGAAGCTGGTCACGGAGCGGAAGAAGTCGGAGCCCAGACCATGACGACGACCACTCCCGATGTCACGGTCGTGGTGGCCGTGTACAACACGATGCCCTACCTGACCCAGTGCCTGAACTCGCTCGTCGGCCAGTCCATCGGCCTGGAGCGACTCCAGGTCGTGGCCGTCGACGACGGCTCGACCGACGAAAGCGGCGCCGAGCTCGACCGGTTCGCCAAGGAGTACCCGGACACCGTCAAGGTGATCCACCAGGAGAACAGCGGCGGCCCGGCGGCGCCGAGCAACCGCGCCCTGGAGATCGCCACCGGCCGTTTCGTCTACTTCGTCGGCTCCGACGACTACCTCGGCGAAGAGGCCCTGGAGCGCATGGTGGCCTGCGCCGACGAGCACGGGTCGGACGTGGTGATCGGCAAGATGGTCGGCACCAACGGCCGCTACGTGCGCCAGGCGATGTACAAGAAGAACGATCCCGATGTGAGTCTGTACGGCTCCGACCTGCCGTTCACCCTCGCCAACACCAAGCTCTTCCGGCGTGAGCTGGTGGAGCGGCACAAGCTCCGCTTCCCCGAGGACCTGCCGGTCGGCAGCGACCAGCCGTTCACCATCGAGGCGTGCGTCCGGGCCGGCCGGATCTCCGTCCTCGGTGACTACACGTACTACTACGCGGTGAAGCGCGGCGACGCGAGCAACATCACCTACCGGGCCGACCACCTGTCCAGGCTGCACTGCACCGCCCGCATCATGCGGCACACGGCCGGTCTGATCGAGGCGGGACCCCAGCGCGACGCCGTCCTCAAGCGGCACTTCACCTGGGAGCTGGCCAAGCTCGTCCAGGACGACTTCCCGACCCTCGCCCCCGCGACGCAGCGCGAGCTGTGCGCCGGGGTCGCCGAACTCGCCGACGACTATCTGACGGACGCGCTGCGTGACTCGCTCGACGTCAAACGGCGGGTACGGATAATGCTGGCCCAGCGTGGCGCTGTGGCCGAACTCACCAAGGCCATCGCCGACGAGACCGAGCACGGCGCGCCGCCGTTCCTGCTCGAAGACGGGCGGGCGTACGCCGCCTACCCCGGTCTGCGCGACCCGATCCTCCGACTCCCCGACCGGGGCTACGAGTTGGTGGGAGAAGCCGTCCCCGGCCGGCTCGCCAACGGCACCCGGCTGATCTCCGCGGGGTGGGAGCGGACCGGCGACACGCTCTTCGCCGTGTTCACCGTACGGATCGGCGTCACCGGACAGACCGACTCCGCCGTGATCCGGCTGGCCCGCACCGCGATGCCGAACAGCGCGGACAAGGCGGCTGCCCGCCGGCTGCCCGCCGGGCACCAACTCGCCGACCCGGTCGGCGAGTTCACCCGCGTGCCGGAGCCCGACGGCGGTGGCGGCACCGTCCTGACCGCCCGGATCCCGCTCACGGCGGCCCGGATCAAGGCCGGTGCCCGCGTCTACGTCGACGTCGCCGGATCCACCTACGAGATCCCGATCCGTACCCGGGGTCTGCCGATGCCGCTGGCCCGCCGGTGGGGCGACGCCGTCCCGTACCGCGCGTCGGCCAATGTGAATCCCAAGGGACGACTGGTGATCACCACGGCTCCGCTGTGGGAGCCGACACCATCCTTCCGGGCGCGGGTACGAAGCCTGCTGCCCCGGTTCAAGAGGAAAGTAATCCGATGAATATCTGTGTAGTCGCGCTCGGCAAGATCGGTCTGCCGCTCGCCGTGCAGTTCGCCGCCAAGGGCCACCGCGTCTTCGGCGCCGACGTCAACGAGAAGGTCGTCGAGCTGGTCAACGCCGGCACAGAGCCCTTCCCCGGCGAGCACGACCTCGACGTCAAGCTCAAGCAAACCGTCGACGCCGGACTGCTGACGGCCACGACCGACACCGCCGCCGCCGTCGCGCAGTCCGACGCCGTGGTGGTCGTCGTCCCGCTCTTCGTGGACGCCGAGGGCGTGCCCGACTTCGGCTGGATGGACGCGGCGACGAAGGCGATCGCCAAGGGCCTCAAGCCCGGCACCCTCGTCAGCTACGAGACCACCCTGCCCGTCGGCACCACCCGCACCCGCTGGGCGCCGATGCTCCAGGAGGGCTCCGGGCTCACCCCCGGCGAGGACTTCCACCTCGTCTTCTCGCCCGAACGCGTCCTGACCGGCCGGGTCTTCGCCGACCTGCGCCGCTACCCCAAGCTCGTCGGCGGCATCGACGAGGCGTCGGCCAGGCACGGCGTCGACTTCTACGAGGCCGTGCTCGACTTCGACGTACGCGAGGACCTGCCGCGCGACAACGGCGTGTGGGACCTCGGCACCGCCGAGGCCTCCGAGCTGGCGAAGCTCGCCGAGACCACGTACCGCGACGTCAACATCGGCCTGGCCAACCAGTTCGCGCGCTTCGCCGACCAGAACGACATCGACGTCAAGAAGGTCATCGAGGCCTGCAACAGCCAGCCGTACAGCCACATCCACCAGCCCGGCATCGCCGTCGGCGGCCACTGCATCCCGATCTACCCGCGGATGTACCTGTGGAACGACCCGGCGGCGACCGTCGTGCGCTCGGCGCGCGAGGCGAACGCGGCGATGCCCGAGTACGCGGTGGACCTCCTGGCGGCGGCGTACGGCGACCTCACCGGCGTGAACGTGCTCGTGCTCGGCGCGGCCTACCGCGGCGGCGTGAAGGAGACGGCGTTCTCCGGTGTCTTCCCGACCGTCGAAGCCCTGCGGGCGCGCGGCGCCGTGCCGTACGTCTCCGACCCGATGTACACCTCCGAGGAGCTGACCGCGCACGGCCTGCCGCCGCACGAGGGCGAGAAGGTCACGGCGGCGGTGCTCCAGGCGGACCACGCCGAGTACCGCGACCTGAAGCCGGCCGACCTGCCGGACGTCACCGTGCTCGTCGACGGCCGGCGTACCACCGACCCGGACGCCTGGCGTGGCGTCCGCCGTGTCGTCATCGGCGGCTGAGCGGTGAGCAGAGGAACGAGTCAGATGCCAGAGCGTCGCCCCGGACGAGTCGTGATGCTCGTCGACAACACCATCGACGGCGACTCACGTGTCCAGAAGCACGCACGGGCCATGGCGGACGAGGGGTGGGAGGTCCACCTCATAGGCCGCGCGCCGGCGACCGGCGCGGACAGCTACGAACTCGGTGGCGCCCGGATCCACCGGCTGATGCTCCGGCGGCTGCCCCCGCGCAAGTCGCTGCGCCGCCGGGTGACGGGCATCCGTTACCCGCTGGCGTACGAGAACCAGGACATGGCGCTGCTCAAGAGCCGCCGTATCAAGGTCGACTGGGCCGAACTGGAGGTGCGCGCCGGGCGCGCGGCCGCCCGTACCGGTATCGCGAAGGGTCCCAACACCAAGCAACTGCCGCTCATCGCGGCCCGGTTGGCGGGCAAGGTCCGGCGCAGCGCCATCCAGGCCAGGACCCGTCAGACGAAGGCGGCGGCAGCCGCCTGGGGCGACAAGAACGGTGCGCTTGAGGGCCTGGAGACGGCCTTCTGGGGCGCCACGATGGGGGACAGGGCGTGGCGGCGGCTGGATCCGCTGCCCCTGCGCTACGAGCTCAGCTACCGCGACAAGATCGAGGAGCTCCAGCCCGATCTCATCCACGCGCACGACTACCGCATGATCGGTGTCGCGGCGCGCGCGGGCGTGCGCGCCCGCGCGGCGGGCCGTGATGTGCGGGTCGTCTACGACGCGCACGAGTTCGTGCCGGGACTCGCGCAGGCCGTCACCTCGAAGAAGTGGCTCGCCTCGCAGATCGCGTACGAGCGCGAGCACATCCCCTACGTCGACGCGGTGGTCACCGTCTCGCCGGCGCTGGCGGAGATGCTCCAGACGTCGCACGGTCTGACGGAGCTGCCGGTCGTCACCCTCAACGCGCCGCCGAGGCTGGTACCCGGCGAGGAGGGGGCCTCGGACTGGACCACGGAGGACGGTGCCAGGGACGTACGCGAGGCGTGCGGACTCGGACCGGACACCCCGCTCGCCGTGTACTGCGGCGGGGCGGCGCCGCAGCGCTGCCTGCACACGATCGTGGAGTCGCTGGCGTTCTCGGACGACCTGCACGCCGCCTTCATGATCAACAACCTGGACGGCGACTACGTCGGTTCGCTGCGGGAGCTGGCCGAGAGCATCGGCGCCGCGGACCGCGTCCACTTCATGCCGTACGTGCCGTACGACGTGCTGGTGCGGTTCCTGTCGACGGCGGACGTGGGCATCCACCCGCTGCGCAAGGGGCCGGTGAACCACGAAGTCGCCCTCAGCACCAAGTTCTTCGAGTTCATGCAGGCCCGGCTGCCCGTCGTGGTCAGCGATGTGAAGGCCATGTCGGACGAGGTCAACCGGGTCGGCAACGGCGAGGTCTTCCGGTCCGAGAACGGCAAGGACCTGGCGCGGGCGGTGGGCGCCGTGCTCAGCGACCGCGACCGGTACACCGCGCCGTACGACCGGCCGGGGATGCTCGACGAGTGGAGCTGGGAAGCGCAGACGGAGAAGTATGTGGCACTGTACGAGCGGCTGTTGAAGCACCTCGGCTGACGGCCGCCGTCGACGCCGTTGACGAAGGAGGGCCCACCCGCACGGCGCGGGTGGGCCCTCCTCGTACGACTGCCCGTCAGGCGTGGACGGCCTGGGCGGGCACCCGCATCCGTTCCGTGGCCTGCTCCATCAGCTCGACGACGCGCCGCGCGGCCGTGCCGTCGCCGTACGGGGCGCCGTGCGGGGCCGTCGGGGCCGGCCGTACGGCCAGCGCCGCCCACTTCTCGGGGGCCAGCTCGTGGGGGTCCGGGACCAGGTGGTTCCAGCCGTCCTCAAGGGTCTCGACCCACTCGGTCTCCGGGCGGATCGTGGTGCAGACGCGGTCCAGAAGGTACGCCTCCTTCTGGAGGCCGCCCGAGTCGGTGACCACACCGGTGGACGCCAGGACGCCGGCGACGAGCCCCGCGTACGGAAGCGGCCGGCCCACGCGCACCGCGCCCTGGTTCAGCTCGATACCGTGGAGCTGCGCCTTGGCCACCAGGCGCGGGTGTGCCAACAGCGCCACCGGGACCGGCAGTTCGGCCAGCGACTTGAGGATCGCGGCGAGCCTGGCCGGGTCGTCCGTGTTGTCCGGACGGTGCAGGGTGGCGAGCAGGAACGGCTCGGAGGGATCGATGCCCTCGGGCAGCGCCGGGGCCGGGAACTCACCGGCGAGCACCGCGTCGCGGATGCGCAGGCAGATGTCGACCATCACGTCGCCGGCCAGCTCCGAGCGCTTGGCGAGGCCCTCGTTGGCGAGGTGGCGCATGGCCTCGGCGGTCGGGGCCAGCAGCAGATCGGCGCAGTGGTCGGTGAGGACGCGGTTGTGCTCCTCGGGCATCCGGCGGTTGAACGACCGCAGGCCCGCCTCCAGATGGGCGACCGGCAGATGCTGCTTCACCGCGGAGAGCGCGCCGGCGACGGTGGAGTTGGTGTCCCCGTAGACCAGCACCCAGTCGGGCCGCTCCGCTTCGAGGACCGGGTCGAGGGCGGAGAGGACCGCCCCGGTCTGGACACCGTGGCTGCCGGATCCGACGCCCAGGTGGACGTCGGGGTCGGGTATCCCGAGGCCGGAGAAGAAGACGTCCGAGAGGTCGGCGTCGTAGTGCTGTCCGGTGTGGACGATGACGTGCTGGTGCTCGGTGCGCGCGAACGCCGCCGCGACGGCCGCGAGCTTGACCAGCTGTGGACGGGCACCGACGATGCTGATGACTTTCATCGAACACTCTTCTGCAAGGCCACGGTGGTGGCGGTCTGATGTGTGACGGGTTCTTCGTGTGCGTGCGGTTCAGACGGTGCGCGTGAGCCGCTCCGTGAGCACGCCGTCCTTCTCGTCGTGCAGTGCGCCGGTCCGGGGGCACTCCCACACCCCGGGCTCCCCGGCACGCTCCACGAGCTTCACACCGGCCCGCCCGACCCAGCCGATCCGGCGGGCCGGGACACCCACGACCAGCCCGAAGTCCGGCACGTCCTGGGTGACGACGGCCCCGGCGGCGATCATCGCCCAGCGGCCGATACGCACGGGCGCGACGCAGACCGACCGGGCGCCCAGCGAGGCGCCCTCCGCGATCTTCACCCCCACCGCCTCCCAGTCGGAGCCGCGCTTGAGCTTGCCGTCCGGGTCGACGGAGCGGGGGTTCAGATCATTGGTGAGGACGACGGCGGGTCCGATGAAGACACCGTCGGCCAGCTCGGCGGGCTCGTACACCAGCGCGTAGTTCTGGATCTTGACGTTGTCACCGATCCGCACCCCGGTCCCGACGTAGGCACCACGCCCGACCACGCAGTTCTCCCCCAGGCGCGCGTTCTCCCGGATCTGCGCGAGCTCCCAGACGCTGCTGCCGTCACCGACCACCGCGGTCTCGTCGACCTGGGCGGTTGGCTGGACCCTGTAGTTCACGCTGCTGCCTTTCGGATTTCCGTGCACGTTTCCGACGGTTGAGCATACGTCGCGGCGCGCGGCCCCCGACGGCGAGCACGGGCCGTGCGACGGTGCGCGGGCCGAGCCCGTCGATGTGGGCCTACGCCTTGGTTTCGCCCCGGCGCAGCGCCCACCGCATCCTCGGCTCCACGACGAAACGGAACACCTGCCGCACGGGCGGCGTGCACAGCGCAGTCACCAGCAGCGCCGCGGTCAGCGTCACCGCGACGCGGCCCGCCTGGGTCTCCAGGAAGGGGTGGTCGTAGCCGCCGAGATACCGCGCCCCGCGGACGAAGAAGCCGTGCAGCAGGTAGCCGTAGAGCGTCCCGGCGCCCAGCGCGGTCATCCACAGGCGGCGGCGCGGGACCCAGGCCAGGAAGCACGCGCCCAGCACGAGCGCCGCGGCGAACATCAGCAGGGTCATCGCCGCGCCCGTCCAGACCGGCTCGTCGAGCTCGCGGGCGCTGTAGCTCCTGAAGAGCCACGAAGTGGTGACGCGCGGGACCGACCAGTACGCCACCAGCAGGGCGACCAGAGCGACGGGCAGCGCCGCGATCCGCACCCCGGTGCGGCGCAGATACGCGAAGTGTTCGGGGCGCAGGCACAGACCCAGGACGAAGAACGGCAGGAACTGAAGGACGCGCATGAGCTGCAGGTCGTCGCCGATCCCGGTCGACATCGACGCCAGCGCGGCCACGGCCAGGGACAGGGGCACCGGCCACCGGACCAGCTGCCAGAACGGCGTGGTGATCCGCCACAGGAACAGGGCGGGCAGGAACCACAGGATCCAGTACGGGTCGGCGGGCGTGAGCGGGAAGCCCGGGTCGTCCACCGCGCGGTGGAAGAGCGTGTACGCCACCTCGAAGACGGCGTACGGCACCAGGACCCCGGTGACCAGCCGCCACACCCGCTTCGGGCTCATGTCGAAGCCGCGCGAGAAGTAGCCCGCGATCACGATGAAGACGGGCATGTGGAACGCGTACACGAAGGTGTAGAGGGCCTCGACCACCCGCCCACTGCCCGGCAGCGGCTCCCACGAGTGCCCGACGGCGACCAGGACGATGGCCAGGTACTTCGCGTTGTCGAAGAACGGATCCCGCTCCACGCCGCGGGCACCGATGGGAGCGGTGTCGGACGACGGGGTCCCGGTCCGGGCCGGCGACAGGGGTGAGACCATCACGACACCCTAGACCCACGACGGTCTCGCACCCGCGGGCGTCCCACCGCCGCGGACACTGAAGAGAGGGAACGGGTTGCCGGGCTTCCGGCCCCGCCCCCACCTGGTTTGACCCCCCACCCGGCCGCCCCGTACTCTTGACCGTCGGCGTGTTTCTGTGCGCGTCAACTCTCCTGAGCACCTCACCTGCCGGTGGCTGTCCTCGACGCCGTCGGCGGAGGCCGCTCGTCACCATCCGGTTGCGGCGGCTGGCTTCAGGAGTTCCGTTCCGAGCGAGAGTGAGATCCGCGTGTACGCCATCGTGCGCAGCGGTGGTCGTCAGCACAAGGTTGCTGTTGACGACATCGTTGAGGTTGACAAGATTCCCACTGCCAAGGTTGGCGACACGGTCGAGCTCTCGACCCTGCTCGTGGTCGACGGCGACGCCGTGACCAGCGACCCGTGGGTCCTGGACGGCATCAAGGTCACCGCCGAGGTCGTGGACCACCACAAGGGCGCGAAGATCGACATCCTTCGCTACAAGAACAAGACCGGCTACCGCCGTCGTCAGGGCCACCGCCAGCAGTACACGGCGATCAAGGTCACCGCTATTCCCGCGGCCGCGAAGAAGTAAGGGACTGAGGAGACATGGCACACAAGAAGGGCGCATCGTCCACCCGTAACGGGCGCGACTCGAACGCTCAGCGGCTCGGTGTGAAGCGCTTCGGCGGTCAGATCGTGCTCGCCGGTGAGATCCTCGTCCGTCAGCGTGGCACCCACTTCCACCCCGGTTCGGGTGTGGGCCGTGGTGGCGACGACACGCTGTTCGCCCTCGCCCCCGGCGCGGTCGAGTTCGGCAAGAGCCGTGGCCGCAAGGTCGTGAACATCGTTCCGGTCGCCGAGTAACTCGGTACCCGTAGAGCGAATTCGATCGGTTTCTCGCGAGGGCGGACCTCACTTCCCGTAGGGGAAGCGGGTCCGCCCTTCGCTTGTTGCAACCGGTGAAGCAGACGCAAGACTTTCCGTACTTACTGGAGGCACCACCATGACCACCTTCGTGGACCGCGTCGAGCTGCATGTCGCCGCGGGTAACGGAGGCCACGGCTGCGCCTCCGTCCACCGTGAGAAGTTCAAGCCCCTCGGCGGTCCCGACGGCGGTACCGGCGGCCGGGGCGGCGACGTCATCCTGGTCGTCGACCAGTCGGTGACCACGCTGCTCGAATACCACCACTCGCCGCACCGCAAGGCGACCAACGGCAGGCCCGGCGAGGGCGGCAACCGTTCCGGCAAGGACGGCCAGGACCTCGTCCTGCCCGTCCCGGACGGCACGGTCATCCTCGACAAGAAGGGCAACGTGCTCGCCGACCTCGTCGGCCAGGGCACCACCTACGTCGCCGCCGAGGGCGGCCGCGGCGGTCTCGGCAACGCCGCGCTCGCCTCCGCCCGCCGCAAGGCCCCCGGCTTCGCGCTCCTCGGCGAGCCCGGCCGCTCCGGTGACATCGTCCTGGAGCTCAAGACCGTCGCCGACGTCGCGCTCGTCGGCTACCCGAGCGCCGGCAAGTCGTCGCTGATCTCCGTGCTCTCCGCCGCCAAGCCCAAGATCGCCGACTACCCGTTCACGACGCTCGTCCCCAACCTGGGCGTCGTCACCGCGGGCTCGACCGTCTACACCATCGCGGACGTCCCCGGCCTGATCCCGGGCGCCAGCCAGGGCCGCGGCCTCGGACTGGAGTTCCTGCGCCACGTGGAGCGCTGCTCGGTCCTCGTGCACATCCTGGACACCGCCACGCTGGAGTCGGACCGCGACCCGATCTCCGACCTCGACACGATCGAGGAGGAGCTGAAGCAGTACGGCGGCCTCGGCGACCGCCCGCGCATCGCGGTCCTCAACAAGATCGACATCCCGGACGGCCTGGATCTGGCCGAGATGATCCGTCCCGAGCTGGAGGCGCGCGGCCTGCGGGTGTACGAGGTGTCCGCCGTGGCCCGTACCGGCCTCAAGGAGCTCTCCTTCGCGCTCGCCGAGATCATCGCCGCCCAGCGCGCCGCGAAGCCCGTGGAGGAGGCGACCAGGGTCGTCATCCGGCCGAAGGCGGTCGACGACTCGGGCTTCACCGTCTCGCTGGAGGAGGACGGCCTGTACCGCGTACGTGGCGAGAAGCCCGAACGCTGGGTCAGGCAGACCGACTTCAACAACGACGAGGCGGTCGGCTACCTCGCGGACCGGCTCAGTCGGCTCGGCGTCGAGGGCGAGCTGATGAAGGCCGGGGCCCGCTCCGGCGACGGCGTGGCGATCGGCCCCGAGGACGACGCGGTCGTCTTCGACTGGGAGCCGACCGTGATGGCCGGTGCCGAGATGCTCGGGCGGCGGGGCGAGGACCACCGGCTCGACGCGCCGCGGCCGGCTGCCGTACGGCGCAGGGACCGGGACGCGGAGCGGGACGAAGCGGACAAGGAGTACGACGACTTCAAGCCGTTCTAGCGGTTCCGGGCGGCTTCCGTCCCGCTCGGACCCGCCTCCGTAAGGGTCGATTTCGATCAGTGATCGAAGCGTCACGCACCGCACGCGACAGGGCCGCGGTCCGCTCCACCGGGAGCGGGCCGCGGCTTTCTCGTGCGCGCACCGCGCGACGCGCCGGTTGACCGAAAGCCATCTACGGGTATTGAGCGATATGGGCGGAATAATGAGTCATGCGGTTTCTTTTCAAGTGCTCGCACAACCGTCGGTCGGCTTCGCCCGTCTTGCATGTGGGGGCGGCCAGGGGCCGCGTGAACCCGTCCGGACCTGAAGGGGAACTTGGGAATGACCGCCCGGGATTCCGAACACCGAACGGAGCGTTGATGAAGATCTCCTTCCTCATCCACACCATCTATGGCATCGGCGGCACCATCCGCACCACGCTGAACCTCGCGGAGGAGTTCGCCGGGCAGCATGAGGTGGAGATCGTCTCGGTCTTCCGGCACCGGCCCGTCCCGCTCTTCGACGTCGACCCCCGCATCACCCTCGTGCCGCTCATCCACACCTGGAAGGAGTCCCCGGCGTACGAGAAGGACCATCCGCTCCATCTCCAGCCCGCCGAGTACTTCCCGCGCAACGAGGCGCGCTACCGCGAGTACAGCAAGCTGACCGACCAGCGGGTCAGGGACCACTACGCGGACTCGGACGCCGACGTCGTCATCGGGACCAGACCCGGACTCGCCGCGTACGTCGCCCAGTTCGCCCCGGCGAGCGCGGTGCTCATCGGCCAGGAACACATGACGTACAACCACCACAAGCCCGCGCTGCGCAACGAGATGTACCAGCACATCGACGCGCTCGACGCCTACGTCACCGTCTCCGAGGGCGACGCCGCCGTCTACCGCGCGCAGATGCCGCTGCCCGCGACCCGGGTGCTCGCCATCTCCAACAGCGTGCCCGAGCCGTCGATCGAGCCCTCCACGGGCTCCGGCACCACGATCGTCGCCGCCGGCCGGCTGTCCGCCGAGAAGCAGTACAGCGTGCTCGTCGACGCCTTCGCCAAGGTCGTCGCCGAGCGCCCGGAGTGGGACCTGAGGATCTACGGCGGGGGCCCGGAGAAGGAGAACCTCCGTCAGCAGATCGACAAGCTCGGCCTCTACAACAGCGTGCGGCTCATGGGCTCAGTCTCGCCCATCGAGCCCGAGTGGGCGAAGGGCGCCATCGCCGCGTCCACCTCGCGCCACGAGTCGTTCGGCATGACCCTCGTGGAGGCCATGCGCTGCGGCCTGCCCGTCGTCAGCAGCGACTGCGACTACGGCCCCCGGGAGATCCTCCAGCCCGGTGTGGACGGCCTGCTGGTGCCCGTCTCGGACCCCGACGCCGTCGCGCGGGCGCTGCTCACCCTCATCGACGACGAGCCGCTGCGCCGCCGGATGAGCGCGGCGGCCGTGAAGAACGCCTCACGGTTCGACCCCGGCCAGGTCGCCAAGAAGTACGAGGAACTCTTCGGCGAGCTGCGGACCGTCTCGGCCCAGCGCGCGGCCGTCGGCGACTTCGCGCCGGTCGCCGACTGCGTGGTGGAGTCCGGCGGCGCGGTGGCCTTCTCGCTCGTCGCCCCGCAGGCCGCGGCCGTCGTCCACGACGGCCTGAAGCTGGTCTGTGTGCGCTCCGACATCCGTACCCAGGAGCGTGTCTTCCCGATGTCCGGCAACGGCACGGTCACGATTCCGGCGGACGCCGCGTTCACCGAGGGTGTCTGGGAGTGTTTCGCCGAACTCCCGGAATCCGGACGGCGGGTACGGATCGCCGCCCGCTCCGTCGACCAGCGCGGCGCGATGAGCGCCTGCGAACGCGCGCGCGACGGCGAGCCCGTCCACAATCTCGTCCCCTACGCGACCCGGCCCCAGAAGCAGCTCGCGCTCCGCTCATGGGTCCGGCCGATCCACGCGGAGGCCGGTGACATCCGGGTCGACGGCAAGCGCATCACGGTCGCGGGCGAGCTGTTCGGCGCCGGCGTGATGGCCCAGGACCCGTCACTGGTGGTACGCCGACGGGGCAAGCCCGCCGAGGAGTTGACGTACGCGGGCAGCCGCCAGGGGGAGCGGGGATTCCGTTTCACCTTCCCCGTGTCGGGACCCGCCGGGCGGCAGATCGCCAGGTCGGAGTCGTGGGACCTGCTGCTCAAGTACGCCCCGGACGCGGCCCCGGTGAAGGTCGCGCGGGTCCTCGACGACGTCGTGGAGAAGCGCCCGATCTACGAGTACCCGGTTACGGAGGTGCGCAAGAGCAGGCCCTGGGGACCGTTGCGCAGAGTGGTCCGTAAACTGAGGAGCCGGCCGGCGCAGTGGGTGCGGGTGCGGATCATGTACATGGGGACCAACGACCTCATCGTCAACGTCGCGGACGCACCGCGGAAATAGCGCGGAAACCGCGTAGTGGGCTGACGAGCAGGGGATTTCCCTTACGTAGTACTTACACCGCGATCGCGAAATAGCGGACGCGAAGTAGAGGTCCCGTGGAGGTACATACCGGTCCGGCGTGCCGATGTGGTGTCGGTCACGCCGTACTTGGCCGGATGACGACCCAATGTGGCTGGCCAGAGGGTGAACGGATGGTTTCCTGTGGGTGAGGGGCATCCGGCGTCCGCCTTGCGAGACGGTCACGGAGAGTGCGACCATCACAGCGTCCCCCACTCATCTCAAGGTAGGTCGTTCTGTGTCTGTGCCGCATGCAGCCCATCCCCGCACCACGGCAGTCGTGCTCGCCGGTGGTACCGGTCAGCGCGTGGGCCTGTCGATCCCCAAGCAGCTGCTGAAGATCGCGGGGAAGGCTGTCATCGAGCACACTCTGTCGATCTTCGAGCAGTCCGACTCCATCGACGACGTGATCGTGCTGATGGCACCGGGTTTCGTGCCCGACGTGGAGAAGATCGTCGCCAAGGCCGGTCTCACCAAGGTCACGAAGGTGATCGAGGGCGGCCAGACCCGGAACGAGACCACCGAGCGTGCGATCTCCGCCCTCGGCGAGGGCCTCGCCGAGGGTGAGGACCGCAACGTCCTGTTCCATGACGCGGTCCGTCCGCTTCTGTCACAGCGTGTCATCAAGGACTGCGTGGACGCGCTCGACCGCTACGAGGCCGTCGACGTCGCGATCCCCTCCGCCGACACCATCATCGTGACCCGCACCCACGGCGGTGACGGCGAGTTCATCACCGAGGTCCCCGACCGCTCACGGCTGCGGCGCGGCCAGACGCCCCAGGCGTTCAAGCTCTCCACGATCCGCAAGGCGTACGAGATCGCCGCGGGCGACCCCAACTTCCAGGCCACCGACGACTGTTCCGTGGTTCTGCGCTATCTGCCCGACGTGCCGATCTACGTGGTCGCGGGCGACGAGTACAACATGAAGGTCACGCAGCCGGTCGACGTCTTCATCGCCGACAAGCTGTTCCAGCTCGCCTCCACCGCCGCCCCCGTGCAGGCGGACGAGGCGGCCTACCGCGAACTGCTCTCCGGCAAGACGCTGGTGGTCTTCGGCGGCTCGTACGGCATCGGCGCCGACATCGCCGCCCTCGCCGAGCAGTACGGCGCGAAGGTGTACGCGCTGGGCCGCTCCACCACCGGCACCCACGTCGAGAACCCGGAGCACGTCGACGACGCGCTGTCGAAGGCGTACTCGGCGACCGGCCGCATCGACTACGTGATCAACACCGCGGGCGTGCTGCGTATCGGCAAGCTGGCCGAGACGGACAACACGACGATTCAGGAAGCCTTGAACGTCAATTACCTGGCGCCCGTCCAGATCGCCCGCGCCTCGTACAAGTATCTGGCCGAGACCAAGGGCCAGCTCCTGCTCTACACATCCAGCAGCTACACGCGCGGCCGCGCGGAATACAGCCTCTATTCGTCGACCAAGGCGGCCATGGTGAATCTCACCCAGGCCCTCTCGGACGAATGGGCCGCCGACGGCATCCGGGTGAATTGCGTCAATCCGGAACGCACCGCGACCCCCATGCGCACCAAGGCGTTCGGCACCGAGCCCGCGGGCTCGCTGCTCTCCTCCGAGGCCGTGGCCCGTACGTCGCTCGACGTGCTGCTGTCCGAACTCACCGGCCATGTGATCGATGTACGCCAGCAGGACCCGACCCGCGAGGCCTCCGCCGCCGGCTCGGGATTCGAGCAGGCACTGGCCTCGGTCCTTGACCGTCAGGAAGATGTGTAATAATTCTCCACAAGTTTGCATTCACGGGCCTTTGCGTTCACCTATTCGGTGAATTGCAGAGGCCCGTGTGCGTGAAGCCCCGGCTTCACAATTCCCGCCAACTGTGAAATAACCGGCACCCTCTCCTGGAGCAGGTTCTTCGTGATTTCGACCGCCATCCGCCTGGCCCGTGTGGGCAGCCGAGCCGAGCTGGCCGCCGCCGCCCTGCTGGGGCTCGGATACCCGTGCGTCATGCTCGCAGCGCTGATCCCGAACCTCTGGTTCTTCGCGGCTGCCTGTGCCGTGACCTACGGCGCGGACCGATTCCTGCATCAGCGCAACAGCTATCTCATCAACCGGCTCAACAAGGTCCGGGCCGGGCTGTCGATCCGCTTCCTGGTGCGCCAGTTGCTCCTCGTGCTGCTCCTGGCGCGGATGGACCTGGCCGAACAGCCCCTGTTCTACGCGGCGGTCGCCGGCTTCCTGCTCTTCTACGGTCTCCAGGCACCCCAGGGCGCGCTGGCGACCCTCATCCGGCTGCGCCGCGGCATGCCGGTCGTCGCGCGCAACGTCGACCTCCACGCCCTGCGCATCCCGGACGCCCCGCCCAACTATCTGGTGAACCGCTCCGCCGAGAAGATGCTCCACCTCGACGTGTTCGCGATCGCCGGACTGCTCGCCGCCGCCGAGACCGGCACGGACGCCTACGGCTACGCGGGACTCGGCATCACCCTCGTCCTCGGCCTGGTCTACATCCTGCTGCTCGTGCCGTACCTGCGCCGCAGCCGCCGCGTGCCCACGGCCCCCGCCGTCCTCGGCGCAGTCGACAACTGGCTGCGGGAGTACCAGCCTTCGGTGGTCCTGTACTTCTCCGGCTCCAAGGAGTCCGCCTACCAGGTCAACATGTGGCTGGAGACCCTGGAGCAGTCCGAGGGCCGGCCGCTGGTCGTGCTGCGCGAGCGGGCCATCATGACCCAACTCGCCCCGACCTGGCTGCCGGTGCTCTGCGTCCCCGGCGGCACGCACCTGATGAACCTCGACCTGTCGTCCGTCCGGGTCGCGCTCTACGCCGCCAACGTCGGCAAGAACATCCACCTGCTGCGCGTGCCGACCATGAAGCACGTTTTCATCGGCCACGGCGACAGCGACAAGATCGCCAGCGTCAACCCGTTCAGCAAGGTGTACGACGAGGTGTGGACCGCCGGGCGGGCCGGCCGCGACCGGTACGCGCTAGCCGACGTCGGCGTCCGTGACGAGGACATCGTCGAGGTGGGCCGCCCGCAGCTCGCGCCGATCAAAACCGGCTCGGGCACGCCCGGACAGCCCGTACCGACGATCCTGTACGCCCCCACCTGGGAGGGCTGGGACGACAACCCCGGCAACACCTCGCTGCTGCTGGCCGGCGAGAACATCGTCAAGCGGCTGCTGAAGGCCGAGAAGCCCGTCCGGGTCATCTACAAGCCCCACCCCTTCACCGGCATCCGTGACAAGAAGGCCAAGGCGGTCCACGACCGGATCACCGCGATGGTGAACGCCGCGAACGTGGCACGCGCCGCCGAGCCGCGCTGGACCAAGGAATCCGCCGACGCGCAGGCCGGACAGGCCGCCGCCCGCGCCGAGTTGACCCGTATCGAGGGCCAACTGGCCGCGCTCACCGCCCCCGGCCGCTCCGGCGGCGACGAGTCGGAGGAGTCGCGCGTCTCGCTCGCCGACCCGGAGCGCCTGGACCGCGCGAAGGCGCTGCGGGCCGAATGGAACGACGCGTACTGGCGCACCTTCGGCTGGTGGGAGCACAAGGTCGTCACGGGCGCCGAGCCCAAGCTGTACGACTGCTTCAACCAGTCCGACGGCATGGTTTCGGACATCTCCAGCGTGGTGTCGGACTTCATCGCGAGCGGCAAGCCGTACGCCGTGACCGACTCCGCCCAGCTCGGCGTGGAGGAGTTCAAGCGCCAGAACACCGCCGTGCGGGCCGCCGTCGTCCTGTCCAACAGCGCGGTGGAGCTGGACGAGCTGCTGAAGGCGGTCGCCGATCCGGCGGCCGACCGGCTGGCCGCCGCCAGGCGCGAGCTGAAGACGTATCTGCTCGGGCCCGACGAGCCGACGTCGATCCAGCAGTTCAACGCCGCCGTCACCGCCCTGGGCGCCAAGGCCGAGGCCCGTAACGTCGGCGTCCAGCAGCGGCTGAGCGCCCAGGAGCAGCCCGGCACGGAGCCGGAGCGCGAGCCCGCCGCCGACCCCGAGGCGGCGTCGGTCGCGGCCGACGCCACGGAGCCGAACGGCGCGCAGGCCCCGGTCGCGCGCTGACGGACACCACGCCCACGGCCCGGACGACCCCGTGTGGGGGGCGGCCCGGGCCGTACGCGTACGAGCGTGCCGTGCCGGGGCATTGCCCCGGGTGCGCACCGCGGCGCGGTGCCACACCCGTCCCCGGGGCCGCGGGGGCCCGTGCGCGTGGTGCCTGCGGAGTCCCGCGCGGGGGCGCCCCGCCCGTGCGAGGTCGCGGCCCCGGACACCGGCCCGGGCGCTGTCCAGCGCGTGAAACGACCGCGCGCCGACGAGGCCCGCTGGCATAGATTCGGCCCGTGACAGTGGCAAGGCAGTACGTAACGCAAGCCCGCAGGATCGTCGTCAAGGTCGGCTCCTCCTCGCTCACCACCGCCTCCGGCGGGCTCGACGCGGACCGCGTCGACGCCCTCGTCGACGTACTCGCCAAGGCCCGCGGCGGCGGCGAGAAGGAGATCGTCCTCGTCTCCAGCGGCGCCATCGCCGCCGGCCTCGCCCCGCTCGGCCTCGCCCGCCGCCCCCGCGACCTCGCCCGCCAGCAGGCGGCGGCCAGCGTCGGACAGGGACTGCTCGTCGCCCGCTACGCCTCGTCCTTCTCGCGCTACGGGCTGCGCGTCGGCCAGGTCCTGCTCACCACCGACGACACCAGCCGCCGCTCCCACTACCGCAACGCCTACCGCACGCTCGACCAGTTGCTCACCATGGGCACCGTCCCGGTCGTCAACGAGAACGACACCGTCGCCACCGAGGAGATCCGCTTCGGCGACAACGACCGGCTGGCCGCGCTCGTCGCCCATCTCGTCCGCGCCGACCTCCTCGTCCTGCTCTCGGACGTCGACGGCCTGTACGACGGTGATCCCGCCAAACCCGGCACCTCCCGGATCGCACGCGTCGACGGTCCCGCCGATCTGATCGGCGTCTCCATGGGAAGCGCGGGCAAGGCCGGACTCGGCACCGGCGGCATGGTCACCAAGGTCGAGGCGGCCAGGATCGCCGCCGCCGCGGGCATCCCCGTCGTACTGACCTCGGCCGGCCGCGCGGGCGACGCCCTCGCCGGCCGCGACACGGGTACGTACTTCGGCCGAACCGGGCGCCGGTCGGCCGACCGGCTGCTCTGGCTCGCCCACGCGTCCACGCCGCAGGGCGCGCTGACCCTCGACGAAGGCGCCGTACGGGCCGTCGTGGAGCGCCGCACCTCACTGCTGCCGGCCGGGATCGCCTCGGTGGAGGGCGAGTTCAGCGCGGGGGACCCGGTCGAACTGCGCGACACGGCAGGCCGTGCCGTGGCCCGTGGACTGGTCAACTTCGACGCCAAGGAGATTCCCCAGCTACTCGGCCGCTCCACCCGGGATCTGGCGCGGGATCTGGGGCCCGCCTACGAGCGGGAGGTCGTACACAGGGACGATCTGGTCATCCTGCATCCATGACCCTCCCCTGAAACGGCTGAAAGTCCGGTTTTTTGGAAGGGACCTTTACCGAAAGCACCCCATGCCCCCTCCCGGGCTGGTCAACTTTGTCTCAGGGGTACGAGGCGGGGTAGCAGTAGGACGACGCAGCAACAGGAGGCCGCCGGTGAGACGAACGCGCCCGGGGGCGGGGTCCCTCGGGTCAGGAGGAGGCACTTTGCACGCCCGGAGGGCCGCGGGGGAAGAGCGGACGCTGACCAGCGTCGAAGCGGGACCGGACTTCGACGACTTCGACGACGTGCAGGATCCGGGCACGTCCCGGCGGGCACAGGCGCGCGGGGAGGACCGCGCGGTGTCGAAGCTCTGGCACATCACGCTCAGCGTTTCCGGTCCCGAGGCGCCGATCACCGAGGTCAGACGGGGCCTAGAACAGCTCGCCCACGACCATCCCTTCCTGCTCACCAGCAGATACGCGAACGATCACGCGGAGATCCGGTACTGGGAAGAGGCCAGGGATCTGCACGACGCGGCGGCGGTCGCGCTGCGGCTCTGGGGCGAGCACCGGTCGAGCGCCAGGCTGCCTCCCTGGGAGATCGTCGGTCTCGAAGTCATCGACCGGGAGACCTACCACCTGCGCATCGCGGAGGGCTACGGCCCGCCGCCTGCCGCGCCGGTGGGCGTCCATCCGTTCTGACCGAAGGGGCCGCGGCCCGCACCGGAGAGGTCGCGGCCGTCTCGGAGTACGGGATACGGGGGAAGTGCCCGCGGCGCGCGCATTACCCTGCGGGCATGACCTCCCTCTCGCCGTACGACAACCTGACACCGGTCACCAGGACCGCCTACCGCGCCCGCTCCGCAGCCGCGGACCTCGCCCCACTGCCGCGCTCGGTCAAGGACGACGCGCTGCTGGCGATCGCCGACGCCCTGGAAGTCCGTACGCAGGAGATCATCAAGGCGAACGGCGAGGACGTCGAGCGGGCCAGGGAAGCGGGCACCAGCGAGGCGATCATCGACCGGCTGACCCTCACACCCGAGCGGGTGCGGGCGATCGCCGCCGACGTACGCGACGTGGCCGCGCTGCCCGATCCGGTCGGTGAGGTCGTCCGCGGATCGACGCTCCCCAACGGCATCGACCTGCGCCAGGTGCGCGTCCCGCTGGGCGTGGTCGGGATCATCTACGAGGCCCGCCCCAACGTCACCGTGGACGCGGCGGCGCTCTGCCTGAAGTCCGGCAACGCCGTACTGCTGCGCGGCTCGTCCTCCGCGTACTCCTCCAACACCGCGCTCGTGCGCGTGCTGCGCGACGCCGTCGGCGGGGCCGGGCTGCCGGCCGACGCCGTCCAGCTCGTGCCGGGCGAGAACCGCGACTCCGTACGCGAACTGATGCGCGCCCGCGGACTGGTCGACGTGCTGATCCCGCGCGGCGGCGCCTCGCTGATCCGCACCGTCGTGGAGGAGTCCACCGTCCCCGTCATCGAGACCGGCACCGGCAACTGCCACGTCTACGTGGACGCCGAGACCGACCTCGACATGGCCGTCGACATCCTCCTCAACTCCAAGGCGCAGCGCCCCAGCGTCTGCAACGCCGCCGAGACGCTCCTCGTCCACCAGGACGTCGCCGCCGCCTTCCTGCCGCGCGCGCTCGACGCGCTCGCCGGGGCCGGGGTCACCGTGCACGCCGACGAGCGGGTGCTGGAGTTGGCGGAGACGGCCGGCGGCACGAAGGCCACCGTCGTGGCGGCCACCGCCGAGGACTGGGAGACCGAGTACCTGTCGTACGACATCGCCGCCGCCGTGGTCGACTCGCTCGACGCGGCCGTCGCCCACATCCGGCTCTGGTCCTCCGGTCACACCGAGGCCATCGTCACCACTTCGCAGGCGGCGGCCCGCCGCTTCACCCAGTTGGTCGACTCCACGACCGTCGCGGTCAACGCGTCGACGCGGTTCACGGACGGCGGGCAGTTCGGCTTCGGCGCCGAGATCGGTATCTCCACGCAGAAACTGCACGCGCGCGGACCGATGGGACTGCCGGAACTGACGTCGACCAAGTACATCGTGACAGGCGACGGTCACACACGGTAGCCGAGGGCGGAATCCGGCGGAATCTCCGCTGTCCCTGCCGAAAACGGCCTCCCCGGTCTACTCTGAGAAGGTGCCGGACGACGTGGGGGGCAAGCCGTTCCCGGACGGCTGGGAGCCCGACGACGACCGCGGAGGCGCGGACGAGGACTTCGCCTCCGTGGTGTTCGACGAGGACTTCATCCGGTCCGCTCCCATTCATGAACCGACCGCCGTCGAGCGGCTGCTGGCCGCCGCACAGGCGCGCGCCGACGCCGAGGCGGCCCGCGCGCGCTCCTACGGCGGCCGGTCCGACGACGACCGCTACGAGGACGGTTTCGGCCCGGCGGGCGAGTACGGCGACCAACGGCCCTACGGCGCCGCGTACGACCCGGACGACCCGGACGGCGACTTCGGCCCGTACGGACGCCACGGCGGCGCTCTGCGCCCCTACCGGGGCAGCGCCCGCTGGCACCGGCCCGTCGCCTGGATCCTCGCCGTGGTGATGGGCATCGGCATGGTCGCCCTCGCGTTCACCGCCGTCTACCGCGGCGCCTCGGGCAACCGCCAGGACCGGGTGCCACCGCCCGCCACGACCGGCCTGGACTCCTCGCGGGGCGCGGACGGATCCGCGTCCTCGACGGAGTACTCGGTCCCCGCGGTCTCGGCCGTGCCACGCAGCACTCCATGAGCCCCGTGCCCCCGCCGTCGAGCGCTGTGACGCTCCGTGGCGGGGGTCGCTCCTGAGGACGCCGCCCGCGTTTATGTTCGGCCCCGCCGACCTAACCTGAAGGTATGGCAGCGCGCGGAGACCCACCCGAGGGCACGCCTGAGGGAACACCCGGCGGTGGCGATGACGAGTACCGGTCCGTCGTCTTCGACGAATCGTTCGTCCGTGCTGCGCGTCTCCAGGAGTTCTCCGCCAAGGAGCGCATGGGCGACCACTCCCACGCGGTACGCCGCCGGGACCCCGCCGAGAAGCCCGCCGCTGGCTCGCTGACCCCCCGGCGCGGATCGCTCCAGGTCCTGCTGCTGGTGCTGGTGATCGCCGTGGCCTTCGGCACCGCCGTCTACGTCGGTGTCCGGCCCCCGTACCGGCCGGCCGTCACCCGATCGGCGGAACCGCTGCGTATGACGGTCATTCCGCTCGCGCCGGCCGGCGTGGTGCCGGGCGACGACCCCGAGAGACTGCTGCGGCAGAGCCCGGCGGCGAAATTCCCCACCGGAGCCTCGGGCATCCCCCTGCCGCTGGCCCGCCGGACACCGCACTTCACGGAGAACGAGGTGATGACCGCGCTGACCACCGCGAAGGACTACCTCGTCGCCTCGTCCGTCGACCCGGACGTCCTCACCGGTGCCGAGCGGCTCCCGGTACGGTCGCTGCTCGACCCCCAGCAGCTCGCCCAGTTCGACGCGAGCTTCGCCGATCCGGCCGACGACGGCAGACACGCGCCGGAGGGCTGGCTGGTGCGCTTCGACCCGGAGAAGGTGGCGCTCGCCGACTCGGCGGTCCACGTCCGGGGCACACTCCGGTTCGCGGAGTCGACGCCCGGCACGATCGACGTGATGTCGGACCACACCTTCGTCTACGCGCTGCGTCCCGCCGGGCGGTCGGCGGGGGAGGGCGAAGGGGAGAAGGCGAAGCGGGACGCCTCGCTGTTCACCGTCCGCCGGACACTGCACTTCCGCTTCGACCGCGACGATCTGCCCGGACACCGGGCCGAACTGCTGACCAGCCACGTCCAGGCGGGACCACAGGCGTGCTCGACGGAGGCGTCGAGCACCCTGACACCGCTGCTGGCGGGCGCCAGGGCGAAGCCCGCGGGCCCGGCCGGCACCGATCCGTACGCGACGGGACCACCCACCGCCGGGCTGTGCGGCGTGCTGGACAGCGGCGCGCAGCCCGGCGGTTAGGCCGTGTCCGGCACATCCCGCCTGGCCGGCGGCGCCTGGCACGGCACCTCGCCGCGCTGTCGGGACGGCCGAGTGCGGCAGGTCCATCCACAACGCCGGCCCTCCGCCTCGGGCTGCACCGCACCAGCCGCCGCCGGCCCCGGCCCTGCGGGCGGACGGCGCCATGTGTCAGGCACGGCCCCAGGCCCTCTCCGGCGGATACGTACGGCCGGTGGCCCCGCGGCGGCTACTTGCCGTCGTCGTCCGCCGGCCTGCCGCCGCTGCCCTCGGAGCCCGCGCCGTTGCTCCCGCGGTTGCCCCCGCCGGTGTTTCCGCCGCCACCGCCGTTGCCCGTGAACCTGTCCCGGAGCTTGCCGCCCAGATCGCCCGCGCCGCCCGCGATGTCGCCGACCAGCTTCATCAGCGGGTCCTTGCTGGTGCGGACCGTGTCCGCGTAGTGCGAGGCGGAGTCCCGGATCGAGTCGCTGACCGAGGTGTCCTTGTCCTCCGAACGACGCGGGTAGTGCCCGTCCATGATCCGCTGGAAGTCGCGGCTCTCGCCCCACTTCTTCAGCTCGGCGGCGCGCACGGTGGTGAACGGGTGCGTACGCGGCAGGACGTTGAGGATCTTGAGCACGGAGTCGCGCAGGTCGCCCCCCGCCTCGTACTCCGCCGCCTGCTCCAGGAACGCGTCCACGTTCATCTCGTGCAGATGGTTGCCGCCCGCGATCTTCATCAGACCGCGCATCGACGCCTGGGGGTCCTGGCCGACCAGCAGGCCCGCCCGGTCCGCCGACAGCTCCGACTTGCGGAACCACTCGCGCAGCGCCGACACGATCGCCATGATCGCGACATTGCCGAGCGGGATCCAGGCGACCTTGAGCGCGAGATTCGTGAGGAAGAGCAGGATCGTGCGGTAGACGGAGTGCCCGGACAGCGCGTGGCCCACCTCGTGACCGACGACCGCCCGCATCTCCTCCTCGTCCAGCAGCTCGACGAGACCCGTGTTGACCACGATGATCGGCTCGTCGAGACCGATGCACATCGCGTTGGGCATCGGGTTCTGCGCGACGTACATCGTGGGGACCTTCTCCAGGTCCAGGATGTAACAGGCGTCCAGCAGCATCGTGTGCAGATGCGCGAACTGCACGTCGCTGACCCGCACCGAGTCGGAGAGGAAGAGAAGGCGCAGGCTGCGCTCCGGCAGCAGGGCGCTCATCGCCTTGAAGACCGTGTCGAAACCGCTCAGCTTGCGCAGCGCGACCAGGGCCGAGCGGTCCGCGGGATGTTCGTACGCCCGGGAGGAGATACCGGGGAAGCGCTTGCGCTGCCGGCTCGGCACATTCTCGTGACTGGCTGCCTCGTGGCTGTCTTCGGTCATGGAAATCCCCTGTTCGTACGAGTCGTCGGCTCGTCCCCCTGACAGGCCCCACCGTATGTGCTGCGGATACGGTTATGGCCGGGCCGCGGTGCGCCGTCGTCGACAACAACGTCCGAGTCGGCGTGAGGGTGCCCGAACGGCCCGCATACGATGTGCGCGAAGTCTCCGCCCCCGATTCGAATGGGTCCTGCCGAAGATGAGCCTCTACAGCACCGCAGCCAACCTGGTCACCGTCGCCGCCGAGGGCGGCGAGCACGGCGGCGGCCACGAGAGCCTCAATGCCTACCTCACGGGCGGCGGCGCCCTGTTCGCGCTGCTTCTCATGCTGTGGATCACCACCCGCTTCAACCGCGATCGCTGAGACGGAGCCGTAACGCCGTGCCGGTAGGCTCCGCAGCCATGGGAGAGCAGGAAGTGCCGGCCGCCGGCGCGAAAGGCGGCGCCAGACGCCGTCTCGGCGTGATGGGCGGGACGTTCGATCCGATCCACCACGGACACCTGGTGGCGGCCAGCGAGGTGGCCGCGCTGTTCGATCTCGACGAGGTGGTGTTCGTACCGACGGGACAGCCGTGGCAGAAGAGCCAGACGGCGGTCTCTCCGGCGGAGGACCGCTATCTGATGACGGTCATCGCGACGGCCTCCAACCCGCAGTTCTCGGTCAGCCGTATCGACATCGACCGTGGCGGCAAGACCTACACCACCGATACGCTGCGGGATCTGCACTCCCTGCACGGCGACGCGGATCTCTTCTTCATCACCGGGGCGGACGCGCTGTCCCAGATCCTCAGCTGGCGGGACGCCGAAGAGCTGTTCGCGCTGGCCCACTTCATCGGTGTCACCCGGCCCGGACACGATCTGACGGACGACGGACTGCCCAAGGGCGGCGTCTCGTTGGTGGAGGTGCCCGCGCTCGCGATCTCGTCGACCGACTGCCGGGGAAGGGTCGCGCAGGGCGATCCGGTCTGGTATCTGGTGCCGGACGGTGTGGTGCGCTACATCGACAAGCGCCAGTTGTACCGCGGCGAATGAGCCGCGGAGAGGGGCACCGGTGAACGACCAGCAGCCGTACGACCCGTACGACCCGTATTACCAGCAGCCGCAGATCGTGGGCTACGACGAGTACGGGCAACCGGTGTACCAGCAGCAACAACAGCAACAGCAGCAGGAGCCACAGCACCAACAGCAGCCCCAGGCACAGCAGTACGACCCGTACACGCAGCAACAGGGTTACGGCTACGACCCGTACGGCGGCCAGCAGGCTCCGTACGACCCGTACGCCCAACAGCAACAGCAACAGGGTTACGGCTACGACACCGGCCAGCAGCAGGCGGCCGTCGACACCACGCAGTGGAACATCCCGCAGCAGCAGCAGCAGCAACAACAACATCAGCAGCAACAGCAGTCCGCGCCGGTCGAAGAGCCCGCGCCCGCACCCCCGGCCCCCTCCGCCCCCGCTCCCGAGCGTGCCGTGCCCGGGCAGCGGCGGTCCGCGCCCGACGGTGAGTACAAGACCGAGCAGTTCTCCTTCATAGAAGAGCCGGACGCCGACTCCGAAGACGTCATCGACTGGCTCAAGTTCACCGAAAGCCGTTCCGAGCGCCGCGAGGAGGCCCGTCGCCGAGGCCGCAGCCGCGTCGTCGCCCTGGTGGTCGTCATGGCGCTGGTGGTCGCCGGGGGCGTCGGCTACCTCTGGTACGCGGGCAAGCTGCCCGGCTTCCCGGCGGACGAGAAGAAGGAGAACACCGCGACCGGGCCGCAGAAGCGCGACGTGATCATGGTGAATCTGCACAACACCAAGAACAAGGACACCTCCACGGCGCTGCTCGTCAACAACTCGACGACCAAGCAGGGCACCACCGTCCTGCTGCCCAACTCCCTCGCCGTGGCCGACGGGGAGACCGGCACCACCGGCACCCTCGCCAAGTCCATCTCCGACAGCGGCTCCCAGAGCACCCGCGAGTCCGTCGACACCCTGCTCGGCACCAAGATCTCCGGGACCTGGCGGCTCGACACCCCGTATCTGGAGAACCTCGTCGAGCTGGTCGGCAACATCGACATCACCACGAACGCCGAGGTCCCCGCCGCCAAGAAGGGCGAGGACCCGCTGGTCACCAAGGGCGAGGAACAGTCGCTCAACGGGCCCGCCGCCGTCGCGTACGCCACCCACCTCGGCACCGGTGAGTCCGAGGTGAAGCAGCTGGAGCGCTTCGGCGCGGTCATGCAGGGCGTCCTGCGGAAGATCTCGGAGGACCCGAAGGGCGCGACGATCACCGTCGAGACCCTGGCGCAGATCCTCGAACCGCCGATGACCGAGCAGGACCTGGGCGCGGCCCTGGCCAGCCTCGCGGCGCACGCCAAGGTCGGCGACTACAAGACGACGGTCCTGCCGGTCGCCGAGGACGGCAGCCTCGGTGAAGAGGCGACCGAGACCGTCGTCAAGGACATCCTCGGCGGCACCGTCAGCGCTCCCGAGCAGGGCGCCGCCCTGCGGGTCGGTGTGAAGAACGCCACGGGCGACAAGGCGGACAGGGACGCCGCCCGGGTCTCGATCATCAACGGCGGCTACACCTTCGTCGACGCCGGTACGGCCGATCTCGCCGCGTCGTCGCAGGTCACCTACGGTGACGCGAAGAACAAGGCGCAGGCGGAAGAGGTCGCCAAGACCCTCGGACTGCCGGTGAGCGTGGTCAAGAAGGGCAAGGCCGCGCCCAACGCCGACGTTTCGGTCACCCTCGGTGGGGACTACGAAAGCGGCTGATCAAAAGGCTGCGCCTGCTTGTCGGCGGTCCGTGAGACCCTGGGGGTCTCCAGACCGCCGACGAAAGCATCGCCTGTGACCGCCACGGACCGCGCCATCGAGCTCATCAATACCGCCGCGCAGGCGGCAGCAGACCGGCTCGCGCACGACATCATCGCGTACGACGTCAGTGACGTGCTGTCGATCACCGACGCGTTCCTGCTCGCCTCCGCTCCCAACGACCGTCAGGTCAAGTCGATCGTGGACGAGATCGAGGAGCGTCTCAACAAGGAACTCGGCGCCAAGCCGGTGCGCCGCGAGGGCGACCGTGACGCCCGCTGGATCCTGCTGGACTACGTCGACATCGTGGTCCACGTCCAGCACAGCGAGGAGCGGGTCTTCTACGCGCTCGAACGCCTCTGGAAGGACTGCCCGGAGCTGCCGCTGCCGGAGGACGCCGTCAAGACCCGTGGCAAGGGCGCGGAGCACGCCGAGGTGAACGGTTCCATGGACGGTGAGCTGAGCTGAACGGCAGCAAGGGCGGCAGAGGCCGCCGCGTCATCCTGTGGAGGCACGGCCAGACGTCCTGGAACCTGGAGCGCCGCTTCCAGGGCACCACGGACATCGAGCTGACGGCGGACGGCGTCGCGCAGGCCCGTCGCTCCGCCCGGCTGCTCGCCTCACTGCGGCCGGACGCGATCGTCGCCTCGGACCTTCAGCGGGTCGTGGCCACGGCCGGCGAGCTGGCCTCGCTGACCGGGCTCACCGTCAGCTACGACTCCGCGCTCCGCGAGACCTACGCGGGCGCCTGGCAGGGTCTGACCCACGAAGAGATCGTGGAGCGGTTCGGCGAGCAGTATCAGGCGTGGAAGCGCGGTGAGCCCGTACGGCGCGGAGGCGGCGAGCTGGAGACCGAGGTGGCCGACCGGGCCGCGCCCGTCGTGCTCCGCCACGCGGACAAGCTTCCCGACGGAGGCACGCTCGTCGTGGTCAGCCACGGCGGCACGATCCGCACGACGATCGGCCGGCTGCTCGGTCTCGAAGCGCACCACTGGGAAGGTCTCGGCGGGCTCTCCAACTGCTGCTGGTCCGTCCTGGGCGAGGGCGCGCGGGGCTGGCGTCTTCAGGAGCACAACGCGGGGACGCTCCCCGAGCCGGTGCTCGGCGACGACGACTGAGCGAGGTCCGGGCGGCCGTCGAACGGCGGCGGGGCGACGGCGGCCGGGAGCCGTCGGACCTCGGCGGAGGGGATTTCACTTTCCGGCAGATCGCAGGCTAAAGTTCATCCTGTTCACAGCGCGGAGCGCGAAGAACATGAGGGGCTATAGCTCAGTTGGTAGAGCGCCTGCATGGCATGCAGGAGGTCAGGAGTTCAATTCTCCTTAGCTCCACACATCCCCACACCGCGAATCCCGTCCTCCTCAAGAGGGCGGGATTTCTCGTTACGGGCGCGGCTCCCGCGGCGCGGCCGTCCGCCGCCCGCTCCTCCCCCGGAAGGTAACGGCCCGCCTGATCGTGCTGCCCTCCTCGCGATGCCATGACAGAATCGGACCGCCGGAGGGGGACGACGGCCCGGACGGGGAGGAGAGAGCGCGATGCCCGCCAGCAGCATCGACGAGGTCGGTGATCTGCTCGCGGCGACGGAGTCGGCCACCGGCCTGAGCTGTCCGTCGTGCGGTTCGTTCCATGTGGCCCAAGTACTCGGCGACAACGGCGGAGTTTCCTACGTGTGCACGGCCTGCGGCCACAGCTGGAGCTGAGTGATGGGTGCGCACAGGAGAAAATGCGACTGGTGCGGCAGCGGTACGCCCATCGTCCGGGACATGGACCCGCTCAACGCCTCGTTCCAGTACTGGTGCGAGGAGTGCGCCCGCGCGCTCATCATAAAAGGCGACCCCATCGAGACCTACCGGGAGCTGGAGGGCGAGCCCATCTACGGCCGCCTCCTGGACGAGCACTGCACGCTCAAGCGCTTCTACTCCTTCGCCACCGCGTAATCCGCGGGCGCCCGCTCCTTGCGGTCGGCGACCGCCAGATACACCAGCATCCCCAGCGCCATCGTCGGATAGATCGCCGTGAGCACCATCTGCGAGCGGTTCTGGGCCAGTTCGAGCCGTTCGACCGCACCGTGCGGTACCCGCCACAGCGCGTACGACCAGAAGCCCACCCCCACCGCCACCGCCCACTCCGTCCTGCCGTGCGCCATCAGGAGCAGCACCATCGGCACGCACCACACCCAGTGGTGCGACCAGGAGATGGGGCTGATCAGCAGTGCCGTCGCCGCGCAGGCGACGGTGGCCTCCGCCGTCCGCCCGCGACGGGCCGCGGTCACCGCGACGGCCAGCCCCGCCACGGCGACCACCGTGGCCACGGGGAGCCACCAGTGCGAGGGATCGACGGTGTGCAGAACCCGCGCGAACACACCGCGCAGCGACTGGTTCGCGGCGCCCTCCACCCGCCCCACCCGGTCCGCCCGGAAGACGATCTCGGTCCAGAAGCGGAGGGAGTCGGACGGCAGGACGACCGCCGAAGCGGCTGTCGCGGCGAGGAACGCGCCCACCGCCACGGCCGCCTGCCGCAGCCAGGGGTTCCAGCCGGCCTCGCGGAACCGCAGCAGACCGGTGATCAGCAGCATGACGGCGAACAGCGCCGGCGTCAGTTTGATCGCCGCCGCGAGACCGATGCCGACGCCCGCCCAGCGGTGGCCGCCGCGCCGGGTGAGGTCCCACAGGACGGCCACGCCGATCAGCAGGTTGATCTGCCCGTAGCGCAGGGTCGTCCACACCGGCTCGCACCAGACGGCGACCGCGGCCACCCACAGGGCGGCGCCGGGCCGGACCGCGTCCCGGAACGTCAGCCTCAGTGAGAGGTGGACGAACGCCACGAGGAGCAGGAGATTGCCCACCGTCGCGAGCGTGCGCATCTCCGGGACCGGCAGCAGCGTCAGCGGCGTGAACAGCAGCGCGGCGAACGGCGGATACGTCGTGGGGAGACCCGCCCGGGTCGCGCGCATCGCGTAGAGGTCGAGCCCGTCGAGCACCGTACGGCCCTCGGCCCGGTAGACCATCAGGTCGATCATCGAGACCGCGGCGAGACGCTGCGCGATCCAGAACCCCGCGAAGGACAAGAGACAGACACCGGCGCCTGCGAGGACGGACCGCCGGACGGCGGTCACTCGCGTGAGCACGGGAGTGGATACGGTCACGAAGGGTGACAGTAGCAGTCCTATCGGTGCATACCGGAAACGATTTGGCGGAGGGCCCGAGGGACCGTGTAATGTTGGCACCGCCGCCGAGGGGATGCCCGGAGTGCGGCACATCGCAAGGGGCTATAGCTCAGTTGGTAGAGCGCCTGCATGGCATGCAGGAGGTCAGGAGTTCAATTCTCCTTAGCTCCACATCTCGAAGTTCCCGTCCGGACGCCACGTCCGGGCGGGTTCTTCTCGTTGACAGCCCGTCGCGGAGGAACGCCGTGTCCAACTCGCCCGCCGCGCCCGGCCTCTGGCACCGGCTGCTCGATGTGCTGAGGTGCCCGCTGTGCGAAGGACCGCTCGCAACCCCGTACGGCGTCCCGGCACCCGTCGGGACCCTCCGGGGCGTCAAGTCCCTCGGCTGCGCTGCGGGCCACTCCTTCGACGTCGCCCGCCAGGGCTACCTCAGCCTGCTGACCGGCAACACGAACACGGCCAACGCCGACAACGCGGCCATGGTGAGCGCCCGGACGCTGTTCCTCGACGCCGGCCACTACGAGCCGCTCGCCCGCGCGCTGGCCGACACCGTCGCGGAGCTGTGCCCGCCGGACGGCACCGTCGTGGACGCCGGGGCGGGCACCGGCTACTACCTGGCGGCCGTCCTCGACGCCCTGCCCGACGCCGTGGGACTCGGCCTCGACGCGTCCAAGTTCGCGCTGCGCCGGGCCGCCGGCGCCCATCCGCGGGCCGGTGCGGCGACCGGCGACATCTGGAAGCCGCTGCCCGTCGTGAGCGGCGCCGCCGATGTCGTGACCAACGTCTTCGCACCCCGCAACGGCCCGGAGTTCCGGCGCGTCCTGCGGCCGGACGGTGCCCTCGTCGTCGTCACCCCGACCGCGCGCCACCTCGCGGAACTGCCCGCGAGCCTCGGCATGTTGTCCGTCGACGCCGCGAAGGAGGACCGGCTGCACCGCACGCTGTCCGGCCACTTCCGGCAGGAGCGCACGGACGTCGTGGAGCGCGAGGTCACCATGACCGACGACGACGTACGCCATCTGATCCTGATGGGACCGAGCGCCCACCACCTCGGTGCAGAGGAAGTGCACCGGAGCGTCGCGTCGCTCGGCACACCGCTCCCGGTGACCGTCTCCTTCCTCGTCTCGGTCTACCGGCCGCGCTGACACCTGTGTCCGGGAGGCGCGGACCGGCCTTCCCGCGGAGGAGGCGTCAGCGCCCCATGCCGAGGGCCTTCCTGCCACCGCCCGGCGGCAGGGCCGCCGGACCTCCCTGCCGTGCGGGGCGCTGCGGCGCCGGCTGCTCGATACGGAGCGCCAGCGCCGGGCAGCGCCGTACGGCACGCTGGGCACGGCCCCGCAGATGCATCGGTACGGAGGCGTCGGCGAGCGCGGGGTAGCCGTCGGGGCCGAGCCTGATCAGCTCGGGCACGATGTCCGCGCAGAGCCCGTGGCCCTGGCAGAGCGTCCAGTCCACGGCCAGCTTCTCGCCGCTCGGGATCGACTCCTCCGCCGTCTGGTAGCCGGGGCCCGGCAGCGGCAGCACACCCGTGGTGTCGCGACCGCAGCCGCCGTCCAGCACATGCGCGGCGAGGTCGTCGGTGAAGGCGGAGAGCGTGGACATGAAGAACCGCGCGGACCCGTCGGGGTGCTTGCACGCTCCCCGCCCCCGGACCGCCTGGGTGACCTCGCGCAGGGCCTCCAGGGCCGCGGGGCCGCCCCCGTTCAGTACGTCGCTCAGACCGCCCGCGGCGGCCGGCAGACCGAGCCGGCAGGGCCCGCACTGACCGGACGTCTCGGCGGCGAGCCAGTTGGCCACGCGCAGCGCCTCACCCAGCGGGCAGGTCTCCGGGCCGATCGGCAGGATCGCGCCCGCGCCGAGCGAGCCGCCCACCGCCGCGAGGGACTCGCGCGAGACGACCGCGTCGTGCGCGGCCACGGAGTCGATCCAGTTGCCGTGGTAGCCACCGGTCAGCACGCCCTGGGGGAGCGGCGGCGCCCCGGCGAGCTGGAGCACGTACCGCAGCGGCACCCCCGTGGGCACCTCCACGACCATGGGGCGGGCGACGGCGCCCGAGATGGTGAGCATGACGGTGCCGGGCTCCGCGTCGAGCCCCGTGTGCCCGTAGCGGCGCGCGCCGATCCGGGCGCCGATGGCCAGTTGCGCGTACGTCTCGGCGTTGGACAGCAGGGTCGGGGCGCCCCCGACGCCCGACTCGGCGGCGCGCACGCGGCGGCCGGGCGGCAGGGACGGCCCGCCGTTCGCCGCGCGGATGACGGACGAGGCCTCGCCGGAGACCATGCGTTCGGGCGTACGGATCACCCGCGCCCGCAGTTGCTGCCCGCGCCGGTCGGACAGGCCGCGTTCGGCGAGCGCCGCCCGCATCGATATCTCGGTGGAGTTGCGGGTGACGGCGACGACCAGGGTGCGCGCGCCCAGCGCCTCGGCCGCCAGCAGGGCGCCGTCGAGGATGAGATGGGGCGCGCGGTTGAGCAGCACCGTGTCCTTGCGGCAGGCGGGTTCGCCCTCACTGCCGTTGATCACGACGACGGGCCGCACCCCGCGCCGGATCGACGACTTGGCGACGGCGCGGAGCTTCTTGCCGAAGGGGAAGCCGGCGCCCCCGCGTCCGCGCAGGGTGATGTTCTCGGCGAGCTGTGCGAGCAGTTCTCCGGTCAGCGGCTCCAGCGGGCCGTGCACCTTCAGGTGCATGGAGAGGTCGAGCCGCTCGACGAGGTCGAATCCCTGTGTCAGCTGGGGAAGGCCGACGACACGGACTTCGGGGACATCGGGGAGAGGGGCGTTCACTGTCGGTCTCCTGCGGGTGGGTACCAGGGTTCACCGGCACTCGGGGTTCCCCCGCCGTCGGCGGGAGGCTGCTGGAACGTGTCGTCCGACCGCCGGTACGGATCGGCTTGTTGGTAGGGGCCGGGCCCTGGGGCGGCGTCGGTCTGTGCGTAGGGGGCCGACTGTAGGTACGTGTCGGACCGCTGGTTTGTCTCAGCTCGCCGGTAGGTCTCCTGCCGCTGGTACTCCTGCTGGTACGGCGACGGCTGCTGGTACGGGTCGGTCACGGGCGGCGCGGCGTCGGCGGACGGCTCGTGGGCCCGGGCCTGGACGGGGGGCGGGGGCGACGGTGTGG
>NZ_JAAPBF010000149.1 GCF_022695985.1 Streptomyces sp. NP-1717 | reverse complement strand
GTCGGCTAACTTCAGGCGTCGCGGACGCTCAACCTCACCTTCCGGGCGGAATCCTCATGACTCGCGCCATCTCTCTGCACAGTGTCAGCAAGGTGTACGGACGGGCCACCCGTGCCGTCGACCGACTTTCTCTGGACATCGACCCCGGCGAGTTCGTGGTGCTGCTCGGCCCGTCCGGCTGCGGCAAGTCCACCGTGCTGCGCATGATCGCCGGTCTGGAGGACATCACCGAGGGTGAGTTGCTCCTCGACGGCGAGCGCTCCAACCTGATGCCGCCCCGCGAGCGCGGCATGGCGATGGTGTTCCAGAACTTCGCGCTGTACCCGAGCATGACCAACCGCGACAACATCGGTTTCCCCCTCCGGCTGGAGAAGCCGCGCCAGGACAGCTCGGAACGCGTCGAGGCCACCGCCCGGATGCTCGGGATCGAGAACGTACTGGACCGCTACCCCAGCCAGCTCTCCGGCGGCGAGCGCCAGCGCGTCGCGATGGGCCGCGCCATCTCACGGCGCCCGTCGGCGTTCCTCATGGACGAGCCGCTGTCCAACCTCGACGCCAAGCTGCGCAACCATCTCCGGGCGGAGATAGCCCAGTTGACGGCCGAACTGGGCGTCACCACCGTCTATGTGACACATGACCAGGCCGAGGCGATGTCGCTCGGCGACCGCGTCGCCGTCATGCGCGGCGGCGTGCTCCAGCAGGTCGGTTCACCGCGCGAGGTGTACGCGCTGCCGGGCAACGTCTTCGTCGCCGCCTTCATCGGCACCCCGCGCATCAATCTGCTCCAGGCCGTCGTCTACGCGCCGCTCGAAGGCCGGATGTCGATCGACCTCGGCCGACAGCGGCTGCCGCTGCCCGAACCCCTCAGCCCCGACCACCAGTTGCTCCGGATCCAGCAGGGCCGGCAGATCATCGTCGGGCTGCGGTCCGAGGCGGTGCGTATCGCACCGCCGAGCCAGGCCCGCCCCGGTGAGGTGGCGCTGAGCGGCATCGTCGAGCACATGGAGTACCAGGGGCACGAGGCGCTGGTGCACCTCAACACCGGCTCGCAGCCCGCCGTGGTGCCCGACCTCGAATCGGCCCGCCCGAGGACGGCGCCGCGCCGCCGCCGCGCCGGACCGGGAGTCCTGGAGCGTCTGCGGGAGCGGGCCGCCGCGCATGTCCCCGGCCGGTTCCCCGCGAACGTCTCGGGTCCCGTCGTGGTGCTGGACGACCCGGAGCCGCTGGCCTCCGCCGCGTACACCCCGGACCGCCCCGCCCTCACGGCGAGCGACCTGGTTGTGCGGACCGGCCCCGACACGCGGCTGCGTACGGGGGCACAGGTGCCGCTCCTGGTCGACCTGGCGCATCTCTACGTCTTCGACCACTACGGCCGGCGGATCTGTCCCGCGCCGGCGGACATGCCCGGCCTCGACGGGTGACGCCGCCCCCGATGTGACGTTCGGGACCCCGGGGGTGCCTGGCGCCGGAAAACTAACACCGCTAGTTTGGGTGCGACGACGCCGAACCGGCCGTGCGCGGCAGTCCCGGGAGGAACACCGATGAAGGCACACGACAGCATGTACATCGGCGGCGAGTGGCGCCCCGCCGCCGGCGCCGACACCATCGCCGTCGTCAACCCGGCGACCGAGCAGGTCATCGCGGAGGTCCCGGCGGGTACCGCCGAGGACATCGACGCCGCCGTACGTGCCGCACGGGCCGCCTTCCCCGGCTGGGCGGCCACCCCGCCCGCCGAGCGCGCGGCGCGCCTCGCGGCCCTGCGCGACGCGATGGCCGCCCGCAAGGACGAGATCGCCGAGACCGTCACCGCCGAACTGGGCTCGCCCCTGCGGCTGTCGAAGGCCGTGCACGCCTCGGCGCCGGTGGCCGTCGCCGGCTCGTACGCCGAACTCGCCGCCTCCTACGCCTTCGAGGAGCGGATCGGCAACTCGACCGTACTGCTGGAGCCGGTGGGTGTCGTCGGGGCGATCACCCCCTGGAACTACCCGCTGCACCAGATCGTCGCCAAGGTCGCCCCCGCGCTCGCCGCCGGCTGCACGATCGTCGTCAAGCCCGCCGAGGACACCCCGCTGACCGCGCAGCTCTTCGCCGAGGCCGTCCACGAGGCCGGGCTGCCCGCGGGCGTCGTCAACGTGGTCACCGGCGTCGGCGCCGTCGCCGGGCAGGCCCTCGCCGCGCACGAGGACGTCGACCTCGTCTCGTTCACCGGCTCCACCGCCGTCGGCAGGCGAATCGGCGCCACGGCGGGAGCGGCCGTCAAGCGCGTCGCGCTGGAGCTGGGGGGCAAGTCCGCGAACGTGATCCTGCCGAGCGCCGATCTCGCCAGGGCCGTCAAGGCCGGCGTCGCCAACGTCATGACCAACTCCGGCCAGACGTGCAGCGCGTGGACCCGGATGCTGGTCCACACCGACCGGTACGAGGAGGCCGTGGCGGCCGCCGGGGCCGCCGTCGCCTCCTACCGGGCGGGCGACCCGCACGACGAACTGTGCCGCGTGGGCCCCGTCGTCAACGCGGGACAGCGGGCCCGGGTGCGCGGCTACATCGAGCAGGGCCTCGCCGAGGGCGCCCGGCTGGTCGCGGGCGGTGCCCAGCCCCCGCACGACACCGGCTACTTCGTCGCACCCACCGTCTTCGCGGACGTCACACCGGAGATGAGCATCGCCCAGGAGGAGATCTTCGGGCCCGTCCTGTCGATCCTCCGGTACGAGGACGAGGACGACGCCCTGCGCATCGCCAACGGCACCGTCTACGGCCTCGCCGGAGCGGTCTGGGCGGGCGACGACGACGAGGCGGTCGCCTTCGCGCGGCGGATGGACACCGGCCAGGTCGACATCAACGGCGGCCGGTTCAACCCCCTGGCGCCGTTCGGTGGTTACAAGCAGTCGGGCGTCGGCCGGGAACTCGGCCCGCACGGCCTCGCCGAGTACCTTCAGACCAAGTCCCTCCAGTTCTGAGCCGGGAGAGAAACCGATCGTGGTCCGCGCAGCCGTCCTGCCCGCCGTCGGGGCTCCGTTGGAGATCACCGACATCGAACTGCCCGAGCCCGGCCCCGGCCGGGTGCGGATCCGGCTCGCCGCCGCCGGGGTCTGCCACTCCGACCTGTCCCTCACCGACGGCACCATGCGGCTGCCCGTCCCCGCCGTCCTCGGCCACGAGGGCGCCGGTACGGTCCTGTCCGTCGGCGAGGGCGTCACCCATGTCGCACCCGGTGACGGCGTCGTCCTCAACTGGGCCCCGTCCTGCGGCCGGTGCCACCACTGCCGCCTCGGCGAGGTCTGGCTCTGCGCCTCGGCGCTGACCGGCGCGGGCGCGATCCACGCCCGTACGGCCGACGGCACGGACCTCCACCCCGGCCTGAACGTCGCCGCGTTCGCCGAGGAGACGGTCGTCGCCGCGAACTGTGTCCTGCCCGTCCCCGACGGCATCCCGCTCGCCGACGCGGCGCTGCTCGGCTGCGCCGTCCTCACCGGATACGGCGCCGTGCACCACAGCGCGCGGGTGCGCGCGGGCGAGAGCGTGGTCGTCCTCGGCGTCGGCGGTGTCGGCCTCGCGGTGCTCCAGTCCGCGCGTATCGCCGGAGCGTCCACGATCGTCGCCGTCGACGTCTCGCCGGAGAAGGAGGAGTTGGCGCGGGCCGCCGGAGCCACCGACTATCTCGTCTCCTCCGCCACCACCGCCAGGGAGGTACGCGGACTCACCGGCGGGCAGGGCGCGGACGTCGCCGTGGAGTGCGCCGGCCGCGCCGTCACCATCCGTACGGCGTGGGAGTCGACCCGCAGGGGCGGCCGGACCACGGTCGTCGGCATCGGCGGCAAGGACCAGCAGGTGACGTTCAACGCCCTGGAGCTGTTCCACTGGGGCCGCACGCTGTCGGGGTGCGTGTACGGCAACTGCGACCCGGTCCGTGATCTGCCGGTCCTCGCCGGACACGTCCGGGCCGGCCGCCTGGACCTCGGCTCGCTGGTGACGAAACGGATCACGCTGGAGGAGATACCGGCCGCGTTCGACGCCATGCTCGCGGGGCGTGGCGGCCGGGCACTGGTCGTCTTCTGACGGTGCCCGGGCGCCACCCGACAGGCTCTCAGGTCCCCCGGGCGGCTCCGGCCTTCTCCCGGCGCGGGCGGGAGCGCGCGACCGCGACTCCCGCCAGGCAGAGCACACCGCCGGCGAGCGTGAGCGCGCCGGGGATCTCGTCCAGCAGCAGCCAGGCCATCAGGACGACGATCGCCGGCACCGCGTACGTCGTGGCGCCCATCCGCGACGCGGTCGTACGGGCCAGGGCGTATGCCCAGGTCGTGAACGCCAGCGCGGTCGGGAAGACGCCCAGATAGACCATGTTGAGCGTCGCCGACAGCGGCGCGTCGGCGGCGTCCCGCACGAGCTGCCAGCCGAACGGGAGGCAGGCCACCGCCCCGATCAGCGCGCCGTACGTCGTCACCTGCAGCGGGGTCGCGTACGCCAGCGTGGGCTTCTGCGCGACGACACCGCCCGCGTAGGCCACCGCCGCCACCAGGCAGAGCACCACGCCGAGTACGGAGGTGCTGCCGCCGCCCGCCATCGACAGGCCGACCACCACGGCGCCGGCGAAGGACACCGCCATACCGGTGAGCAGCCGGGGCGCCAGGCTCTCGTCCAGCAGACGGAACGCGAGCAGCGCCATGAGCAGCGGCGCGATGTTGACAACGAGGGACGCCGTGCCCGCGTCGACCAGCTGTTCGCCCCAGTTGAGGACGACCGAGTAGCCGCCGAACCAGAGCAGCCCCGACACCGCGATACCGGGCCACGCGGCGCGCGGCGGCAGCCCTTCGCGGCGTATCAGCAGGATCGCGACCAGCACCAGCGACCCGGTCAGCAGCCGGCCGAGCGCCAGCGCGCCCGGCGCGTACGCCTCGCCCGCGCTGCGTATGGACACGAAGGCCGACGCCCAGAGGATGACAGTGACCCCGGCGGCGGCCAGGGCCAGCGGCTGCGCGCGGCCGGCGGATCTGTCGGGCGCGGTGGACGCGATGGGCGCGCCGCCGGGAGGAGCGGCCGCCGGGGCGGCCGGGCGCGCCTGGGCACGCGGGGAGAATTTCGCCATGCGAGCGATGTTAAGCCCTTAACACTTCGGCTGTCACCGAAGTATTACCGGAGTCTCGCCGCCTCGATCCCCAGCAGCTCGGCGAACGCGTGCTCACCGGTCGGTGTCACCCGCACCGCCCGCTCCGTACCGATGCGCACACACCACTTCGACTCCAGCGCGAGCCGGCACAGACCCGCCCCCGCCACTCCCGCCAGATGGCGGCGCCGCTCCGTCCAGTCCAGGCACGAGCTGACCACCGGGCGCCGGCCGGCGCCCTCCAGCGCGATTCCCCGCTCGCGGAACCAGTCCGTGCCCTGCTCGGTGAGGGCGAAGCCCGCGTCCGTCAGCAGCAGTCCGCGACGTCCCATCGCCTCCGTGATCGTCACCCCGAGCCGGCCGGCGAAGTGGTCGTAACAGGTGCGCCCGCGCGCCATGGCGCCGCTCGCCCCCGACGCGCGCACGCCGTGCGGGCTGTCACGGCCCGGCATCACGTGCGCGGCCAGCGACTCGACCAGCTCGGCGGTGGTCGCGTCGGCCAGCCGCACGTACCGGTGGCGGCCCTGCCGCTCCTCGGTGACCAGCCGCGCGGCGGTCAGTTTCCCGATGTGCTCACTGGCGGTGGACGCGGCGACACCGGCCTCACGGGCCAGCTCGCCGGCCGTCCAGGCGCGTCCGTCGAGCAGCGACAGACAGAAGACGGCCCGCGTCTCGTCGGCGAGCAGCGCGGCGAAGCCCGCGAGGAGCGAGCCGGGGGACGGCGCCGGCGCGGGGAGTCCGAAGGGGTCGGCGGTGGCCGGTTCCGCGGTGGAGCCGGCCGCTTTCGGGGTGGGGGTCTGCGGCATGTCTCCAGGGTGCCTCAAGAACTCTTCGGTGTGGCCCGAACTGTCTCGTACTGCCCCGCCAGCCCGTCGATCAGCGCCCTGAGCCCCGTCTCGAAGGCCCCCTCGTCCACCCGCTGCTGCCGCTCGGCCAGCAGATGGGCCTGGCCGAGGTGCGGATAGTCGGCGGGGTCGTACGCCGTCTCGTCGTCCACGAAGCCGCGCGCGAACGAGCCGAGCGCCGAGCCCGTGATGAAGTACCGCATCAGCGCCCCGATATGGGTCGCCTGGGCCGGCGGCCACCCCGCCCGGACCATCGCGCCGAAGACCGCGTCAGCCACCCGCAGCCCCGCCGGCCGGCGGCCCGGTCCCTGGGCGAGCACGGGCACGATGTGCGGGTGCGCGGTGAGGGCGGCGCGGTAGGAGACGGCGTAGTCGTGCAGCGCGGTGCGCCAGTCCCGTACGTCGTCCTCGTCGAACATCGACAGATCGACCTGCGCGCTGACGGAGTCCGCGACGGCGTCCAGGATCTCGTCCTTGTTGCGGAAGTGGTTGTAGAGGGACGGCCCGCTGACCCCCAGCTCCGCCGCCAGCCGGCGGGTGGAGACGGCGCCGAGCCCCTCGGCGTCCACGAGCGCGCCCGCGGTCGTGACGATGCGGTCTCTGCTCAGGAGCGGCTTGCGGGGTCGGGCCATGGCGCACATCGTATGGCCGTGGTCCCGGCGCCCGTCCCGGCCCCACCGCCCGGCGGCGCTACGGCGGCGGATCCGCGACGGGCCTAAGCGCTTGCTCACCTTCGGGGTAGGGTGTGCGTTCTGCCGACCGGAAGGGGCGAGAGCGATGCGTACGGCGGAACGGACGGCCGACGGCGAGGGTATGCCGTGGGGTGAGGTCACCCCCGAGGCGGCCAGGAGGCTGCTCGTCGCCGCCGTGGAGGCGTTCGCCGAACGCGGGTACCACGCCACCACCACTCGCGACATCGCGAGCCGGGCCGGTATGAGCCCGGCGGCGCTCTACATCCACTACAAGACCAAGGAAGAGCTGCTCCACCGGATCAGCCGGATCGGCCACGACAAGGCCCTGGAGATCCTTCAGGCCGCCGCCGACCGCGACGGCACGGCGGCCGAGCGGCTCACCGACGCGGTCCGCTCCTTCGTCCGCTGGCACGCGGCACGCCACACCACGGCGCGCGTGGTCCAGTACGAACTCGACGCCCTCGCGGACGAACACCGCACCGAGATCGTCGAACTGCGCAGGCGCAGCGACGCGACCGTCCGCCAGATCCTCCAGGACGGCGTGCGCGACGGGGAGTTCGACGTCCCGGACGTGCCGGGCACCACCCTGGCCGTGCTGTCGCTCTGCATCGACGTGGCGCGCTGGTTCAACACACAGGGGCGCCGGACGCCCGACGAGGTCGGCGCCCTCTATGCCGACCTCGTGCTCCGCATGGTGGTGTCGCGTGACGCGTGAGGACGTGCGGTCAAAAGTGGCGACGTCCGGTCAGAAGTAGTACCGGGAGACCGACTCCGCCACGCACACCGGCTTCTCCGCGTCCTCGCGTTCCACCGTGACGAGCGTGGTGACCTGAACGCCGCCGCCCGCCTCGGTGACTTCCTTCAGGGCGGCTGTCGCGCGTACCCGTGAGCCCACGGGTACGGGGGCGGGGAAACGGACCTTGTTGACGCCGTAGTTGACGCCCATCGTCACGTTCTCGACGGTCAGCACCTGCGGGACGAGGACCGGCAGGAGCGACAGCGTCAGATAGCCGTGCGCGATGGTCGTGCCGAACCGCCCCTTCGCCGCCCGCTCCGGGTCCACATGGATCCACTGGTGGTCACCGGTGGCCTCGGCGAAGAGATCGATCCGCTTCTGGTCGACCTCCAGCCAGTCGCTGTGCCCCAACTGCTCGCCGACGGCGGCGCGCAGCTCCTCCGCGGATGTGAAGATCCTCGGCTCGGCCATGTCTGTCGATACCTGCCTCTCACGCACTGTCCCGGGCGGTGTCCAAGCGCTTGCTCAGCATGGTTGGGGCCGCCTGTCCTGTCAACGCGTGACACGTCGGGCCGACGTAGGCTCGGCCGGGTGCCGAAGATTCCGGAGAAGGTCCAAGAACTCACCGTCGGGCAGCTGTCGGCGCGCAGTGGTGCCGCGACGTCGGCCCTGCACTTCTACGAGGCGAAAGGGCTCATCAGCAGCCGCAGGACCAGCGGCAACCAGCGCCGCTACACCAGGGACACACTGCGCCGGGTCGCCTTCGTGCGCGCGGCCCAGCGCGTGGGGATCCCGCTCGCCACCATCAGGGACGCTCTCGCCGAGCTTCCCGAGGGGCGTACTCCGAACCACGACGACTGGGCCCGGCTCTCCAAGGCATGGCGATCGGAACTCGACGAGCGCATCAAACGGCTCGGCCGGCTGCGCGACCATCTGACCGACTGCATCGGCTGCGGATGCCTGTCGCTGGATTCGTGCGTACTGTCCAACCCGGACGACGCGTTCGGCGACCGGATGTCCGGCTCCCGGCTCCTGGCCGAGCGCAGGCGCGCGCCGAAGTAGCCTCCACGCGCTGTCCGTTACGTCCTCACGGACCGGTGCGCCCCCGACCGGTCCGTATACCGTCCGCCGTCATCGGGCCCGCCACGGCGGGCGGCGGGTCAGGCGACCGAGGCCAGCTCCCGCTGCCGCACGAGCTTCGCCCGCTCCATGGCCTCGGACGTGAGAACGGGCCGCGGCACGACAATGCCACAGCCCTTGCACACCGGTCCCGACCACGGAGCCTGCGACAGATCCGGCCGCCAGACGATCCCCTTCTCCGCGCACACCGGGCACACGCCGCCCGGTCCCGACTCCAGGCCGGCGATCAGCCGGCGCAGCACCTCGGCGAGCGGCTCCGTCGGATGGACGGCCGGGTCGTCGCACCGCACCACCCCGTTGCCGCCCCAGGTCCTGCGGTGCCAGTCGTCGAACGTACGCGGTCTTCTCAGCCCGTCGTGCTTCTCGCGCTTGCGGCGCTTGGCGAACTGGACCTCGTAGGCGAGCCAGACGGCCCGCGCCTCCTCGAGTTCGTCGAGCGCGGCCGTCAGCCGCGCCGGATCGGGAGCTCTGTCCTCCGGCTCGATGTCGTGCCGTTCACACAGGTGGTCCCAGGTGGCCCGATGACCGTAAGGGGCGAATCGTTCAAGGCACTTGCGCAGTGAGTACCGGCGCAGCGCCAGATCGCATCGTGGATCGCGCACCTGTCTCGCGAGACTCCGGAATCCGGCCATCGCCCGCCACCTCCGTCGGTTGCTGTACCAGCGTCATCCAATAGACGTACGCGTGCCCGATCCGGCTCCATCGAAAATCCGATGGCAGCCATCAGGCGAATTTTCACTCCTGAGGGCTGCGCCGGACCGGCCGGTCCTGTCGGTCCCGTTGTACGTCCTACCGGTGCCGGGTCGCTTTCACCCGGGTCGCGGACCTTCCGCCGCGACATACCGACCGGTTAGTCTGCGGGCGGTGAGTGGTGTTGTCCCGCGGTGAACCGGAGAGGCAGGTCCGATGAGTACGGTGCAGGGCGCGCGAGTGGTGGTCACAGGAGCCGGTGGCGGTATCGGCGCCGCCCTCGCCCGCGGATTCGCCGCCGGCGGAGCCCGCGTCGTCGTCAACGACCTCGACGCCGCGAAGGCGGCGGCCGTCGCCGAGTCCATCGGCTCCGGCACCGTCGCCGTACCGGGCGACGCCTCTGCGATGGTCGAACAGGCCCGCGACGCGCTCGGCGGGAGCGTCGACATCTACTGCGCCAACGCCGGGCTCGGTTCGCCCGGTGACGCCTTCGCCGACGAGGACGTGTGGGCCTCCGCCTGGGACGTCAACGTCATGGCGCACGTGCGCGCCTCCCGGATACTGCTGCCCGACTGGCTGGAACGCGGCGCCGGCCGGTTCGTCTCCACTGTCTCCGCGGCCGGACTGCTCACCATGATCGGCGCCGCGCCGTACAGCGTCACCAAGCACGGCGCCCTCGCCTACGCGGAATGGCTCTCGCTGACCTACCGCCACCGAGGGCTCAAGGTCCACGCCATCTGCCCGCAGGGCGTCCGTACGGACATGCTCACCGCCGCCGGATCGGCGGGCGAGCTCGTACTCGCGCCGACGGCGATCGAGCCCGGGGCCGTCGCCGACGCGCTCTTCGACGCCATGGCCGAGGACCGGTTCCTGGTGCTGCCGCACACCGAGGTGGCCGGCTACTACCGGGCCCGCTCCACCGACCCCGACCGCTGGCTGACCGGCATGAACCAGATCCAGCAGAAATGGGAAGGAGCCGGGCGGTGACCGACACCTACCGTGTGGAGGTCCTGCCCGTGCCGCCCCCGACCACGAGTGGGAAGATCCTCAGGCGTGAACCGCGTTCACGCAAGGAGACGGCGCCGGACGCGGCGGCGCCGAACACAGCGGCGGCGTACACCGCCGCGAGCTGAGAAGGCAGGTGGCGACAGTGGCCAGAACGACGGACGGGAACGGCACCCCGGTCCCCCAGCGGCTGCTGGCCGCCGCCACCCGGCTCTTCGCCGAGCAGGGTTACGGCAGCACGTCGGTCCAGGAGATCGTGGAGGCGGCCGGCGTAACCAAGGGCGCGCTGTACCACTACTTCGGCTCCAAGGAGGACCTCCTCCAGGAGGTGTACGCCCGGGTGCTGCGCCTCCAGCAGGAGCGGCTGGACGCCTTCGCCGACGCCGACGAGCCCGTGGAGCGGCGGCTGCGCGCGGCGGCTGCCGACGTCGTCGTGACCACCATCGAGAATCTGGACGACGCGGCGATCTTCTTCCGCTCGATGCACCATCTGAGTCCGGAGAAGAACAAGCAGGTACGGGCCGAGCGGCGGCGCTACCACGAGCGGTTCCGCGCCCTGGTCGAAGAGGGCCAGCGCAGCGGGGTCTTCACCTCCGCCACGCCCTCCGACCTGGTGGTGGACTACCACTTCGGGTCGGTCCACCACCTCTCCACCTGGTACCGGCCGGACGGCCCGCTCACACCGCAGCAGGTCGCCGACCACCTCGCCGACCTGCTGCTGCGCGCGCTGCGGCCCTAGCCATCCCCGGCCCCGGTCCCGGTCCCGGTCCGGCTACAGGTACTTCTTCAACTCCCGGCGCGCCAGCGACCGTTGGTGCACCTCGTCCGGCCCGTCGGCCAGCCGCAGCGTCCGCGCGGCGGCCCACAGCTCGGCCAGCGGGAAGTCCTGGCTGACCCCGCCGGCGCCGTGCAGCTGCACGGCGCTGTCGATGATGTCGACCACCGCGCGCGGCGTCGCGATCTTGATGGCCTGGATCTCCGTGTGCGCGCCCCGGTTGCCGACCGTGTCCATCAGCCAGGCCGTCTTGAGCACCAGCAGCCGCAACTGCTCGACCGTCACCCGCGCGTCGGCGATCCAGTTCTGGACCACGCCCTGCTGGGCGATGGACTTGCCGAAGGCCGTACGGGACACCGCCCGCAGGCACATCAGCTCGATGGCACGCTCGGCCATGCCGATCAGCCGCATGCAGTGGTGGATCCGGCCGGGGCCGAGCCGGGCCTGGGCGATGGCGAAGCCGCCGCCCTCCTCGCCGACGAGATTCGCCGCCGGTACCCGGACGTCCGAGAAGACCACCTCGGCGTGACCCCCGTGGTAGTGGTCCTCGTAGCCGTACACACTCATCGCCCGCTCGACGGTGAGGCCGGGGGTGTCGCGCGGGACGAGGACCATCGACTGCTGGCGGCGGGTGTCGGCGCCGTCCGGGTCGGTCTTGCCCATCACGATGAAGATCCGGCAGTCCGGGTTCATCGCCCCGGAGATGTACCACTTGCGGCCGTTGATCACGTAGTCGTCGCCGTCGCGGTCGATCCGGGTCCGGATGTTCGTCGCGTCGGACGAGGCGACCTCCGGCTCGGTCATCGCGAACGCCGAGCGGATCTCACCGGCGAGCAGCGGCTCCAGCCAGCGCTTCTTCTGCTCGTCGCTGCCGAACTGGGCCAGTACCTCCATGTTTCCGGTGTCGGGAGCCGCGCAGTTGAGCGCCGTAGGGGCCAACTGCGGGCTGCGGCCGGTGATTTCGGCGAGCGGCGCGTACTGGAGATTGGTGAGCCCGGCGCCGTGCTCCGCGTCCGGGAGGAACAGGTTCCACAGCCCCCGCTCGCGGGCCTCGGCCTTCAGCTCGTCCACGATCGCCGGGGTGTCCCACGGGTCGGCGAGCAGGGCCCGCTGTTCGTGCGCGATCGCCTCGGCGGGACGGACGTGCTCGTCCATGAAGGCCAGCAGCCGGGTGCGGAGTTCCTCGGTGCGGGCGTCGAATGCGAAGTCCATGGGTCCGGGTCAGCCTTCCTGAAGGGTGGTCAGGCCGTGCTCGATGAAGACGGGGACGAGCTCCCCGATGCGCTCGAAACCGCCGCCGACCGTCTGGCCCAGCGTGTAGCGGTAGTGGATGCCTTCGAGGATCACCGCGAGCTTGAACCAGGCGAAGGCCGTGTACCAGGCGATCGCCGAGGTGTCACGGCCGGACCCGGCGGCGTAGCGCTCGACCAGTTCGGCCGGGGCCGGATGACCGGCCGCGCCGGCGGTCGTACTGATCGGTGAGCCCGTGATCTCCAGCGGAGCGCTGTACATCACCAGCAGACCGAGGTCGGTCAGCGGATCGCCGAGGGTGGACATCTCCCAGTCCAGCACGGCCTTGATGCGGTCGTCGTCGCCGATCAGGACGTTGTCGAGCCGGTAGTCGCCGTGGATGACGGTGGGCGCGGGGGAGTGGGGCAGGGAACGCCCGAGAGCGGCGTGCAGCTCGTCGACCCCGGCCAGCTCGCGATTGCGTGAGGCGTCCAACTGCTTTCCCCAGCGGCGCAGTTGGCGGTCGAGGAAGCCCTCGGGGCGGCCGAAGCCGGCGAGCCCCACGGCGGCGGGGTCGACCGCGTGCAGTTCCACGAGGGTGTCCACGAGACCGAGGAGCGCGGCACGGGTCCGCCCGGGGCCGAGCGGGGCGAGCTGTTCGGCCGTACGGTACGGGGTCCCCGTCACGTACTCCATCAGGTAGAACGGCGCCCCGAGCACGTCCGGGTCCTCGCACAGCAGCAGTGGCTCGGGCACCGGCACGGCCGTCGGGTGCAGCGCGCTGATCACCCGGAACTCACGCTTCATGTCGTGCGCGGTGGCCAGCACATGGCCGAGCGGGGGCCGGCGGACCACCCAGTCATGGGCGCCGTCGGTCACCGCGTACGTCAGGTTCGACCGGCCGCCCTCGATCAGCCGGGCGCTCAGCGGTCCCTCCACCAGACCGGGGCGGTCGCGGTCGAGACGGCCGCGCAGCTTCTCCGGGTCGAGTCCTGGCGGGGGACTGGCGCTCATCGGTCGTACCTCCACGGACGGCGGGGCGGCGGGGGCGGGCGAAGCCCGCGCCGTCAATGATGCCGACCAGTCGGTATGCCGTCCAGTGCGTGGCGGGAAACCGCCGGAGGGTGTGACGGGGCCGGTGTGACGGGGCCGGTGCGCCGGGTCCGTGACCGGACCCGGCGGTGTCACGGTGTTCCGTCCGGGGTCAGTGGTCGTCCCAGTGCCCGTCGTGGGCGGCGTGGCGGTGGCCGTCGTGGACGTAGTCCTGGTGGTCGCCGTGCGCGACGGCGGGGTGGCCGCAGCCCTCGCCGTGCCGGTGCGGGTGGTTGTCGTGGGTGACGTGGGCGACGGGCTCGCACTCGTCCCAGTGTTCGGCGTGCTTGCGGTGCAGATGGCCGTCGTGTGCGTAGTCGACGTGGTCGCCGTGCCGCACCTCGGTGTGGCCGCAGGTCGGTCCGTGGGTGTGCTCGTGCGTCGGGTGTTCCTGGTGGATCGCCGTCATGATGCGCGCCTTTTGTCAGTGTATGGAGTGTTTTGCTGAGCCGGACGGGACGCTACCAGCCCTGTCCGTCATGGCCGGTAGGTCCGCTTCCGCGTCCCGAAAACCGAATGACCGCACGGGGTGCGCGGTGCTGAACTGGACGCATGAACGCCGGAACCGCGCCGCCGCCCAGGCCCTACCGCTGGTCGCTGTCCGCGTTCGGCGGCGGCCGGCCCGACCAGCTCGGCACGCTCCCCGCGCCGCGTGACCAGAGCCCGCCGGACGAGCTGGTCCTCTCCGAGCTGACCGCCGTCACCGCCAAGGTCCTCGCCCGCTCCGACGGCGCCGACCTCTGCTTCCTCGGCCGGTCGCTCGACTCCATGTACGACCTGCTGACCGGCGCGCTGGAACACTCGCCGTGGGACGGGCGGTTGCTGCGGCTGCCGGTCTCCTGCACGGCGGACGACCACTGGAGCCCCGCCGCCGGCCGCCGATTCCGCGAGCATCTCGCGGCCGTGGGCCTGGAGCCGTACGCGCTGGCCCGCCGCAAGCGCCCGATCGCCCTGGTCGACGTCGTGGCCTGGGGGCGCAGTTACGGCGTCCTCCACCGGCACCTGGCCGGCTGGATCGAGGAGACCCGCGAACCGTGGGCGGTCATCCGCCGCAAGCTCCGCTACATCGGGGTGACGTCGCGCTGCCGCAGCAGCCCTCACACCGAGCGCTGGCAGCAGGACCCCGACAACGACTGGGTGCGGACCCTGCCCGCCGGGCACGTGACCAACGTGTCCCTGGACCACCGCGTGTGGTCGCATCTGGCGAACGACCAGCCGAAGGTCAACGAGTCGTTCCCGCACTGGAACTGGTTCGACGAGCCGTCGACACTGGCGCCCCGTCACCACCAGGTCGCCCGCGCGCTCGCCGAGGCCCGGTACTTCACCGAAGCGGGCCGCGACACCGACCTACGCGAGGAACTGATCCGGCTGATGGCCCGTGAACCGGGCTTCGCGGGACGCGAACAGCGCAGGATCGCCCTGGCGCTCCGTACGAGGGCCACCTCCCGCACCGGCTCCGGCACCCGCCCCCGCACGGGCACCCGGGCACGGTACAAGACGGGCAACCGCTAGGGGGTGTCCGCGAAGTCCGGCCTGGCCCGGCGGGCGGACGACGCCACTTCGCGGACACCCCCCGAGAACGCCGACCGGTGCCGGGCCGGGGCGCCCCGGTCACCGCTCAGAGCACGGTCACGCCGAACGCCGCCAGGCAGATCACACAGACCACCGCCGCGACCCCCGCGCGCACCGGCAGCGCACGCGGCCGCGCCGTGTCCAGCGCCACGATCCGCCGGTGCGCCACCCACAGGAACGCCACCCACACCAGAGCGCTCAGCGCCGCCCCCACCACGCCCACCGCCGTCACGTCGTCCCGCGCGACCTGCCTGCCCGCGAGCACCGCCACGACCGTGTACGTCAGGGTCGTACGCCGCCAGGCCAGCCGGGTCCGCTCCGGCTGGAGGCCGGGGTCCCGCGCGGCCCCGGGCGCGGGCGGACTCCCCATCAGCCGGACCGGTCGATCAGCACCACGACCAGCATGATCACGGCGACGGCGGCGACCGACAGACCCAGCAGCGTCGGGAAGGGCGTCACCGGCAGGTCCTCGCCCCGGCGCATCGCCCGCTCGCTGCGCACCCAGTGGCTGATCGCGCGCAGGGCGCTGAGCGCGCCCACGGCGAAGAGGAGCACGGCCAGCCCCACGCGGACACCCCAGCGCAGGTCGGGCAGGAACTGGTCCACCGCGAATCCGCCGCCCACCAGGGCGAGCGCGGTACGGATCCAGGCGAGGAACGTCCGTTCGTTGGCGAGCGAGAAGCGGTAGTCGGGGGTCGTGCCCTCGTCGCCGATCCGCCGGGGCGCGAACCACAGACGCAGGTTCCGTACGAAGTCGATCACCCGTCGCACCTTACGGCCCGGCCCGCGACAGCGAACCGGCCCGTCACGCGCGGGTCGCCCTGAGCCGTTCGTACGCCGCCAGGCCGTCCGGCGTCCACAGCCACCCGCCGTCGGCGGGCCCGCGCGCCAGCCGTTGGTCCAGCTCCTCCTCCGTGAGGAAGGTGTGCCAGTCGATCTCCTCCGCCTGGGGGGAGACCGGCAGCGGGCAGCGGACCTCGTAGACGCGCGACCACCAGCCCTGCCCGCCGTCCCCGGGCTCGTACAGGAACGAGAACAGCGGCACGGGGCGCGGCAGACCCGGGACACCCAGCTCCTCCTCGGCCTCGCGCAGCGCCGCGTCGTCGTACGTCTCGCCCGCCCCGACGACCCCGCCCACGAACATGTCGTGGTGGGACGGGAAGACGAGCGTGGTGGCGGTCCTGCGGTGGACGAAGACGCGGTCGTCGGCGTCGCGCGCCAGGATGAAGGCGCACCGGTGCCGCAGCCCCTTCGCGTACGCCTCCCCGCGCGTGGCCTGCCGGACGACACGGTCGTTCTCGTCGACGATGTCGAGGATTTCGTCAGCGGCGCTCATGGGGGACAGCCTGGCATGCCGAACAGTTGACTCGTTACCGGCCCGTACGGAAGATCGGACCACCTCAGTCGCCCCGAGAAGGTGGGATGCCATGGCGTACGACGCTGATGTGATCGTGATCGGCGCGGGACTGGCGGGGCTGGTCGCCACCGCCGAACTCGTCGACGCCGGGCGCTCGGTCATCCTGCTCGACCAGGAGCCCGAGGGGTCCATCGGCGGACAGGCCCACTGGTCCTTCGGCGGGATGTTCCTCGTGGACTCTCCCGAGCAGCGGCGGCTGCGCGTCAAGGACAGCCGTGAACTCGCCCTCCAGGACTGGCTCGGCACGGCCGGCTTCGACCGCGACGAGGACCACTGGCCGCGCAAGTGGGCCGAGGCGTACGTGGACTTCGCCGCCGGGGAGAAGCGCTCCTGGCTGCGCGAGCGGGGCGTGCGGTTCTTCCCGGTCGTCGGCTGGGCCGAGCGCGGCGGCTACGGCGCGCGCGGGCACGGCAACTCGGTACCGCGCTTCCACATCACCTGGGGGACCGGCCCCGGAGTCGTCGAACCGTTCGAGCGGAAGGTACGCGAAGGCGCCGCCAAGGGGCTGGTGACGTTCCGTTTCCGGCACCGGGTCACCGGACTCGGCGCCACGGCCGGCGCCGTCGACACCGTGACGGGTGAGGTGCTGGAGCCCAGCGACGCCGAACGCGGCACGGCCAGCAGCCGCGTCACGGCCGGCGCGTTCGAACTCAGGGCCCAGGCCGTGATCGTGACGTCGGGCGGTATCGGCGGCAACCACGACCTCGTACGCGCCCAGTGGCCCGAACGCCTCGGCACCCCGCCCGAGGAGATGCTCTCCGGTGTGCCCGCCCATGTCGACGGACTGATGCTCGGCATCACCGAGAGCGCCGGCGCCCACCACATCAACCGCGACCGGATGTGGCACTACACGGAGGGCATCGAGAACTGGAACCCGATCTGGGCCAGGCACGGCATCCGGATCCTGCCCGGCCCCTCGTCGCTCTGGCTCGACGCGCGCGGCCGGCGGCTGCCGGTGCCGCTGTTCCCCGGATTCGACACCCTCGGCACGCTCGACCACATCATGCGCTCGGGCCACGACCACACCTGGTTCGTCCTCAACCAGCGCGTCATCGGCAAGGAGTTCGCGCTCTCGGGCTCCGAGCAGAACCCCGACCTGACGGGGAAGTCCGTCCGCGACGTGATCAACCGGGCGCGGCAGGACGTGCCGGGACCGGTGAAGGCGTTCATGGACAACGGCGCGGACTTCGTCGTGGAGAAGGACCTGACCGCGCTCGTACGCGGCATGAACGCGCTCACCGGAACGCCACTGATCGACGAGGCGGAACTGCGCCGGGAGATCACCGCCCGGGACAGGGAGGTCGCGAACCCCTTCACCAAGGACCTCCAGATGACGGCCGTCCGGGGGGCGCGCGCGTATCTGGGCGACAAGCTGATCCGTACGGTGGCGCCGCACCGCATCCTCGACCCGAAGGCCGGTCCGCTGATCGCCGTACGGCTGCACATCCTCACCCGCAAGTCGCTCGGCGGCCTGGAGACCGATCTGTCGTCGCGCGTGC
>NZ_JAAPBF010000148.1 GCF_022695985.1 Streptomyces sp. NP-1717 | reverse complement strand
CACAGATCTACGCGGGCGACGTCGCGCCTCTCTCGGCGCGCGTCGACAGGGTCGCCGCGAAGCTCGGCGCACCCGAGCGCCGGATCGCGGCGTCCGTCGCGCAGCTCGGGCTCGCGGCCCGGCTCTGGTCGATCGTCCTGGGCTCCGCCGCGCTGCACGGCGAGGTGCCGGACCTGGACCCCGCGCGGCTGCTCTGGGATCCCCTCGGTTCCTCGCCCGACGACCTGCGGCTGCCGGGCCCCCGCCCCTTCGCGAGCGCCGGGGGCGCCGCGGAAGGATCCGTCGGCGGACTCGCGGCGGCTGTGCGGGAGGTGGTCCAGTACGGCCATCTCGTTCCCCTGGCGGCGGCCCTGCGCGCCGACGGCCGGATCTCACCCGGCCTGCTGTGGGGCAACGCGGGCTCCGCCCTCGCCGGCGCCGTACGCGAACTCGGCGCCTGGAGCCGCCGGGTGGGCCGGCCCGAGGCGGGCGAGCGGGCCGCCGCGATCGGCGCGGCGCTCTTCACCGACCCCGGCCTGCGAACCACCGGCGCCTCGTGGAACGGATCCTTCCGGCGCCGGAGCTGCTGCCTCTACTACCGTTGCCCCTCCGGCGGCCTGTGCGGGGACTGTGTCTTCGACCGGCCACCGCAGCGCTCTTCCGCATGAGAGGTTTCCGGGTGACCATGACATTGCTGAGTTCGTCGGGCGACGGGGGTATGGCGTGAAGGTCGGGCTGCTGACCCGGGAGTACCCGCCGGACGTGTACGGAGGCGCGGGCGTCCATGTCGAGTTCCTGGCACGTGAGTTGCGGGAGCTGACCGACCTCGGCGTGCACTGCTGGGGAGAGGGCGGCGGCACTGCCGAGGAGCGGGCCCGGGGCGTCGTACGGCACCGGGCCGCGCCCGGACTCGAAGGCGCCAACGACGCGCTGCGCACCTTCTCGGTCGATCTCGCGATGGCCGCCGCCGTGGAAGGCAGCGACCTCGTGCACTCGCACACGTGGTACGCCGCGCTGGCCGGCCATGTCTCCAAGATGCTCTACGGCATCCCGCACGTGATGACCGCCCACTCGCTGGAGCCGCTGCGCCCCTGGAAGGCCGAGCAGCTCGGCGGCGGATACGAGCTGTCGGGCTGGGCCGAACGCTCCGCGATAGAGGCCGCGGACGCCGTCGTCGCCGTCTCGCACGGCATGCGCGCCGACATCCTCGGCTGCTACCCCTCGCTCGACCCCGACCGCGTGCGGGTGATCCACAACGGCATCGACACCCGCCTCTACCACCCGGACCGCGACACCGACGTGCTGCGGCGGACCGGCATCGACCCCGACCGCCCCTTCGTCCTGTTCGTCGGCCGCATCACCCGGCAGAAGGGCGTCCCGCACCTGCTCCGCGCGGCCCGCGCGCTCGATCCCGAGGCGCAGCTCGTGCTCTGCGCGGGAGCGCCCGACACACCGGAGATCGAGGCCGAGTTCCGCGAGCTGGTGGACGAGCTGAGCGGCAGCCGCGACGGGGTGTTCTGGATCCCCGAGATGCTGCCGCGCCCCGACGTGGTCCAACTGCTCAGCCACGCGGCCGCGTTCGTATGCCCCTCGGTGTACGAACCGCTGGGCATCGTCAATCTGGAGGCGATGGCCTGCGGCACGGCCGTCGTCGCCTCGGCGGTCGGCGGCATCCCGGAGGTCGTCGACGACGGGAGCACGGGCCTGCTGGTGCCGTACGACGAGCGGCACCCCGAGGACTTCGAGTCGGCCCTCACCGAGACCCTCAACCGGGTCCTGGACGATCCGGAGTCGGCGGCGGCGATGGGCGCGGCGGGGAGGGACCGCGCGGTGCGGGAGTTCGGCTGGGACCGGGTGGCCCGGCGTACGTACGAGGTGTACGAGGAGCTGCTCAAGCCCCGCTAGAAGGGTAGACGGATCGGGACGACCTGTAGAGGGTCGCTGACAGAAGGAGCGGCGATGCGCGGTGGACCTTCGGTGCTCGGGATCGTGCTGGCGGGCGGGGAAGGCAAGCGGCTGATGCCGCTGACGGCCGACCGCGCCAAACCGGCGGTGACCTTCGGCGGTACGTACCGCCTGGTCGACTTCGTCCTGTCGAATCTCGTCAACGGCGGCATCATGCGCAACTGCGTGCTGACGCAGTACAAGTCGCACTCGCTGGACCGCCACGTCAGCATCACCTGGCGGATGTCCAGCCTGCTGGGGAACTACGTCACACCGGTGCCGGCCCAGCAGCGGCTCGGGCCGCGCTGGTATCTCGGCAGCGCGGACGCGATTCTCCAGTCACTCAATCTCGTCCACGACGAACAGCCCGACTACATCGCGGTGTTCGGCGCCGACCATGTGTACCGCATGGACCCGCGGCAGATGCTCGAACGGCACATCGAGAGCGGCGCCGGGGTCACGGTCGCCGGTATCAGGGTGCCGCGCGCCGAGGCATCGTCGTTCGGGATCATCACACCGGGCCCGGACGGCACCCGTGTCGACCGGTTCCAGGAGAAGCCGGCCGACGTACCGGGACTGCCGGGCGACCCCGGCCATGTCTTCGCCTCGATGGGCAACTACCTCTTCACCACGAAGATCCTCGTGGACGCGCTGCACCGCGACGCCGAGGACCGGACCTCCGTCCATGACATGGGCGGCTCGATCCTGCCGATGCTCACGGAGCAGGGCATGGCCCAGGTCTACGACTTCGACGACAACCACGTGCCGGGCGAGACCCCGCGCGAACACGGCTACTGGCGGGACGTCGGCACGCTCGACTCGTACTACGACGCGCACATGGACCTGATCTCGCACCAGCCGGAGTTCAACCTCGACAACAGACGCTGGCCCATCTACACGCACACGGGCCAGCTCCCGCCCGCGCGCTTCGTCGCGGGTGGCATCGCGAGCGAGTCGATCGTGGGCCCCGGCAGTGTCATCCGGGGCCAGGTGACCCGTTCCGTGCTGTCGCCCGGCGTGGTGATCGAGGAGGGCGCCGTGGTGCAGGGGTCGGTGCTCCACGACAACGTGCGGGTGGGCCGGGGCGCGGTCGTACGCGGCTCCATACTCGACAAGAACGTGGACGTCCCGCCCGGTGCCACGATCGGCGTCAATCCCGGGCGGGACGCGGAGCTGTACACGGTCTCGAAGAACGGCGTGATCGCACTCGGGAAGGGCCAGCCCGTTCACTAGGGGGTGTCCGCGAAGTAGCGCCGTCCGCCCGTAGGGCGGGGCCCGCGGCGGCTGGTGCGTTGCATCGCAAGGCGGAGGATCGGCCTCGTACCGGGCGTACTCGGCCGGGTCCGACAACGCGGCGAGGTGCCGTGCCAGGCGTCGCGGGCCAGGCGGGACTTCGCGGACACGCCCTAGGGGGTGTCACGTGCCGGACGGTCCCGTCCGGCACGTGAGCGGTCCCGCCGTCGGTCACATCATCCGGCGCCGCCTCCCCAGCCACGTCTGGGCGATCACCACCACCGCCAGGAACGCGCCGCTGACGACCTGTTGGTACGCCGAGTCCAGCGAACCGATCTGGTTGATGACGTTCTGGATGACCTTCAGGAGCAGCACGCCCACCAGCGAGCCGCTGATGAAGCCGAAGCCGCCGGTCAGCAGCGTTCCGCCGATGACGACGGCCGCGATCGCCTCCAGCTCCATGCCGGTGCCGAGGATCGTGACGCCCGAGACCAGCCAGGCCGCGTTCAGCGCCCCCGCCAGCCCGGCGCACAGGCCGGAGAGCGTGTAGACGGCGATCTTCGTACGGGCCACGGGCGCGCCCATCAGCGCCGCCGCGTCCTCGTTGCCGCCGACCGCGTACACGTACTGGCCGAACCGGCTGCGCCGCAGCATCACGGCGCCCGCGACGAACAGCGCCGCCGTGATCCACACCGGCACACCGACGCCCAGCAGCTTCTCCTGGCCGAGGCTCGCGAAGAACGACTTCTCGTCCACCAGATAGGTGTTGGAGCCCTCGTCGGTGATCGCCAGCAGGATGCCGCGGGCGGCGAGCATCGCCGCGAGGGTGACGATGAACGGAGCGAGCCGGGCCTTCGCGATCAGCAGGCCGTTGACCAGCCCGATCAGACCGCAGACCGCGAGTGGCAGCAGCAGCGCGACGAGCGTGCCGTACTGGGACCCCCAGGCGGCGAGCACCCCGCCGAGCGCGAAGAGCGAACCGACGGACAGGTCGATCCCGCCGGTGATGATCACGAAGGTCATGCCCAGGGCGACGATCGCCAGGAACGCCGACGAGACCGCCATGTTCTCCAGGTTGTCGCCGGTCAGGAAGGTGTCGAAGCCGATCGACGCGCCGATGGCGACGAGCAGCAGCGTGACCAGCGCGCCGTGCTGCTGGGCGAGGGCGCTGAGGCGCTCGGCCCGGCTCGCGCCGAGCGGCGCCTCGTCGGACGGGTCCTTGCCGGGGGAGGGGCCGCCGCCCTCCGCGCGGGCCGGACGCTCTGTGTGGGTGTGGGTCATCGCTTTCCCCGTTCGCGAGCCGCGTAGACCGCGAGCACGATCACGACGGCCTGGGCGATCTGCGTCCAGGAAGGCGGCAGATCGTGCTTGATGAGCGTCGCCGTCAGCAACTGGATCAGTACGGCGCCGGCCACCGTGCCGCCGATGCGGATCCGGCCGCCGCTGAGCGGGGTGCCGCCGACGACCACCGCGGTGATCGCCGACAGCTCCATCAGGGTGCCGAGCGAGGTCGGGTCGCTGGCCTGGAGCCGCGCGGTGGCGAGTACGCCCGCGATCGCGGCGAGCACACCGCAGATGACATAGACGAGGATCAGCACGCGCCGCACCGGCAGCCCGGCGAGCTGCGCGGCGGGCCGGCTGTCGCCGATCGCGAGGAGCTGCCGGCCGAAGGTCGTGCGTTTCACGGTGAATCCGACGGCGAGCGCCAGGGCGGCGGCGATCAGTACGAGATACGGGATGCCGAACAGATCGCCCGAGCCGAGCGAGGACATGCCGGGGTCGCGTACGTCCTTGAGCTGTGGCAGCAGCACGAGGGCGATACCGCGCCCCGCGACCATCAACGCCAGTGTGGCGACGATGGGCTGGACGCCGATGAACGCGATGAGCGACCCGTTCGCGAGACCGACGACGGCGCCGCCGAGCATCGCGACGATCAGCGCGACCCAGGGACCGTAGCCGAGGTACAGCGACAGCAGGGAGGTCGAGAGGGCCATCACGGCGCCCACCGACAGGTCGACGCCCTCGCTGCCGATGGCCAGGGCCATGCCCAGCGCGACGATCAGCACCGGCGCCACCTGCACGGCCTGGGTACGGAAGTTCTCCGTGGACAGGAAGTGCGGGGTGAGCGCGATGTTGACCAGGAGCAGGACGGCGACGCCCGCGTACACCCCGTAGTCCTGGAGCAGGCGCAGCAGCCGCGCGCGGTCGACGGGGGCGCCCTTCAGGGCGAGTTCAGTCATGGTCCCTCTCCCCTCCTGAGGAGGTCTTGCCGGCCGGCGGGGCCGCGGACGGGAGCGGCGGCTGCGCACCCACGATCGCGGCGGCGTCCGGAGCGACCGTCTTGAGCGCCGCGTCCGACTCCGGCGCCGCCGCGATGGCCTGGAGCAGGCGGTCCTCGGTGACGTCGTCCCCGGTCAGCTCGGCGACCACCGCGCCGTCCTTGAGGACCACCACCCGGTCCGACCCCTCGATCAGCTCCTCCATGTCGGAGGAGATCAGCAGCACCCCGAGCCCCTCGTCGGCGAGTTCGTCGATCAGGCCCTGCACCTCGGCCTTGGCACCGACATCGATGCCACGGGTGGGTTCGTCCAGCAGCAGCACCTTCGGCTGCATCGCCAGCCAGCGGGCCAGCAGCACCTTCTGCTGGTTGCCGCCGGACAGTTCGCCGACCTTCTGGTGCGGCCCCGACGCCTTGATCCGCAGCCGCTTCATGAAGGTGTCCACGACGGCGTCGACCTTGGAGTCGTCCACCAGACCGAACCGGGAGAGGCCGGGCAGCGCCGCCAGGGCGATGTTCTCCCGCACCGAGAGACCGGGGACGATGCCCTCGGCCTTCCGGTCCTCCGGCAGCAGGCTGATGCCCGCCCGGATGGCGGCGGGCGTGGAGCCCGTACGTACCGGGGAACCGGCCACCACCACCTTCCCGGAGTCCGGCGGCAGCGCCCCGGCGATGGCCTTCGCCGTCTCGCTGCGGCCCGAGCCGAGCAGCCCGCCGAGGCCCACGACCTCACCGGGCCGCACCTCGACCGAGACCTGGTGCAGCGTATGACGGACCGTCAACTCTGCTGCGCTGAGCACCGGTTCACGGCCCGCGTGGTGGTCCCCGGTGAACTTGGTGACCCCCTCGTCGCTCACCTCGCCCATCTCCCGTCCGAGCATCAGCGACACCAGCCGCAGCCGGTCGAGCTCCGCGATCGGCCCCGTGTGCACGAGCTTGCCGTCGCGCAGCACCGTGACCTTGTCGCAGACCTCGTACAGCTCGTCCAGCCGGTGGCTCACGTACACCACCGCGATGTCGCGCTCCTTGAGCATCCTGATCACGCCGAACAGGGTGCGCACCTCGCGCGGCTCCAGCGACGACGTCGGCTCGTCCATGATGACCACCCGCGCGTCGACGGAGACCGCCCTGGCGAGCGCCACCATCTGCTGCGCGCCGACGCCCAGCGTCCGCAGCGGACGCCGCACGTCGACCCGGAGCCCGAGCGAGCGCAGCGCCTCGTCGGCCTCACCGTGCATCCGGCGGAAGTCGATCAGGCCGAACCTGTTCCGGGGCTCGCGCCCCAGGAACAGATTGCGCGCCACGCTCATCAGCGGGACGAGATTGACCTCCTGGTAGATCGTGGAGATCCCGGCGTGCTGCGCCTCCAGCGGAGTCTGGAAGCGCACGGGAGCGCCCGCGTGGACGATCTCGCCCTCGTCGGGCTGGTACACACCGGTGAGCACCTTGATGAGGGTGGACTTCCCGGCGCCGTTCTCGCCGATGAGCGCGTGGACCTCGCCCGGAAGGGCGGCGAAGTCCACGCCGTCGAGCGCGCGTGCGCCCGGGAACGTCTTGGTCAGACCGGTGACCGACAGCACGTCAGTAGGCCTTGCCCAGATCGGCCTCGGCGTTGTCCGGGGTGTACGCGCCGTCCTGGATGACGATGTCCTGCGCGACCTTCTCCCCCTTGGTGAAGGTGTCGAGGGTCTGGAAGGCGAGCGGCCCGAAGCGCGGGTTGGACTCCACGACCCCGGAGATCCAGCCGTCGACGATGCCCTGGACGGCGTTGCGCGTACCGTCGACCGTCACGATCTTGACGGCTCCGGCCTTCTTGCCCGCGCCCTTCAGGGCGTTGACGGCGCCGAGGCCCATCTCGTCGTTCTCGGCGTAGATCCCCGTGATGCCGGGGTTCGACTGGATGAGCTGCTCGGTGACCTGCTGGCCCTTCTCACGGGCGAACTCACCGGTCTGCTCGAACACCACCTTCAGACCAGGGGCCTTGGCCGCGATCTGGTCCTTGAAGCCCTTGGTGCGCTCGGTGGTGACGTTGTTGCCCGCGGCGCCGAGCAGGATCGCGACCTCGCCCTTGCCGCCGGTCGCCTCGATCATCTGGTCGGCCGCGCGCTTGCCCTGCTCGATGAAGTCCGAGCCGATGAAGCTCACATAGTCCTTGCAGGCGGTGGCGTTGATCTTGCGGTCGATGGTGACGATCGGGATCTTCTTCGCCGCGGCGCTGCGCAGCACCGGGCCCCAGCCGTCGGAGTTGAGGGGCGCGATCACCAGCAGGTCGGCGCCCTTGGCTATCAGGTCCTGCACGTCGCTGATCTGCTTGGAGAACTGTGTCTGGGCGTTGGCGGTCAGGAGCTTGATCCCGCGCTTCTCGGCCTCGGCCTTGATGGACGCGGTCTCGGCGATCCGGAAGGGGTTGGCCTCCTTCTCGGACTGCGAGAAGCCGACCGTGGCGGTCTTCAGGTCGATCTTCTCGCCCCCGAACTGCGCGATGTCACAGGTCTTGTCGTCGGCGCCGGGCGTGGCGACGACCTGGCCGCTGTCCTTGTCGCCGGCCGACGAGCTCTTGTCGGAGCCGTCGTCCTCGGACTTGGCACAGCCGCTGAGTGCGAGGGCGCCGACGAGGCTCGCGGCGAGGACGGTAGTGGTGGTGGTACGGCGGACGGCGGAAAGCTTCATGGTGATCCCCATCTCGGCGCGGCCCCGGCGACCGGGACGCTCGCGGGAGGTCGGCTCGTACGGACTGACGGACTGCTGCATGGATGTGCTGGAGTCGTTCGGAACGGTTTTTACATCGTTGTACGGAGGCTGTAAAGCCTTCGCGCGATAACGGGCCCACGTGCGGGGGCCGGTGACGCTCCCGGCGACCGTCCCGGCGGTGGCCCCCGTCGGCGCGGGCGAACCGCGCCGTGCGCCCGCGGGACACGGGGCGGGACGCCGGGCGGGACGCGTCAGACCCGGCCCAGCGTGCTCTCCCGCTCCACCAGCCGGAATTCGGCGCGGAGTTCACGGGGACCGGTGCCGACCGGGTCCCCGGTGCCCAGCAGCCGGTTGACGACGGAGCGCACCGCGAGGCGCGCGATGGTCTGTTTGTCCGGCGAGATCGTGGTGAGGGTCACAGCGCCGTAGCGGCCCTCGGTGATGTCGTCGAAGCCGACGACGGCGACGTCCTCGGGGACCCGCAGCCCCCGCTCGGACAGCACCCGCATCGCCCCGATGGCGATCAGGTCGTTGTACGCGAAGACCGCGTCCGGGGTCACCCCCGAGTCGAGGAGCCGGTTCATCGCGTCGGCGCCGTTCGCGTGGTCCCAGCCGCCCGTCGGGGCGATCAGGGAGTCCGGCGACGGCAGCCCCGCCGCCTTCAGTTCGGCGCGCCAGCCGCGCAGCCGCAGATGTGACGGCTCGTTCACCCGGTCGGTCCTGGCGCCCAGGAAGGCGATCCTGGACCGGCCGAGATCCAGCAGGTGCCGTACGGCCGTCCGGGCGGCGGCCACGTTGTCGATCGCGATGTGGTCGTACGGCAGGTCGTACTCCCGCTCCCCGAGCAGCACCAGCGGCGCGTCCTGGTCACGGCCGAGCAGGTCCTCGGTCTCCAGCTCGATGGGGCTCAGGATCAGCCCGTCGATCACCCGCGCCCGGAAACCCTGGCTGACCAGGACCTCCTGCTCGCGGCGGCCACCGGTGTGGTCGAGCAGCACGGTGTACTCGTGCTCCGCCGCCACGTCGATGACCGAGCCCGCCAGCTCGGCGAAGTACGGGTTGCCCAGCTCGGGCACCGCCAGGGCGATGATCCCGGTGCGCCCCTTGCGCAGATGGCGCGCCGTGAGATTCGGCCGGTAGCCGAGTTCGTCGATGGCCTGCTGGACCCGGGCCCGCATCGCCGGCGTGACATGCCGGTAGTTGTTCACCACGTTCGAGACGGTCTTGATGGAAACGCCCGCTCGTTCCGCGACGTCCTTGAGGCTGACGGTCACCGTATTTCCCCTCCGAGGCCGGCCCGAAGGTCGCCCCTGCCCAATCTGTACAACGTTATATACGTTGCGGGACGGGTCTTTGTCATTGCCCTGGACAGCAAGTGGGACGGCATGTTGTCATGCCAACGGCCATTCCTTCCAACGTTGTACAGACTGTCGCAACGAGCCGCCACCCTCAGTTCCAAGGAGGATTTGTGCGCATCCGAAGAAATCTCGCCCTTCTGCTCGCCGCCGTCCTGGGCGTCGCCGGACTCACCGCCGTCCCGTCGGCATCGGCCGCGGACGACCCGGTCGTGCCCCATGGACTCAAGGGTGACTACTACTCCTCGTCGGCGCCCGGCGCCTTCGACTTCCATGAGCTGAAGGCCACCGGATTCGACCCCCAGATCGACTTCGACAGCCTCGAATCCCGACTCGCCACGGCCACCGGCAGCGCCGACCACGCCACCGTCCGCTGGACCGGGAAGATCGTCCCTGAACAGAGCGGCCCGCACACCTTCTCGATGATCGGCGACAACGGGTTCCGGCTGTGGATCGACGGCGAGATCGTCATCGACCACTGGGTCGACGACTGGGAGAAGGAGCAGGTCTCCGACCCGGTCGACCTCACCGGAGACCAGGCGTACGACATCAAGGTCGAGTTCTTCGAGAACGTCGGCGGCTCGAACCTCCATCTCAACTGGACCGAACCCGGTGGCGCGAAAGAGCCGGTGCCCACCTCCGCCTTCCGCCTCCCCGACGGCTACGCGTACGACGGGGCCATCGCCACCACCGTCCTGGCCGACGGACGCACTCTGCGCATGGAGTTCGCCCAGGAACTCGCCGCGCCCCCGGCCGGTATCGCCGACCACCTCGACGCGGTCATCGGCGGCGCCGAATGGCCGCTCGGATCGGTGAAGAAGGACCCCGCCGACGCCCGCAGCCTGCTCGTCGGTCTGGCAGAACCCGTGGTCGGCAAGGGCGGCACCGCCGACGTCCGCTACGACGGCCGGGGCGGGCTCACTTCGCGGGACGCCGACCCCGTGGGCGCGTTCTGGAGCAGCGGACCCAACAGGTCCGAGTACCAGCTCGCCACCCCGTGGGCCAAGGACGTCGGCCCCGACAACGCGCTGCCCGAGTATCCGCGTCCGCAGATGACCCGCGACGCCTGGCGCAATCTCAACGGTGAGTGGCAGTTCGCCGCCGCCGAGAAGGGCGAGCGCCCGCCGGTCGGCAAGAAGCTTCGCGAGAAGATCCTGGTCCCGTACCCCGTCGAGTCGCAGCTCTCCGGGCTCGAACGGCACGAGGACCGGATGTGGTACCGCCGGACCTTCACCGTCCCGAAGAGCTGGGACATCGACAACCACCACGGCAAGGCCGGCCAGCGTCTCAAGCTCAACTTCGACGCCGTCGACTGGCAGTCCGAGGTGTACGTCAACGGCAAGAAGGTCACCGAACACAAGGGCGGCTACGACCGGTTCTCCGCCGACATCACCGACGCGCTCAAGCCCGGCCGTACGCAGGAACTGATCGTCGGCGTGTACGACCCGACCGACGCCGCGGACGGCGAGAACCCGCCCATGGGCAAACAGCGCCTCGACCCGAGCGGCATCTTCTACACCTCGTCGTCCGGCATCTGGCAGACGGTCTGGATGGAGCCGGTCGCCGCCGACCACGCCGACTCGCTGAAGCTCACCCCGGACATCACGGCGGAGAAACTGGCGGTCGAGGTCCGCGGCGTACGCGCCGGGCTGCCGGTCACGGCCACCGCGTACGACGGCAAGCGCAAGGTCGGCACGGTCAAGGGCCGTACGGGAGCGCCGCTCAGTGTGCCGGTTCCCGACCCGCGTCTGTGGTCACCGCAGGACCCGCACCTGTACAAGCTCGACGTACGCATCGGCGGCGACCGCGACGGCGACCGCGTGGGCGGCTACTTCGGGATGCGCTCCATCGCCGTCGAGAAGGTCGACGGGGTGCCGCGCACCGTGCTCAACGGCAAGCCCGTCTTCCTGATGGCCACCCTCGACCAGGGCTTCTGGCCGGACGGACTGCACACCGCGCCGACCGACGAGGCGCTGGCGTTCGACCTCAAGAAGCACAAGGACCTCGGCTACAACTCCGTGCGCAAGCACATCAAGGTGGAGCCCGACCGGTGGTTCTACTGGGCGGACAAGCTGGGACTCCTCGTCTGGCAGGACATGCCGTCGATGCCGAAGTCCCCGGCCGCCCCCGCCGCCGCCCAGTTCGAACACGAGATGAAGGAGATGATCGACCAGCACGCGAGCAGCCCCTCGGTGATCATGTGGGTCCCGTTCAACGAAGGCTGGGGCCAGTACGACCAGGCACGGATCGCCGACCAGGCCAAGGGCTGGGACCCGACCCGGCTGGTCAACAACATGAGCGGCGTCAACTGCTGCGGGGCCGTCGACGGCAAGAACGGCGACATCGCGGACGCGCACGGCTATCCGACACCGCTGCTCCCCGCGCCGGACGGGAAACGGGCGCTGGTCAGCGGTGAGTACGGCGGCCTCGGGCTCGCCGTACCGGGCCACGCCTGGCCGGTCCAGCACACCTATGTCGGCGTCGACAAGGAGAAGTACACGGACGAGTACCTGGGGCAGCTCGACAACGTACGCGACCTCGCCTGCCGGGGGAGCAACGGAGCCGTCTACACCCAGATCACCGATGTGGAGGGTGAACTCAACGGGCTGCTCACCTACGACCGCAAGGTCATGAAGCCCGACGTCCAACGGCTCAAGGCGGCACACGACGCCCTGATCCAGGACGCCTCCGACCCGGCCTCGATGGAGTGCGCCACCTCCTGACCGGACTTCCGGGGCGCCGCACGGGCTTCATCCCCCGTGCGGCGCCCGCCTGTTGCCCCACCGGTCCGCCGACCGTCCGCCCCCGTCCCTCCGGCAGTCGGGCGAACAGCGCGCTTCCCCGGGAATAAGCAGGTCGGAGCCCGGACTTGAAACTGCTGCCCACCGCGCACACGATCCGGCGCGGCCACCGACGTCAGCAGCCAGAGCGAGGGATCACATGCCCAAGGCGTACGTCTACACCCGGTTCGGCGGTCCGGAGGCCGAAGCCTTCCTCGACCTGCCGAAGCCGGTTCCCGGCCCCGGCGAACTCCTCGTCGCCGTCCGCGCGGCAGGGGTCAACCCCGTCGACTGGAAGCTGCGCACCGGTTACACGCGGCCGGGCTCCACGCCGAAGCCGCTGCCCACCGTGTTCGGCAGCGAGGCGTCCGGTGTGGTCGAGCAGGTCGGTGAGGGCGTCCGCGGGTTCGCCGTGGGCGACGCCGTCTTCGGCAACCCCGTCACGGGCGGATACGCCGAGTACACCCTGCTGCCCGCCGCGATCACCGCGCACAAGCCCGACGCGGTGTCGTTCACGGACGCGGCGGCCCTGCCGGTCGCGGGCGCCACCGCGTACGACGGCATCAAGCAGCTGGACCTGCCCGCCGGCGCGACGCTGCTGATCACCGGCGCCGGCGGCGGAGTCGGCGTGGCCGCGACACAGATCGCCATTGCGGCCGGCATCCGCGTCGTCGGCTCGGCGAGCGCGGGCAAGAAGGACTTCGTGGAATCGCTCGGCGCCGTCCACGTCCCGCCGGGCCCCGGACTCCAGGAGCGGGTGCGGGCCGCCGCCCCCGACGGCGTCGACGCGGTCTTCGACCTCGTCGGCGGCGCCGACCTGGAGGCCGTCGCGCCACTCGTCCCCGACCTCACGAAGCTGATCAGCGCGGGGGACAAGCCGCGGGTCGTGACCCTGGGCGGCGCGGCGGTCGTACGGCTGCGCACCGCCGCGGTCCTCGAAGAGGTGGCCGAACTCGTGGTGGCGGGCACCCTGCGGCCCTACGTGACCCGGACCTTCCCGCTGGCGGAGGCGGCGCGGGCGCTGCGCGCCGTCGAGGAGGGGCACACCCTCGGCAAGATCGTCATCGAGGTCGGCGCGTGAGCGCCGAAGGGCGGCCGGCCCCCTCCCCTTACCACCCGCTCGACCACCCCGTGCTCGCCGGGCTGACCGGCCCGCACGCCCGCTTCGCCGAGCGGCGCGGCCGGGTGCTCGGGTACCGGCCGGAGGTGTCGACCTGGCTGGCCCTTCCGGAGGAGCCCGCGGCGCGGGACTGGGCGGACGCCACCCATCTGGTCGGAGCGGACGGGACGGCCACCCTCGCCGGCACGGCCGTGGTGCCCCCGGACGGCTGGGAGATCACCTTCCAGGTGGACGGTGTCCAGCTCGTCGACGAGTCCGTGGACGCGGTGTACGACGAGGAGGCGGTGGTCCTCGGTCCCGCCGACGTGCCGGAGATGCTGGACCTGGTGGAGCGCACCAGGCCGGGCCCGTTCAGGCCGCGCACGGTCGAGCTGGGCACCTATCTGGGCGTACGCCGCGACGGGGAGCTGGTGGCGATGGCGGGGGAGCGGATGCGTCCGCCGGGCTGGACCGAGATCAGCGCGGTCTGTACGGCGCCCGGGTACCGCGGCCAGGGGCTGGGCGGCCGGCTCGTCCTGGCGCTGGCCGCCGGGATCAAGGAGCGCGGCGAGACCCCGTTCATCCAGGCGGCCGTGGAGAACGAGAGCGCCGTACGGCTCTACGAGGCCCTGGGATTCAGGCTGCGCCGCCGTATCCCCTTCCTCGGGATCCGCGTGCCGGAGCCGTCGCGCGTCCCGGCGACGGCGGGCGGCTGAGCGAACCGGACCCGCACACGGCGTGGGGCGGGCGGACGGCCTTGCCGGTCGTCCGCCCGCCCCATCGGGCCGGGTGAGTCCGACTACGTCCGGACCGGCTCATTCATCTGGCCCGACCGGATCGCCCGATTGCGCTTACGACCCGCCATCATCGCCGCGCCCGCGCAGACCAGGCCCAGCACAGCGGTGATCGCTCCTGGGATGACCAGGCTGAGGAACACGCCGCGGTCAGGGCTGGAACCGACGACCCATGGTGCCGCGACCATCCAGGCACCCAGCAGGCACAGGGCCCAGCTGAAGCCGTACGTCCGGGTCGGTGTGGCGGAGAAGACGAGGGCCAGACCGGCGATCGCGATACCCATGATCACGTTGTGGACCACGAGACCCGGCTGGCTTGTCGTGTAGTGAAGGATCCACGGTGAGACTGCGATGAACAGGCCGGCGAGAAAGATCGGGCCGTCCAGCAGCGCCACATCACGTCCACCGAGCACGCGGGCGTACCTGGCCCGCATCTCTGGTACGTCAGGGTGAGCACCTATGTCTCCCCTGGTGTCGGTAACACCAGGGCGAGAGCCTGTGGCTCCCCTGGTGTGTGAAACATCGGCCATGAGTCTCGACTCCTTCGGTCATGAGTGGTTCGACCGCGTTGCTCTGGATCGAGCGGTACATCACTATTCTGCCCCTTATTCACCCTTATGTGTAGTTGGGCGGTGAACAAACCGCCGTGTACCTCATGGCAAACTGTTCGAGGCCGCTCGGCCGGACGGCCGTATCCGCGACGGGCCGACCGGCTCCGAACGGGTGATGACGAGTGATAGGGAACGGCACCGGCGATGACGTTGACAGATGACGGGACCACGCTCGGCGAGAGCGCACCGGTCGCCCCGTACGGCTCCGGCGACCACGGCCCGGACATCGACGGCCCTCAGATCCACGGCCCCGGTATCGACCCCGACCGCATGGCCGTCTGCCTCGCCGTGCTCGACGAACTGGACAAGCTCGACGTCGACCACCCCGACGCCGTGACCGTGCGCCGCGCCACCGCCGGGATCTACCGGACCGTCAAGCAGCGCCGCCGCCAGGAACGCCGGGCGGCGAAGACCGCCAACGACAAGGCGGTCACCGAGGCCACGGCCACCGGATCCGCCGAGCGCATCGACGACGAGACGCAAGGGCTGCTGCCGTCGTCCTCGGCCGCGGGCGAGATCGCGGGCATCCTCCAGCGGCCGCGCTCCTGCTACATCTGCAAGACCCGTTACGTCGAGGTCGACGCGTTCTACCACCAGCTCTGCCAGCCGTGTGCCGCCGAGAACCGGGCCCGCCGGGACGCCCGTACGGACCTCACCGGCAAGCGCGCGCTGCTGACCGGGGGCCGCGCCAAGATCGGCATGTACATCGCGCTGCGCCTGCTGCGCGACGGTGCGCACACCACCATCACCACCCGCTTCCCGAGCGACGCGATCCGCCGCTTCAAAGCGATGGAGGACAGCGCCGACTGGATCCACCGTCTCAAGATCGTCGGGATAGACCTGCGCGACCCCGCCCAGGTGGTCGCCCTCGCCGACTCGGTCGCCGCCGAGGGGCCGCTGGACATCCTCATCAACAACGCCGCGCAGACGGTACGCCGCTCCCCGCAGGCCTACAGCGAGCTGCTGGCGGCCGAGTCCGCGCCGCTGCCCGCGGGCGAACTCCCGTCCTCGCACGTCATCGGCGCGTTCGGCAGCGGCGCGCAGGCCGTGCTGCCCGCCGGCGGAGGCGAGGCGCTGAGCGCGTCGGACATCACCGGTCTGGCCCTGGTCGGCGGTTCGGCCACGCTCGCCCGTATCGAGGCGGGCACCGCGATCGACGCGGGCGGGCTCGTGCCCGACCTGCACGACACCAACAGCTGGATCCAGACGGTTTCCGACGTCGACCCGGTGGAACTGCTCGAAGTCCAACTCTGCAACTCCACAGCGCCGTTCATCCTGATCAGCCGGCTGCGCCCGGCGATGGCGGCAGCGGCGGCCGGACGGACGTACGTCGTGAACGTCTCGGCGATGGAGGGCGTGTTCAGCCGCGGTTACAAGGGCGCCGGCCACCCGCACACGAACATGGCGAAGGCCGCGCTCAACATGCTGACCCGCACCAGCGCGCAGGAGATGTTCCAGTCCGACGGGATCCTGATGACCGCCGTCGACACCGGCTGGATCACCGACGAGCGCCCGCACCCGGACAAGATGCGGCTCGCCGAGGAGGGCTTCCACGCCCCGCTGGACCTGATCGACGGAGCGGCCCGCGTCTACGACCCGATCGTGCGCGGCCAGGGCGGCGAGGACCTGTACGGCTGCTTCCTCAAGGACTACGCGCCCGCCAACTGGTAGTCCGCCGCCAACTCCCGGCGGGCGGGGCGCCGTCCGGCGTGTTCTCCTGATCGTTGTCCGGAAGTGACCCACCGCACGGACCCCATCGAGCGCGCCCGCGCTCATTTGGTTAATGTATGGCGCACGGACGCCACCCAGGGACCCACGAAGGTTCCTCGGCCGTCCCGGGACCGGCCCGCAACCAGGCCGTCGCCCCGCCCGAAAACCGGCGCCACCGCGACCGAACTGCCCTTGGCCCTGCCCTGCCCCGTTCGGCGGCCGGTGCCCGGTGAGAGTCCGGAGCCGGCGTGCCCGGGGTTACGCGACACAAAGGAGTGCGCGGTGACACCTGAGAAGGCCCAGTACGAGAACAGCCCGGCCGAACCGGCCGGTGGACGGGGCGCCGGCCCCGAGAAACTCCGGAACATCGAGGTGTGGGCCAGGTCCGCGCCGATCAGGCTGGCGGGCTACGAGGACGACCTCGCGGAGCCCCACATCCTCCAGGGCGTCGACTGACGACCTGAACCGACCGTTCCCCGTCGCCGGGCGGGCCGCATGTGCGGCCCGCCCGGCGACGGTTGGGTCCGGTGCTCCACCTGTGTCCCCCCGCTTGCGGGGTGGCTCCGTGTCCGGCAGATATGGAGTCACAGTCCGGGACGAACAGCTGGGAGACCTCGTGCGATGCCTACCCATTCGCCCTCGGCACGCCGCGCTCGCCGTGCTGTCGGCCGGCATTCTGATCATCGCCGGCTGCGGCGAGGACGGCGTCGACAAGGACTCCCGGGCGGCCAAAGCCGCGAGCGCGGCGTCCGCGAAGGTCCTCCTCCAGCCGCTCGGCGCCCCGGGCCCCTCTCCCTTCACCGAGTCGACCGCCGCGCCGCTGCCGGACATCACCCCCTCTGTCCCGCCGTCGCCGAGCGCGCCGGCTTCACCGAGCGCCCCGGGGGAGCGCTCCGAGGCGGTGCGCTCCGTCTCCGGCGCCACCGCCGGGCTGTACGGGGGTACGAAATCGGTCACCAGCTGCGACGTCGACGCGCAGGTCCGGCTGCTCGCCGCCGACCCCGCCAAGGTCGCCGCCTTCGCACGCGGCGCGGGCGTCAGTGGTGCCTCCGTCCCGAACTTCCTGCGAGGGCTCACCCCCGTCCTTCTGCGCGCCGACGTACGCCTGACGAACCACGGCTACCGTGACGGGGCGGCCACCCCCCACCAGGCCGTGCTCCAGACCGGCACCGCCGTCCTCGTCGACGACCGGGGACTGCCCAGGGTCCGCTGCGCCGGCGGGAACCCGCTGCGCCCCGCCGTCGCGCCGCGCGCCGACACGGTCAGCCGGGGTACGCCCTGGAGCGGGTACCGGCCCGACCGGGTCGTCGTGGTCAACCCGAGCACCCGGGTGCTGACCGCCCTGCTGATCGTCGCCGACAACGCCTGGATCGAGCGGCGGACCGGCACCGACGGCGACCAGGACAAGAAGCCCGACGTGCCGCCCCCGTACTCC
>NZ_JAAPBF010000147.1 GCF_022695985.1 Streptomyces sp. NP-1717 | reverse complement strand
GGTCGTGCCGTGGCCCCCACCTCCGTACGGAGGTGGGGGCCACGGCACGACCTGTGTGCTCGGCTCAGACCTTCCGGTAGCGCGCCATGCCGAACGAGAACATCCCGAAGAGGACCAGGCCCACCGCGACCAGCACCAGCAGCCACGGACCGGCGGGGGTGTCCGTGAACGAACGCAGCGTCGCGTCGAAGCCCTTCGCCTTGTCGGGCTCGTAGTCCACGGCCGCCTTGATCACGAACCAGCCCAGCGCCGCGAACAGCAGCCCGCGCGCCAGTCCGCCGCCGACCCCGGTCACGTCGATGTACCGCTTCGCCCCCCGGGACATCTGCCCGAGCTTGAGGTGCTTGTGGTACGACCGCCTCGCGGCCCGCACCCCGATCCACAGCCCGGCGCCCAGAATGCCGATACCGGCCGCGCCGACCAGCCACTGGCCCGCGGGCAGTTCCAGCGCCTTGGCCGTGACGTCCTGCGACTGCTGGTCGCCCGACGAGCCGCCCTTGTCGCCGGCGGCGAAGGTGAGGACCGAGTAGGCCACGAAGGCGTAGAAGAGGAAGCGCCCGGCCGACAGCAGCCGTGTGCTCGTCTTGTGGCCGTCGGGTCCCGAGGCCCCGAACAGCGCCTCGGACAGCCGCCACAGGCACATGCCGACGAGGCCGATCCCCAGCGCCCACAGGACGAACGAGCCCATGGGCTTCTCGCCGATCTCGGACAGCGCGCCGCCGCGGTCGGCCTGCTCGCCGCCGCCTCCGAAGGCGATCTGCAGCGCCAGCAGCCCGATCAGCAGATAGATGACGCCGCGCGCGGCGAAACCCCAGCGTGCCGCGACGTCCATCGCAGAACTGTTCGCCGCCTGACGGCCCTTGCTACGACCTCTGAGTGACATCGTCCGTGCGTTCATGTGGCTCCCTCCCCATCGCCCGTCGAGTGCCCCCGGCGCGGATGTGGAAACGGGGGAGGGGCTCGGCTCAGCTCCAGCCCGCCACGACGAGTGAGAGCCCGACGGCGAAGCCGGCACCCAGCAGGGCCACGTACGCGCCGTAGTGCCGGCGCAGACGGTGCAGCAGCAGACCGAGCGTTCCGAAGAACAGGCCCACCGTCAGGGTCCGCGAGCCGCGTGCCCGGGCGGACTCGGCGAGCCAGTCGCCCGCCGGCACGCCGGCGCGGCCCGCCTCGGCGGCATACACCTTGAACGGGACACCGTTCCACGGCTGGTGGCGCACGGCGGACGCCGACTCGACGGCCAGCTGGTGCCGTACCTCCGCGCGCATCCGGTCCGTCGTCAGCGGTGCGGGCAACTGATGCCCCGTGTTCGCCAGTTGGAGTGCCAGCAGTCCGCCCGCGAGGCTGCCGGCGAGCGCGGCGAGGGAGAGCCGCGGCGCCGCACGGGGGGCGGCCACACACGCGATGCCCAGCAGCAGTTCGGGCATCAGCGGCCAGCTCAGCGCCTCCGCGCAGGCCCAGGCGAAGGCGAGCGGCAGCCCCCAGCGGGACAGGGCCACCGCCGCCACCCGGCGCCGTACGGGGGAGTCGCGTGGCGCCTCCGGAGCCGTACCGCCGTGCAGAGCCGCGACCGCCGCCCGCGCGTCCTCCGCGGTGGCCGACGGTGGCAGCGGCTCGCCGATCCGCACCCGCACCGTCGACGACCTCAGCCGCCCGTGCTTGGGCAGCAGCCGGTCCGTGCCAGTGATGCCCACCGGTACGACCGGGACGCCCGCGCGCTCCGCGAGCACCAGGGCGCCGCGGTGGAAGGCGCCGACCGTGCCGTCCGCCCCGCGCGTGCCCTCGGGGAACAGGACGACCGCGCGCCCGGCCCGCAGCCCGTCCGTCATGGACATCAGGTCGTCCATGCCGCCGCCGGTGCGCCGTACCGGGAAACCAGCCGCCAGGATCCGGCAGACGCGCCGCCGCCACGGCGAGGCGAACCAGTAGTCCGCCGCCGCCCCGATGGCGGGACGGTGCCGGGCGTCGAGCGCCGCCAGGAGCGCGGCGGTGTCGGCGTGCGAGGAGTGGTTGGCCACAACCACGCACCCACGGGGCGGCAGTTGGCCCCGCCGCCGCACCCCGCCGGTGACGGTGAGGACGACCCACCACAGGGCGCGCCGCAGGACAGCGCCGAACCGCGAGGGCGCCAGGGCGGGCACCGGCGCCGGGCCGGGGCCGCCGGAGACGGCGCGCCGCCCCCGCCCCCGCCCACGGCCGAGCACCGGACCGCGCCGCCCGGCGCCACGGCGCCGCCGTGTCCCGCGCTCGCGGAGGTCACCGGGGCCGCCGGCCGCGAACGCCACAGCCGCCGCGCCCACGCCCCGACCTGGCTCCGCGCGCACGCCCGCGCGCCGTCGTCGGTGCCCGGCGGACGTCGGGCGGCGGCGTGGCCGCCGCGGCTTCGAACGCGCCCCGGCCCCCGTACGGGAAGCGGTACGTGCCGTCATGCCGTCACCACCATCGCGAGCAGGAGAGCCAGCAGCAGGGAGTCGATCCGGTCGAGCAGCCCGCCGAAGCCCGGCAGCCAACTGCCCGCGTCCTTCACGCCCGCCTCCCGCTTGACCATGGATTCGAGCAGATCGCCGAGTACGCAGCCGGCCAGCACGGCCGCCCACAGCAGCGGCGTGAAGGCCCCGACGGCGGCCAGCGCGAGCGCGGTCGCCGCCGCCGCGCCGAGGACACCCGCCCACGTCTTGCTGGGGGAGAGGGGCGACAGCGGGCGGGAGAGCGGGCCGCGCCGCCCCAGCGCCGTGCCGCCGCACCACGCCCCGATGTCGCCGAGCGCCACCGCCAGCCCGACCGCGACCGCCGTCTCCTGGAGCACCACAAGGCCGGTGAGCGGGAGGGGGATCCACAACAGGGCGAAGACGGTGCGCGCGGAGCGGGTGAAACCCCGCTCGTGGTCGCCGGCCAGCAGCGCCGGCAGCACCGCCGCCACGAGAAGCAGCGCCACCACCCTCAGGTCGACCGCCCGCGGGTCCACCGCGGCCGGCACCAGCCACGCCAGCGCCGGGAGTACGACGGCGGCCACCGCCAGTACGGCGTGCTCCGGACGCGGCAGCCCCGTCATCCGCGCGTACTCGCTCACCGCGGTCACCCCGAGCGCCGCGGCGAGCGCGAACGCGCCCCCGGCGCCCAGGAACAGCGTTCCGAGGAAGACCGGGGCGGCGATCGCCCACGTCCGCCACCGCTTGCGCAGCTCCGCCCGCACCTCGACCCGCGACGGCAGCGCCGCCACCGCGATCCCGCTCGCCCCGAGGGCGCCGGCGACGAGGGGAACGGCGCGCCCCACGGCCTCACCCGCGACCATGACGGCGCTCATGCGAGCTTCCTCCAGACCCAGCCGAACCGCACGAGCGCCGTGAGCGCCGAACCCACCGCGATCACGACGAGCACCGGCACCGCCCAGCCCGTCGCGGCGGCGATGACGACGAGCAGGCACCGTTCTGTCTTGCCGACCGGCCCCCCGTTACGGCGCGGCGCGCCCGCCGCCGCACCCGCGAGGGACACCCAGGACGGGAGCGTCGCCGCCAGAGCGGCCACCGCGACCAGCCACAGCGGCGCCAGCGCGACGAAGCCGGCCAGCACGACCAGGTCGGCCGCGCGGTCGCCGACCTCGTTGAGGACGGCGCCGCGCCGCGTCGTGCGCCCGGTGTCGCGGGCCAGCGCCCCGTCGAGGTTGGCGAAGGCCAGCCGGGCCGCGAGCAGGGCGGCGACGGGGAGCGCGGCGAGCGGTCCGGTGGGCAGCCACGCCACGGCGGCGGCCGCACCGGCCGCGCTGACGACCCCCGCCGCGGTCAGCGTGTCGGGCGACACCTCGCGACGGACGAGGGCGGCCCGGACTCCGGAGAGCCGGGACGCGTACCAGGGCTTAAGTGCGTAAAGGCCGTTCATGGGCCAACTGTCGCGGCAGGCACGTTTTTTCGACATGGAGCAACTACTCAACCGCGCACTGAGTACGTGCGCGGGCGCCCGGCCTGGAAGAGTGAGAAACATGTCAGACCCGCTGCGTACCGCCCATACCTTCGAGCTCGACCCGGCGACCCTCGGCGAGATCCGCGTCTTCCTGGACGACGCCTTCGACGGGGCCTTCAGTGAGGAGGACTGGACGCACGGGCTCGGCGGCGTCCATGTCCTCGTACGGGACACGACGGGCGCGCTCGTCGCCCACGGCAGCGTGATCCAGCGCCGGCTGACGCACGCGGGACGGTCGTACCGCGTGGGTTACGTCGAAGCGGTCGGCGTGCGCCCCGACCGGCGCGGCGACGGGCGCGGCGGCCGGGTCCTGGAGGTACTGGAGCGGGTGATCGCCCGGGCGTACGACGTGGGCGCGCTGTCCGCCTCCGACTCCGGCGCCCGCCTCTACCGCTCGCGCGGCTGGCACCTGTGGCAGGGCCGGGTCGAGGCGCTGAGCCCGGACGGGGTCGTACGGCTGCCGGAGGAGGAGGGGACGACGTATCTCTGGCCGGTGCCGGACCGCGAACTCCCCTCCGCCGACGAAGCGTTGATCTTCGACTGGCGCGACGGCGACGTGCTGTAGACGGCGGCCGGTCGAGCGGGCGGAGCGGCCCTTGAGTCGGTGTCCGTCTCAGATGGTAGGACGTCCGACTAACTGTGGAGACAGAACGGCTTCGCTCCCTTAGCTTTGTAGAAGCCGAACGATTCGCTCGACCCAGCGAACGGCGGACGTGAGCAGTCGCCCCCACACAGGCAACCCCTGTAGGCGTGCTCCCCGCCCAACCGGCGCCTCGCAGATGCCTCATACGGCTTCCCCCGGCCGTATGCCCAGCTGTCCAAGGAGTCGATCACCATGGCCGAGACGACCATCCGCCGCCGAGTCCGTCACACCCCCCGAGGCAGTGAGTCCGACCGCAAGAACGCGGCGGCGGCGCTCCAGCGTGCCCTCGACCGCAGGGACAACGGCGGCTCCACCGGCCACTGAGCCGGGGCCGCCCCACCGCCGGGCGCGGCGCCGTGACCGTGCGGCTCAACCGCGCCCCGGCGCCGCCCGGTGTGCCGCGTCGGCGGGCCTGCCTCCGGCGGGCCCGCGTCCGCGCGCAACACGCGTCGTCCGCATCGTGGACCGCGCGTGTCAGGCACTGGGACGCGCAGTAAGGTGCCCGTCATGTCTCGCAGCATCAATCTCGCAGTGATCCCCGGTGACGGCATCGGCCAGGAGGTCGTGGCCCAGGGCCTGAAGGTCCTCGGCTCCGTGCTCCCGCAGGATGTGAAGCTGGAGACCAAGGAGTACGACCTCGGCGCCCGGCGCTGGCACCGTACCGGGGAGACCCTCCCGGACTCGGAACTCGCCGCGCTCAAGGCGCACGACGCGATCCTCCTCGGTGCCATCGGCGACCCGTCCGTGCCGTCCGGGATCCTGGAACGGGGGCTGCTGCTGAAGCTGCGGTTCGCCTTCGACCACTACGTCAACCTGCGCCCGTCGAAGCTCTTCCCGAACCAGGCGACCCCGCTGGCCGGACGCCCGGACATCGACTTCGTCGTCGTACGCGAAGGCACCGAGGGCCCGTACACGGGCAACGGTGGTTCCCTGCGCACCGATACGCCCGCCGAGGTGGCCACCGAGGTCAGCCTCAATACGGCGTACGGCGTGGAGCGTGTCGTACGCGACGCGTACGAGCGCGCCGACTCCCGCCCCCGCAAGAAGCTGACGCTGGTCCACAAGAACAACGTCCTCGTCCACGCGGGCCACCTCTGGAAGAGGATCTTCGACCGGGTCGGCCAGGAGTACCCCGGTGTCTCCACCGACTATCTGCACGTCGACGCCGCGACGATCTTCTTCGTCACCCAGCCCGAGCGCTTCGACGTGATCGTCACCGACAACCTCTTCGGTGACATCCTCACCGACCTCGCCGCCGCCGTGACCGGCGGCATCGGCCTGGCCGCGTCCGCGAACATCAACCCCGACCGGGCGTTCCCGTCCATGTTCGAGCCCGTCCACGGCTCGGCGCCGGACATCGCGGGCCAGGGGAAGGCCGACCCCACGGCCACGATCCTCTCGGTCGCACTGCTGCTGCGGCACCTCGGCTTCGAGGCCGAGGCCGTCCGCGTCGAGGAGGCCGTCGCGGCCGACCTCGCGGAGCGCGGCGGTGCGCCCCGTACGACCGACGAGATCGGTGACGCGCTCGTCGTACGAGTAGCGGGCTGACCCGACGACTCCCACAGCCGCCGGGTCACAGCACCCGGCGGCTGTGCTTTGCGGCCACCGGGTGTCACCATCATCCGTAGGGCCGCATTCACCCCGTTTCATGCCCAGCGCCGCCGGACGCGATAATCGCTCCGGGCCGCGGCATGAGGGAAAGCTCGGACGTCCTAGTACCTGTAGCGGCGTGAGCGCGGTCCGTCACACACAACCGGTGAAGGACAAGAATTCATGACCACGCCCACGACACCGTTGCCCACGCTCGCGCTGAAGCCTTCGTCGAATCCGCTGTCCGACGCCAAGCGGGAGGCGATCCTGGCCGCCCCCGGCTTCGGCCGCCACTTCACCGACAACATGGTGACCATCAGGTGGACGGAGGGCCGGGGCTGGCACGACGCGCAGCTCGTCCCCTACGGCCCGCTCTCCCTCGACCCGGCCAACATGACGCTGCACTACGCGCAGGAGATCTTCGAGGGGCTCAAGGCCTACCGCCGCCCGGACGGCACCGTCGCCACCTTCCGGCCCGAGGCCAACGCCCGGCGCTTCCAGACCTCCGCCCGCCGGCTGGCGATGCCGGAGCTGCCCGTCGAGACGTTCATCGAGGCATGCGACGCGCTGGTCCGGCAGGACGAGGCGTGGGTCCCGCCGCACGGCGGTGAGGCGTCGCTGTATCTGCGGCCGTTCATGATCGCGGCCGAGGTCGGCCTCGGGGTGCGGCCCGCGAACGAGTACCTGTTCCTGGTCATCGCCTCCCCGGCCGGCGCGTACTTCCCCGGCGGCGTGAAGCCCGTCTCCATCTGGCTCTCCGAGAACCGGGTGCGCGCCGTTCCGGGCGGCATGGGCGACGCCAAGACCGGCGGCAACTACGCGGCGTCCCTCCTCGCGCAGGCCGAGGCCGCGGCGGAGGGCTGCGACCAGGTCGCCTACCTGGACGCCGTCGAGCACAAGTGGGTCGAGGAACTGGGCGGGATGAACCTGTACTTCGTGTACGGGGACAAGATCGTCACTCCCGAACTCACCGGCTCGCTGCTGGCCGGAATCACCCGTGACTCGCTGCTGAGACTGGCCGGCGACCTCGGCTACACCTCGCAGGAGCGCCGGATCTCCGTCGACGAGTGGCGCCGCGACACGGAGAACGGCACCCTCACCGAGGTCTTCGCGTGCGGCACGGCCGCCGTCATCACCCCGGTCGGGCTCGTCAGGTCGGCGAGCGGCGAGTGGACGCACTCGGGCGGGGAGTCCGGCGCCGTCACGTCGAAGCTGCGCGAGGCCCTGCTGGACATCCAGACGGGCCGGGCCGACGACGCCCACGGGTGGATGCACCAGGTGGGCTGACGCGGAGCCCGTGGCTTCACCGGCGAGCGGTGCGGAACCCCTCCTCACGAGGAGGGGTTCCGCACCGGTGCCCGGTCCGCTCCGTGCGCACCGCCGTGCCGGGATTCGCTGTGTGACCCACCGACAACCCCGTGTGCCCGCATCAGGTACAACGGACGGGTGACACCCACCGCGCGCCGCCGCAACGCCGCCCCGCCCCGCGAGGCCGTGCTCGCCGCCGCCATGGACACCATCGCCGGGGGCGGGCTCGACGGGCTCACCATGGCGGGGCTCGGACGTGACGTCGGGATGAGCAGCGGGCACCTCCTCTACTACTTCCGTACGAAGGACGAGCTGCTGCTCCAGACCCTGGAGTGGAGCGAGACACGGCGCGGCGCCGAGCGCCGGGGGTTGCTGTCCGGGCAGGCGACGGTGCGGGAGCGGCTGGACGCGTACGTCGACCTGTACGTCCCCGCGGGCCACCGCGATCCGCACTGGACGCTCTGGCTGGAGGTCTGGAACCGTTCGCAGGACGCCGAGGGCGACGCCCGCGCCCGGCAGGCGGCGATCGAGCGGGCCTGGCACCGGGACCTGGTCGCCCTGCTCGCCGAGGGGATCTCGCACGGCGAGCTGCGGGCGGTCGACCCCGACAGATTCGCCGCCCGACTCCGCGCCCTGCTCGACGGCTTCAGCGTCCATGTGGTGGTCGGCATACCGGGCACAGGCAGAGCCCAAGTCCTGCGACATGTTCGCGAGTTCATCGAGGACTCGCTGCTCTGAGCCCGGTACGGGGCCGCCCCGCCGCCGCTGTCCCAGCACACCACCGCCCACAGGACACACCCGCACCGCCCGCATCGTGAGACGGGGCTTCCACCAGGGGACAAACGTGCCAGAATGCTGACGTGTTCTCGTTCGCCATGATTATGGGCAGCAGGCGCGCCGGTCCGCAGTGACCGCTCCGTACCACCACGTACGCGGCGGCCATCGTGCCCCAGACCCGCGCGCAGACCTCTCGCACCCGCGAGGGGTTTTTTCGTTTTCCGGCCCCACCCCGGCCGAAACGGGAGCACGCGAAGACGGTGGCAGTGGAGCCAGACCCTCCCTCACTCAACAGGAGTCACAGAGTCATGACCACAGAGCCAACGGTCACCGACGACAGTTTCCATGTCTTCGACACCACGCTGCGCGACGGAGCCCAGCGCGAGGGCATCAATCTGACGGTCGCCGACAAGCTGACCATCGCGCGGCACCTGGACGACTTCGGGGTGGGGTTCGTCGAGGGCGGCTGGCCGGGCGCCAACCCGCGGGACACCGAGTTCTTCGCCCGTGCCCGCAGCGAGATCGACTTCAAGCACGCCAAGCTCGTCGCCTTCGGCGCCACACGCCGCCCCGGTGCCCACGCCGCGGACGACCCGCAGGTCAGGGCTCTGCTGGAGTCCGGCGCCCCGGTGATCACGCTGGTCGCCAAATCGCACGACCGGCACGTCGAGCTCGCGCTCCGCACGACGCTCGAAGAGAACCTGGCGATGGTCGCGGACACCGTCTCCCACCTGCGTGAACAGGGCAGACGCGTCTTCGTCGACTGCGAGCACTTCTTCGACGGTTACCGCGCGAACCCCGAGTACGCCAAGGCCGTCGTCAGGGCCGCCTCCGAGGCCGGCGCGGACGTCGTCATCCTCTGCGACACCAACGGCGGCATGCTGCCCGCCCAGATCCAGGCCGTGGTCGCCACCGTGCTCGCCGACACCGGCGCCCGGCTCGGCATCCACGCCCAGGACGACACCGGCTGCGCCGTCGCCAACACCCTCGCCGCCGTCGACGCGGGCGCCACGCACGTGCAGTGCACCGCCAACGGTTACGGCGAACGCGTCGGCAACGCGAACCTCTTCCCCGTCGTCGCCGCGCTGGAGCTGAAGTACGGCAAGCGGGTCCTGCCCCCGGGCGCCCTGTCCGAGATGACCAGGATCTCGCACGCCATCGCCGAGGTCGTCAATCTGACGCCCTCCACCCACCAGCCGTACGTCGGCGTCTCCGCCTTCGCGCACAAGGCCGGACTGCACGCCTCCGCGATCAAGGTCGATCCCGACCTCTACCAGCACATCGACCCCGTACAGGTCGGCAACACCATGCGGATGCTCGTCTCCGACATGGCCGGGCGCGCCTCGATCGAGCTCAAGGGCAGGGAACTGGGCATCGACCTCGGCGACGACCGCGATCTGGTCGGCCGCGTCGTCGGCCGGGTGAAGGAGCGCGAGCTCAAGGGCTACACGTACGAGGCGGCCGACGCCTCTTTCGAGCTGCTGCTGCGTGAGGAGGCCGAGGGCAGGGCGCGGCGCTACTTCCGTACGGAGTCGTGGCGCGCGATCGTCGAGGACCGCCCGGACGGCTCGCACGCCAACGAGGCGACTGTGAAGCTGTGGGCCAAGGGCGAGCGCATCGTCGCCACCGCGGAGGGCAACGGCCCGGTCAACGCGCTGGACCGGGCCATGCGGGTCGGCCTGGAGCGCATCTACCCCCAGCTGGCGAAGCTGGAGTTGGTGGACTACAAGGTCCGCATCCTGGAAGGCAAGCACGGCACGGAGTCGACGACCCGCGTCCTCATCACCACGGGGGACGGCACGGCGGAGTGGTCGACGGTGGGCGTCGGGGAGAACGTGATCGCCGCGTCGTGGCAGGCCCTGGAGGACGCGTACACCTACGGGCTGCTGCGGGCGGGGGTCGAACCGGCCGAGTAGGGCGACCGGCCCACGTACCGCCCACAGGGTGTCGGCGACCGCCCGGCCACCGGCACCCCCTCCGCAGCCCCCGGTCAAGCCCGGCCCCGCGACTTCCGGTTGGCCGCCCCCGTGCGGCTGAGCCCCGGAACCATTGCAGCCGTACAGCCGCGCCTTCGCTCCGTTCACGGGGCGAGCATGAACTCCGATGTGAACTCCGGTCAAGGGATTGAACATTCAGAACCTGAACGCATAACCCCCGCTGGATCCCCAGGAGTCGCCTCCCGCGTAATTTCGGTGTGAAGTCTTGACGGCGTTGGTCTGGACCGGTTAACTCACCGCTCAAATTGGAACCGGTTCCGGTACCGGTACCGGAACCGGTTCCACCCAACGATTCGAGGCCCTCCGATGCGCGTCACCATTGCGGATGTGGCCCGCGCGGCCGGCGTCAGCAAGACGACCGTGTCCCGGGTCATCAACACCAAGGGCGAGGTCGACGGCAGAACGGCCGCGCGGGTCCGTGACGTGATCGCATCTCTTGGATACGTGCCCAGTTCGGGCGCCGTCGGACTGGCCCGCGGCAACAGCCGTACGGTCGGGATGCTGGTGCCCTCGCTGACCTGGGCGTGGATGGGCGAGGTCCTTCAGGGCGTCGTGGACACGGTGGAGGCGGCGGGTTACGGCCTGCTGCTGTTCACCTTCAACCGCGGCGCGGACTCGGTGGAACGCTTCACGACCCAGGTCTCCGCGCGGGCCTTCGACGGACTGCTCGTCGTCGAACCCGAGAACACGCTCGACAAGATCATCGCCCTGAGCCACAAGGGTCTGCCGGTCGTGCTCATCGACGATCGCGGCAGCCACCCCGACGAATTCCCCTCCGTCGTGACCACCAATCACGAAGGAGGTGCGTCCGCCGCCCGCCATCTGCTGGCCGACGGACGCAGCAGACCCCTGGTCATCACGGGGCCGGAGCGATTCGGCTGCGTACGTGACCGGCTCGGCGGTTTCCGCGAGATCCTCCCGACCGACCTGGTCGCCGTGGGGGACTTCACGGAGCTGTCCGGGCGCCTCGCCGTCGAACGACTCCTCGCCGCCGGCACCCCGTTCGACTCCGTCTTCGCGCACAACGACATCAGCGCCGCGGGGGCGCTGAGAGCGCTGCGCGCGGCGGGACGGTCGGTGCCGGACGACATCGCCGTGGTCGGTTTCGACGACATCCCGATGGCCCGGCACACCGAACCGCCCCTGACCACCGTCCGCCAGCCCACCCGGCGGATGGGGGAGACGGCGGCGCGGATGCTGCTCGGGCATCTGGGAGGGACGACCGCGCCGGACGAACCGGTCGTTCTGCCCACCGAGTTGGTCGTACGGCAGTCGGCGCCACTGGCGGGGGCGAGATCCGGGGGCAACTCCGGTGCAGTCGCCGGGAGTTCCCCGGACACGCTCTCCATCGGCTCCGTACCCGCCTGACCCGCGCCACCCGTGTGACACGGACGTCCGTACGCACCACCAGCGACACGGTCGGCACAGCACAACAGGGCACAGCACAGCCGCAACGCCGCACAGCCGCAACGCCGTACCGGTGCACAGCTCTCACCGTGCACACGCGCAACGCCGCACAGCCGCAACGCCGCACAGTCCCGACCAGGCACACCCGCAGTCCCGCAGTCCCGCAATTCGGCAGTCCCGTACACCCGTACACCCGTACACGGCACCTGGTACCCGCACCAGAACCCGGTCCCAGGACCACAGCCCCACGGCCCGCCGTCCCACAGAGCCGCACCCTTTCTGGAGTCGCCATGTCCGCACACCGCAAGCTCCGGGCGCTGGCCGCCGCCACCGTCGTGGCCGCGCTCGCCGCCGGATGTTCCTCGGCCAACTCGGATGCCAACCGGTCATCAGGCGGCGCCTCCGGCGTCCTCACCATCGGTATGCCGAACGGCCCGCAGACCAACAACAGCAACCCGTTCCTCGGCACTTCCGCCGGTGCGTCGCTCGGCTACCGCTACATGATCTACGAGCCCCTGGTGATGACGAACCTGGTGCGCCCCAGCGAGAAGGGCGAGCCCTGGCTGGCGAGCGAGTGGAAGTGGGAGGAGAACTTCACCAAGGTCACTTTCACCATCGACGAGCGGGCCAAGTGGTCGGACGGCAAGAAGCTGACCGCCGAGGACGTGGCGTTCACCTTCGGTCTCATCAAGAAGTTCCCGGCGCTCAACGGCAACGGCGTGCCCTACGACGGCATAACCGTCGAGGGCGGCAAGGTCGTCCTCACCTTCAAGGACTCGCAGTTCGTCAACCAGAACAAGATCACCACGACGTTCGTGGTGCCGAAGCACATCTGGGAGAAGGTCAAGGACCCGGCGACCTGGCCCAACCGCGAGCCGCTCGGCTCGGGGCCGTACAAGCTCAAGACGTTCACGCCGCAGACCACGACGCTCGACACCACGTCCTCCTACTGGAAGGGCAAGACGCAGGTGAAGGAGCTCCGCTTCACCTCGTACAACGACAACAGCGCGCAGACCACCGCACTCGCCAACGGCAAGGCCGAGTGGTCGTTCGTGTTCATGCCGAACTACAAGCAGCTGTACGTCGCCAAGGACCCCAAGAACAACAAGCTCTGGTTCCCTTCCGGACTCGGCATCCACGGCCTGTGGTTCAACACCACCAAGGGCCCGCTCGGTGACCCGGCGCTCCGCAAGGCGATGGCCATGGTGGTCGACCGCAAGGCCATCCACATCCAGGCGCAGGCCACGCTCTACCCGGAGATCACCAACCCGACCGGCATCCCGCTGCCCGCCGGTGAGTCCTTCCTCGCCCCCGAGTACAAGGGCGTGACGATCAAGCCCGACGTCGCCGGGGCCAAGAAGGTCCTGGACGAGGCCGGATACAAGCTCGACGGCGGCGTCCTGAAGGACCCGGACGGCAAGGCCGTGAAGCTGACCTTCACCGACCCCGCCGGCTGGAACGACTACATCACGGGCCTGTCCATCATCAAGGACAACATCAAGCCCCTGGGCATCGAGGCGAAGGTCAAGACGCAGACCGCCGAGGCGTGGACCGCCGACGTCGGCAACGGCAACTTCGACGCCACCCTGCACTGGACCAACTCCGGTGCCACGCCGTACGACATGTACCAGAACATCATGGACGGCGCGCTGCTCCAGCCCATCGGCAAGAACGCGCCGCTCGGCAACTTCGGCCGCTTCGACAGCCCCGAGGCGACCAAGGCGCTGAAGGAGTACGCCAACGCGACGGAGGACTCCGCGCGCACCACGGCCCTGAACACCATCCAGAAGATCATGGTCGACGAGGTCCCGATGATCCCGACGGCCGCGGCGCCCATCGGGGCGGAGTACTCCACGAAGAACTGGGTGGGCTGGCCGACCGAGGCCGACCCGTACGCCCCGCCGCAGCCGACCCAGCCCAACGCGCTGGACGTCGTACTGCACCTCAAGCCCGCGAAGTAACGAGGCCGGCCGATGACCAACCACGACCGAGACCCCGCCGAGAACCCCTCCACCCACGACGACATCGTGCTCGAAGCGCGCGGCGTCACCAAGCACTTCCCCGTCAGACGGACCGTCGGCGACCTCGTCGGCCGCCGGCGCCGTACGGTCCACGCCGTCGACGACGTCTCGCTGCGCCTGCGGCGCGGCAGTGTCACGGCACTGGTCGGTGAGTCGGGGTCGGGCAAGTCGACGGTGGCCCGGCTGCTGTCACAGCTGTATCCGCTCACCGAGGGCGAGATACGGCTCGGCGGCACCCCGGTCAAGGCTGGTCGCGGCCGGTCCTTCCGGGCGTACGTGAAACAGGTCCAGCTGATCTTCCAGGACCCGTTCGCCTCGCTCAATCCCGTGCACACGGTGCGCTACCACCTCACCCGCTCGCTGAAGATCCACGGCAAGCAGGCCACCGAGGCGGAGGCGTGCGAACTGCTGGAACGCGTCCAACTGCTGCCACCTCTTCAGTACTTGGACAAGTTCCCGCACGAGCTGTCCGGCGGCCAGCGCCAGCGCGTCGCCATCGCGCGGGCGCTGGGTGCCGACCCCAAGGTGCTCCTCGCGGACGAGCCGGTCTCGATGCTCGACGTCTCGATCCGGCTCGGCGTACTCAACCTGCTGCGTGACCTCAAGGAGCGCCTGCACCTGGCGATCCTCTACATCACGCACGACATCGCGTCCGCGAGGTACTTCGCGGACACGACCCTGGTGATGTACGCCGGCCGGATCGTGGAGGGCGGCGACAGCGAGACCGTCACCCAGCAACCCGCGCACCCTTATACCCAGTTGCTGATCGCCTCGGCCCCCGACCCCGACCGGATCGCGGACGAGGAGGCCCAGGAGGAGACCGGAAGCGGCGAGCCCCCCTCACTCATCTCCCCGCCGGGGGGCTGCCGCTTCCACCCCCGCTGCCCCAAGGCCATGGAGCGCTGCCGCACCGAACTGCCGCCGCGCTTCGCGCTCGACGACGGCCAGTGGGCGGCGTGCTGGCTGTACGAGGACCGCCCCGTCACCACGGCCGTCCCCGGCGCCCCCGCGAACGGCGACGGCGCCACCGGCACCACGGGCTCCGGGCCCGCCACGAGCACGACGGAGGTGGCGGCGAAGTGAAGTTCGTCCTCCAGAGGATCCTCTTCTACGCCGTCACGGCGTGGGCGGCGATCACCATCAACTTCCTGATCCCGCGGCTGATGCCCGGCGATCCGGTCCAGGCGCTGATCGCCCGGTTCCAGGGCCAGCTCGACACCAGCGCGATCGCCTCGCTCAAGGCCCTCTTCGGCCTCGACAAGCAACGCTCGCTCTGGCAGCAGTACACCGACTACTGGGGCCAGCTCTTCCAGGGCGACCTCGGGCTCTCCTTCACCTTCTTCCCGACGCCCGTCAGCGAGGTCATCTCGCAGTCGCTGCCCTGGACGCTGGTACTGGTCGGCCTCACCACCCTGATCAGCTTTCTGCTCGGCACCGGGATCGGCGTCTACAGCGGCTGGCGGCGCGGTTCCTGGATGGACAGCCTGCTGCCCGTCACGACGTTCATCTCCTCGATCCCGTACTTCTGGCTCGGGCTCATCGCCATCGCCCTGTTCGCCGTGAAGTGGCCGCTCTTCCCGGCCGCCGGCGGCTACGACAGCTCACTGGTGCCCGCGTTCGACGTGCCGTTCATCTCCAGCGCGCTCTACCACGGCTTCCTGCCGGGCATCACGATCATCCTCAGCGCCATCGCCGGCTGGATCCTCGGCATGCGCAACATGATGGTGACCGTCTCGTCCGAGGACTACGTGATGGTCGCGCAGGCCAAGGGACTCTCCGAGCGCCGCGTGATGTTCTCGTACGCCGCGCGCAACGCGATCCTCCCCAACATCTCCGGCTTCGCGCTCTCCCTGGGCTTCATCGTCGGCGGCACCCTGCTGGTGGAGATGGTCTTCTCCTATCCGGGCATCGGCTACCAGCTCTTCCAGGCCGTCGGCGCCAAGGACTATCCGCTGATGCAGGGCGTCTTCCTGATCATCACGCTGTCCGTGCTCGCGGCGAACCTGCTCGCGGACCTGGTCTATCTGTTCCTCGACCCGCGCACCCGGAAGGAGGCCTGAGCCATGTCCATCCCCGCAACAGAGGTCGCCGTACTCGACGCGGCTCCGGCGCCGACACCCTCCAAACGAGCCAGGCTGCGCTTCCTGCGCGGAGGCAAGACCCTCACCGGGATCTCGATCCTGGGATTCTTCGCCCTGCTCGCGGTCATCGGCCCGTGGATCGCCCCGTACGACCCCGACATGATGAGCGACCAGCTGCTCCAGCCGCCGTCGGGCGACCACTGGTTCGGTACCACGCAGACCGGTCAGGACGTGCTGTCGCAGATCCTCGTCGGCACCCGGGGCGTGCTCCTGGTGGGCTTCGTCGCCGGATTCTTCGCGACGGTCCTGTCCGTGCTGATCGGCGTCACCTCCGGATTCCTCGGCGGCGTCATGGACGAGATCCTCTCCGCGCTGTCCAACATCTTCCTCGTCATCCCGGCGCTGCCGCTGATCATCATCATCGCCAGCTTCGTCTCCGACGCGGGCGACCTGCTCATCGCCGTCGTGATCGCCTTCACGTCGTGGGCCTGGGGCGCGCGGGTGCTGCGCGCCCAGACGCTCTCGCTGCGCAAGCGGGACTACGTCGAGGCGGCGCGGGCGACCGGAGAACCCACCTGGCGGATCATCGGCTTCGAGATCATGCCGAACCTCACCGCCGTGATCGCGTCAGGCTTCGTCGGCACCGTCATCTTCGCCGTCCTGCTGGAGATCACCCTCGCCTTCATCGGCGTCGCCGACATCTCCAACTGGAACTGGGGCACCGTCCTGTTCTGGGCGCAGTCCAACCAGGCGCTCGCGCAGGGCGCGTGGTGGTGGTTCGTCCCCGCCGGGCTCTGCATCGCACTCCTCGGCACCGCGCTCGCGCTGATCAACTTCGGTATCGACGAGTTCGTGAACCCGCGGCTGCGCACCGAGACCGGCGCCTCGCGGAAGATCCGGATGCGGGTCGGCTTCACGCCGGTGGCGCGCACGGACCGTACGAACGGGGCCGGCGGGGCGAACGGGGCGCGGGCCGGCGGCGTCGCGAAGAGCGGCGCGAACGGCAGCGGCCCCGCCAAGGCCGCCCCGCCCGAACGCACCCCCGCACGGACGCCCGACCGCACGCCCGACAAGGAGCCCCGCGCATGACGACCGGTCGCCCCGTCCTGACCATCAGCGGCCTCAATGTCGATTACGGCACCGGCCCCGGCGCGGTCCACGCGCTGCGCGACATCGACCTGACCCTGCACCGCGGCGAGGTCCTCGGCCTCGCCGGCGAGTCGGGCTCCGGCAAGTCCACTCTCGCCTACGCTGTGACCCGGCTGCTCTCGCCGCCCGGGGTGATCACCGGCGGCGACGTCCACTACCGGCCGCCGGGGGACGACGCGGCCCCGGTGGACCTGCTGGCCCTCACGCCGCAGCAGTTGCGCGCCTTCCGCTGGCAGGAGCTGTCGATCGTCTTCCAGGGCGCGATGAACTCCCTCAACCCCGTGCACACGGTGCACAGCCAGCTCACCGACGTCCTCAAGGCGCACCGCCCGGAGCTGAGGTCGGCCGAACGCACCGCGCGCGCCGAGGAGTTGCTGACCCTGGTCGGTATCTCCCGCGACCGGCTCGGCGCGTTCCCGCACCAGCTCTCGGGCGGGATGCGCCAGCGCGTGATGATCGCGATGGCGCTCGCACTGGAGCCCGAGATCGTCATCATGGACGAACCGACCACCGCACTCGACGTGGTGATGCAGCGCCAGATCCTGCGCAAGCTCGTCGCACTCCGCGAGGAGCTGGGCTTCTCGGTCGTCTTCATCACCCACGACATCTCGCTGCTGATCGAGTTCTCGGACCGCATCGCGATCATGTACGGCGGCCGGATCGTCGAGGAGGCGGGCGCCGCCGAGATCTACCGCGACCCACGCCACCCGTACAGCGACGGACTGCTCCACTCCTTCCCCGCGCTGCACGGCCCCCGCAGGGAGCTGACCGGCATCCCCGGCTCACCGCCGCACCTGACGGCGATGCCGACGGGCTGCGCCTTCCACCCGCGCTGCGGCAAGGCGTTCGACCCGTGCTCCGAGCACGTACCGGCGCTGTCCGCGCCGGACACCGCCCCGGACGGCGCGCCCGAACGCACCGTGGCGTGCTGGCTCCACCAGTCCCCGCCCGCCGGCTCCGCCGCGGAACCCCCGGCCGC